>JAFUSN010000003.1:0-323994 GCA_017467625.1 Clostridia bacterium | reverse complement strand
AAATATGAGACAGTAAAGACAATAAACTTCAATACAACAGTAAAGACAATTCAAAACAACACAACAAATAAGATAGGAGTTGTATTTGGAGGAACAGAACAATTTAACTTTAATATACTGACAGGTTACACATTTAAAGGCTGGTATATTTCAAAGGTAAGTGCATTTAATGGAACAACAAGTGCAGTAACCAATGAAAATGCAAGTAGGTATGTAGTAAATAGTCCAGCAGGAAGCAGGACATTTAATGCAGCAGAGCCAACAAACATTGCAAGTGGAAAATATATCCAGAACTGGACAGTAGGAAATGAGTTCTATTACAGATATGCATTAGAGTCTTTAGCAAACAATGCATACACACACCAAGACATTTACGCATACGCAGTATATGAAGTAAATACTTATAACATTACATATTATTGGACTGAAAATAATACTGTTTATTTGAATGATGCAAAGCATAGTGATGGTATTGAATATGCAAATAATGCTGATTTCTATCAATCAACAGGTGGAAAATCACAGCTTATTTCAAGCTTCAAGTTTAATGATTTGTTTACAGTTAAAACAGTTCAACTTGATGGTTACACATTTGATGGGTGGTATATTTCATACGAGCAGCTCAGCGGAAAAACTATTTCTGGAATTGTAAATGGAAATAGTGAAATTTTGGCAAGTGTTACAGATTTATATTTAAATAAGAGAGTTGAAAACAGTCCAACTTCAATGTTCAATTCAAATGATAATGCATATGGAATTATGTATAATCAAAAATGGACACCAGACAATCAATTCTACTTCAGATATACTCAAAATATTTATGCATATGCTAGATACACTCCAAAAACATATACAGTTCACTTTATGTATTCTAGTTATGGTAACAATACAAGTTATGTTGATGCAAACAATGGTCAATATGATGAAAGATTTACCATAAACAGAAATTATGCTGAATATGAAGGGCTTAAAGTTGTTGTTACATTTAATAAGTCACTTGTTCTTGATTATAACAAATATAACCTTAATTTAACTGGCGATAGAAGTTCAACATATCTTCCATATGGATATGATTTCTTCTATTGGATTTTCTCAAGATCACAAACTGCAGGAAATTCATATGTTAGACCAATTTACAATAATGGTAATAAGTTCTATGATGATAATGCATACAACAATAAAACAGATGCAGTTACTTGGAATGATTCAGCTTTAATTTCAACCGCTCCAACAACTTACAGACTTCACGAGTTTGCAAGAAATGATAGTACTTATAAAAACTACATTTATGATTTGGGTTCAAATTTAAGCAGAAATACTGGTTCTAATGAAATTGTTAGATATTGGGATATTTTTGATCAAACTGACTACTATTTCTTTGCATATTATAGAAAAGAAATTTACGATTATACATACTACTATGCAGGTACAAATGAAAATAACATTGCAAATAATCCAGCAAGTTATCATTCAATTAACAAAGATATTGATGGTGTTGTAAATAAAGTTAAATATGATGACACAATTACTCTCACCACACTTTATAAATACGCATTGCCAACAAATTATGCATTTGCTGGTTGGTATGTTGTTACAAGTCCAATTAATTACACTATTTTTGCAAAATATGATTCAAATAGTAATATAATTGGATACTTCTATAACAATGGATCACAAGATGTTCAAATTGAACTATATGCAGAAGGATATCAATTTGGAAAGAACACGGGTGCAGCAAATTCTTACCAACCACATAACAATAGTAAGATTGATAGAAATCATTACATTTATGCAGTTTATAGAAAGGTTGTTAATAAATATGATTTACAATTAGTTGCAAGTGGACTTGCAACAAGCAGAACTGAAAATCAAAATGCTGCAACCAAGCAAAAATATGATTACTTAAATGACACATTAACAGGTTACATTGGAAATTTGAATTATAATGGTTCAACTTCAATTGGAAATGTTATTTCAAATGTAAATATTGTTACAAATTCAGTTTATAACACAAACATTAACATTCCTAACAGCGAAGTTAATGGTGCTAATTCAATCCATTCAATTCAGAATGCAACTCTTGTAATTAAAATTACCACAAAGTTTGGTTATGCATTGAAGTCATATGAACTTCTTAATACAATTGGTGAATCTTTATTTAATAGAAATGTTAAAATTTATGATGGATCTATTGTTAAATCAAATGTTAACTCAATGTCAGTTGTTGATAACCATGATGATTTAGATGGAAGAGGAACTATTACTTATACCATTACAATTACTAATGCATATGCATTTGATACAACATCTTTGGCAACAACAGCAACAGCGGTTGCTAATGAAATTAGTACTCTTAAGTTTACATTTGAAACAATTACATATCAATTTGCTAATTATAGCACAACTGGTCATGTAAACGCTGCAGCTCAAGGTTACTCATATGTTCCAAATGCTGCAAATGGCGCAAGCTCATCAAATGCAACATTTAATATTGAAGCAAAAGCATCAAAAGCTTTGAGCTATTATGGAAATACTAATGTAATTGCTTTCTATCCAAAATTTGATCCAATTTCAACAAATTCAGCAACATATGAAATTTCTTCATACTTATCATCAATTAAAATTGGTTCAAAAACTTATAACTTTAATCTTGGTTATAATGCTACAACTGATAGATATGATATGAGCAAGATTACTTCAACAAATGCAACAGCATATGTTTCAAGTAAAGCATATTCAACATTTAATATTGCTGGTGTTGTTTACGATGTTAATAATGCATTTACAATGAATTATAACAGTGGGACAACTCATCAAAACTTCATTCTGTATTTATGTTCATATGGCGGATTACACACAGAAACTAAATATGTTTACATTTTGTTTAGTGATTCATGTCAGTCAAATGAAGCTATTGAAATTGTTGCAAACTTTACTGATATTAGAAATAGTATTATTACAAGTAAAGGTATTACAACAAGTTCAGATCAATATGTCAGTGGAAATGCTTATGGCTCAATTACACCAACAATTAATAGCATTCTTCCAACTGCAACAAACACTTTAACAATAACACCAGACAAGGGATATGTTGTAGACTATATTCTTATGACTTACGAAGGCAAGACATATAGAATTGATCATACCCTTATTGTTACAAACTATGCTAAGGGCGGGGCATATACTTATACATATTCATATGAAGATTCACAGTCTCAAGCAAATTATTACTTAACGAAGAATGATTCTGCTAGCCAAATTATTAGTGGAACGATAACAAGAAATGGAAACAGATATATTAGTTATAAATTAAATAATAAACTTGGAACTTTTGAAATTAGTATTACTGGAATTTATCACAATATAACTGTTGATGTTAAGTTTAAGTCACATGTTGTATTTAGACTTGAAACTGAAAGTATGGGATATTTGCTTCATGATGAAGCTTTGGGTATGGCTAAATCAAACTTGAAGTTCAAGATTAATGATGATGTTTATAACAATTCATTCTTTAATCTTGGCTCTTATGCTGGCGTTGATAAAGATGACAACAATGTAACAATGTATTATGTTGAATTTGTTTCATATGGACACGCAGATATCTTTGGCCGTGAGTTTGTGATTAATTTACTTGGTCCAGGTTATGCTTATAAACTTGATAACTCATTCATATTTAATAAATCTTCAGAAACAGATATTACAAATGTTTCTGCATCATCAACAAACTTTGCAATTACAACAATTAAGCCTATGCAACAAATTTTTGCACTGGAAAATAATGGAAGAAGTTTTGTTAAATTTAGAGTTGATGTTTTAACAAACACAAGTGAATTCAATTCATACTTAAATGTAATTGATGTAAATGGCAATTTGATGGGTTCAAGACTTGATCCATATTCAACTAATACATGGTTTAATAATCAAGTTCTTTCTGATATTAATGTTGACTATTCAGCATATAGTGGATTAACAAAAGCAACTGTTGATAGTAACTATGTTTATAATGGAAGGGAAATTATCACATATTATGGTAATAAACTCGTGTTTAACTATAATAAGATTGATGGTTACACGCTTTCAACACTTAGAATTTATGGATATATCAATAATAGGTTAATTACTACAGGAAAATATGCGAACGATGGACATTATATTGATATTATTGCAACAATTAGCAATGGATCAGTTCAATTTGTTGATTACTATACACGTTCAGGAAAAACAATATCTGCAAATTCTGGAATTTATACATTTGCAAACAATAATGATGAACTCAACACAATCACTGCATCATATACAACTAATGATGGAAGCTATTCGTTTGAATTTAATGGGGACATTTTAGCATACCTTACAGCTGGTTTAGTTGTTGAATTCTATTCAACTCCTAATATCTTTACAGTTACATACAACTCAAATAAGGGTAATTCAACCAGTCCTCTTACAATTAATACAATTTCAAACCCTGTTGTAAATCCATATTCAGTTTCTGTTTCAAACAGAACAACATATACAAATGTTTCACAGAATGGTAATTTAACCCAAAAGGTTGTTTACAACCAAATTTATGACTATAGTGATTTAACAAATGCATATAATGGAACTGCTACAAATGGAACAATTTATAAACAAGTTGATCCAGATGCACCAACAGGAGACATTGTTATTTATTCAAATGTTAACACATCAAGTGAAACATATAGATTATTCACTTATACTAACAGATTAGACTTCTATCCATTCTATATTATTGGCTATACATTCATTGGTTGGTCACATGTAACAGGATGGGAAAATACAGCTGATAGTGTAGTTCGCTTTAATAACCTTGCTTCATTTGATATGAGTAAGAGAAATTCTGCAAGTGCATCTACTTATTATTCAATATTAAAGCAACAAATTTTAAGTGGAAATGTAACTTTGTATGCAAGATGGAGAGCGGAAACTTATTCAATTACATTTAATTTTAATACAACAACAGAAAAAACACCTGCAAGGTTCTTTAACGGAACCGCATATTACAGTTCATCACAAGTTTATACAGTGACTGTTGTTTATGATACAAATGATTGGATTAATCTTGATCTTACACTTGTTCAAAGGTATGGTTATACATGGAATGGTTGGTTCATTTCAACCGCAAACAATTTACTTCGAATTATTTCAGGTGTTGATAGGGTAGATACAAGAAATATTGCAGCGCAACCAACATTTAACTTTACGCTTTACACACAACTTTTGGCCGCAAATGCAATCCCTGCAGATTGTCAAAAACTTATTGATAATGGTAATGCAGATTATCAAACTACAGCGCATTTTATGACAAGCGCAACAGCTGGTGCTATTGGATATGTAAGTCATACTGATAGTGATCATATTGTTAACCTTTATGCAAAATGGACAGCAAAAACATATAAAGCTTACTTCTACTATGCAGTTGGTAGCAATGATAATGAAAATGTTGTTAACTCAATTAACAATAATGGATTTACTAACTATGCAGAATACATTTTGCCAGGTAAGTCAGTTAACTATATTGAACTTACTTATGATAGACAATTTGTAATAGCCGGTGAAATTGTTGACGAAAGCCGAATTCCACTTCACTATGATTTCTATACATGGTTTAGATGGTATTACAACTATGATAATTTGAGCGAAGCAACAGATGCAAATCCTGATAGAAATGAAAATGTTAGCGATTGGTATTCAACTGCAAATTATGCAAATTATGCTAGTGGAAATTATAATGATAAAAACCTTAGTGCATCAAATTACAGTTACTGGTATGATCCAACATATTCAAATGCTGCTCTTAGAATTGATAATGCAAGTTCATATAATAATCCTTTGAAATCTGATGTTCCATATATTAATATTGAGGAATATTACACAAGTGAAGACGATGTTGATGAAGATTATATCAATAATGATATGTTCTCATCTGATAAGTTTGTTTATGCAAACTCAACATTCTATAAGAGATATGCTGGTGATGAATACTTCTTTGCTTATGATGTAAAGGAAATTTACTATGCAACATTCTATGAGAGCGAAACAAACCCAACAACAATTTATAATAGTTCAAACGTTGACCAAGGACATTTCTTTGTTGCACCTGATGGAAGAACAACTCTTCCTGGATCAAACTATGTGTTCTATTCAACAACTGAAAATAAGACTGATCTCATCAAAACTAGATATGCAAGCGATATTGTTTGGGAATGGAATCCATTTGAATCAAGAATTGATGATAACAATGAAAAGAATGTTTTAGTTCCATCATGGTATAAATTTATTGGTTGGTATGTTTATGTTGACCAAGATCACGCATATATCGTAAATGATCAGTACTATAAAGATGGTAGATATTTTGACAAATATAATGGAACACAGAACTATCATGAATTTATATATTCATATACAGATTTTGATGGAAGTGAAAAACAAGCTTCATCTCAGTTCTATTATTATGATGAAAATGGAATGACTAAATTTAGATTTACTCATGCTTACCACGATATTTATGTTTATGCTGTTTATGAGATGGTTGAATATACAGCAAATATAACCATTAATGGTGATTATGGCTCAGTTTATTACACAACTGATGGAATTGAACAAACTAATAGTCCGGTTAGTGGAATTGAAAATATTAGAGTTAATAATTTACAAAATAATCTTGATTACGCTGATACTATTAACACAAATTCAATTATTTATGCTGATAGAATCAATTATAAAGGAATCTATTATGAAGTAAATTCAAGATTTAATGAGTATATTGGTTCAACATTAACCAATTTCTACACTCCAAGTTTGTTTGTTTATTCAAATAATGCAACTCAAAATAATACTGATGTCGCAAATAAATTTAAAGGAAATGATGGAGAAACAGGCAGAAGAGTTATGCATCTTGCTGCAATTTCTAAGGTTGCAACGGGTGATAGATATGATTCATCATTAACTTATTATGTTGATGCTGAAGGTCTAACCAAATATACTGGAACAAGCTTTGATAGTTATTGGGTTTATGGAGTTGCAACAAGGGATAATGTTCTCTATGTAAGAAAATCTGCATCTGAAATTGTTAAAGTTAAAGATGGTGACGCTTATAATTCTGCAGCAACATATTACTTAGATTCACAAGGTTTAAGACCTTATGTAAACGATGCAAACTTTGGAAAATATTGGACAAGAATTGCATCATCAACCAATCCTCTTTATGTTGGATTTGGTTATAATAATAATGAAACATTTACAGTTAAAACACTTCAAAACAATGACTTAACATTATTTATTTACCTTAGAGAAGGCTATAAACTTGATAGAAGTGATATAACTATTACAAACAACGGTTCAGTTCAAAATGTTTATAGTTATGAGTGGTATTTCAACGATACAACTCGTGAATATAGATACATGATTAAAGTTGCTAATGTGTATAAAGATTTTGCAATGACATTAAATGTTTCAACAATTACTTATGATTCATTAGATTATTCAACAACAGGTCATGCAACTTCACAAGGTTATGTTGAAAAGGGAACAACAACATCTGGAACATTGGACCATCAAGTTGCGACACAACCAAAAACATCTGGAACAATGTATGGTAACACACAATATGTAGTGTTCTATCCAAATGTTAATAATGTTGATTACACTTACTTTAGAAACAATAAAACAAATGATACGGCTCATTCATATTTGAATTATGTTGATTCATATTTAAGCAAGTTGACATTCACGAAAGGTTCACGCACAACTTATTACACCCTTGAATACAGAACTGATACTGCAACAAATTACGAGATTGATTTCACTAATTTCGTTGTTAAAAATAGTTCAGGAACCATTGTTGCAAGTAAGACACCTGTTTATGGTTCATTTACAATTAATGTTGATGGAATAACTTATGTTGTTGAAAAAGCATACACACTTCCTTATATTTCAGCATATGAATTGCAAACAACTTCAACATCAAGTTCAAAATCAACTGTTGAAACAACAAATTACGCAGTTCTATATTTATGCCACTATACAGTAAATACTGAAGATTATTACGCATACATTTTATTTGATGACACAAGAAGGGAAAATGATGGGCTTAAAGTTGTTGCTGACTTTACCGACATTAAAAACGCAATTCAATTCTCTTCAAGTGTGGCAAATGGAGCAAATGATCTTTATAAGTCAACAGCTACAGTTGGTGCAACAATTGATTACAATGATTCAATGAATCAAACTGGTGTTAGTCCATCAGATGTTAACACTTATGTAATTAGACCACATAGTGGCTACATAATAAAGACCCTTACCGTTAACTACGGAAAGGGAACATTCACTATAACTCGTGATGATATTTCATCCAAACTTGCAAATAGTAATTACTCATACATATTTACTTATAGTAATAATGGTTATAGTGGAAGTGATTGGATTTATACATTCCATAACAAAGATTTCATCTCATATAAATATGATGAGACAACAGGATATATTACTGTTAGAGTATTTGGTATTTATGGAAATGTAAGAATCACAGCGGTTGCTGAAAGCTACATTTCATTCAGATTTGAGGCAGGCAACTGGAAAAATATTTTATTGTCATATACAGGAAATAACACTGATAATAACATAAATAACTTTGCACTTAATTTCTATATTGGATACAAGCCAGTTGAATATTTAAAGAACAATACTGGTTCATATCTTTCATATGCAGAGTCTAAAGCTCAAGTGACTGAGTTTAGAACTGGCAAGTTTGATTCAACATATTATGTAGAACTTATCTTTATTGGAAAAGCAAAGATTTTTGATAATAATGGAATTACATTTAGAACTATTGATAATGCATATTCATATCGAATGACTGGATTTACGCTTACGAATAAAGCAACTGTTCCACATGAAGGTCACATTGATAATAGCAGTTATCAATATAATGCAAATTCAATTTATAAAGTTAACAGTGCAGATACAACTGTTGATGGCGCAGTTAGTGCAAGTTCTAAATATAAAGAAATTTATATTGAAGACTTAAGAAAACTTTATTCAACATCTGCAAATGAACATACAACATTTAATGGTTATACTTTTGCAAAAGTTAGAGTTGATGAAGTAAGCACAAAAGTTAACATTGATTCGTATTTCTATGTTGTTAACGGTGGTGTAATTGATACTAATGATAGTCATGCAAGGCTTGACCCACTTGCAAATCAATCATGGTTTAATGGTCAAACACTTTCAAATATCAAAATTGATTACACAAAAGCGAATAGAGATGCAATTCTTTCTTCAATTACATATAAAGAAAGATTGGGAAGAATTGCAGATTCGTTCTTTGGTAATAGATATTACATTTATTACACAGAAATTGAAGGTTATGATTTAACTAAAGTAAACTATCTTGGAACAGATTATTATCTTACATATTCAAAGAGTGGAAATACTTACACTGTTTCAACTGATAAGACACTTCCAAATTCAATTGCAATTACATATTCAAGAGAAAATAGTACAACAACATATGGAACATTTAGATTTGAAGTTTTGGCCGATACAAATACATTTGCAACTAACAATATTAAATTCTATTCATCTCCAAAACTTATGACTGTTACATATAAGTTCAACAAACAGAATGCAACCAGCCCAATTGTTATTAACGGAAATACAATTTCTGCTTCAAATCTTGAAACAAGTGAACTTACTCAAAACTTCTACTTTAACCAAGTAACAGAAATTAATTCTAATAAATATTCAATGGTTGGTTACACATTCATGGGTTGGGCAACTGGCAACGAATTTGATTCATCAGCATCTGTAAATGGACTTTCAGCATGGTCAAATGCGTATAGTTGGAGTATTGAGAGAAATTCAGCTAATGAAACTGACATATATAATGAATCAACAACACTTTATGGTAGAGGATTTTTCTCATATTGGTTTGGAGTTTCAGGAAACAAAGCATATTTTGTTTCATATGATTCAAATTCAAGTGGTGTTTACAGATACAATTTCTATAATTCAATTAAAGATCAAATTCATAACTCAATCTACAACGGTGTAAACATTAAACTTTATGCTGTTTGGAAAGCTAATAAATATAACATTGTGCTTAACACCAATAAAAATGTTGGTTCAACAACTCCAGAGTATTATAGCTATGAAACTTCAGCATATAATGATGAATCATATTTTATTGCTGAATCAACAACATATCTTGTTGTTACATATGATACAAATCTGTGGCAGTTAAGTTATAATGGAACAATCTATAAACTTTCAGATGTTTTACTTGATAGATATGGTTATACATGGCAAGGTTTCTATGTTTCAACGGCTGCAACAGGTACTGCACAAAATCAATTCTTTAATAAAAATGCTGCAGGATTTAACTGGGATGCACTTGACACATTACTTCAAATTGTTGATGGACATACATATGCAACAAAGAATTCAATTATTCTTCCAAAACTTGATTATGAACTTATTTGTAAAACAAACTATACAGAACCATCATATAACTTAAGCTTTACATATGCTTCAGGTAGTGGGGCGGCAAGTGCAACTAACAGTCTTGATTCAAGAAACGAAGTTTACAAAGGTGGAACCGGTGAAACATCAAATAACAAATTTGGAAGCATTACGGTATATGCTGGATGGCAAGCAAATACATATAAAATTTCATATGATTATGGAACAAATGGAATTGATTCAAATGTAATTAAGAGCTCATCAATTTCACACGATTCGGAAAGAATTTCAATTAAAAATCTTTTAGGATCGTCACCTCTTCAAACTAATTCACATAATTATACAGAATTTGTGTTTGATGTTGAATATGATGCAGAATACTTAACAAGAATTGGTTATACATTTGTTGGTTGGAGAACTGGTTTAAATTCAACTGCAACGATTGCTGCAGGAAATAAGATGATTTTAAATCTTACAACAATTAGAAATTCTAATGTTGCTGGAACTGGAGTGTTTGCAGACTCATATCTTTATAGGAACAAGAGTTATATTAATAACGCAACAGAATTCCTTGGTGATGTTGAAACACTTGGTGATACTGAGTCTGGAAACAATATTGACAACCACTTTGTAATATTCTTTGCAATGTGGCAAGTTAATACATATACAGTTCACTTAAATATCAATAGTAGTATTATGAATTCAACAGTGGCAAGTTACAGTGGAATTCAAAGTGGAAATATATACCAAAATGGTTTAATTCCATTTACATTAAGAGTTGTGTTTGATACAAATGACTGGTATTATCCAACTTCAACAGATAAAAAACTTGCAAATATTTTACTTGAGAAGTTTGGATATATGTGGATTGGTTGGTATACGAATATGCTAACTGTTGAGGGACAAGATTATCTTGCAGCTGGAGTACAAACAGATTATGACTATGTGAATAGTTATAATGAATATGTGGATAAAGTTGCAGGACGAGGAGTTCAAAATACAGAAACAATTGACTATACATTATTCAATCAATTTACATTCAGAACCATGGGTAGAGCAACTACACTTGAGACAGAACTTCAAGCATTTGAAAGTTCACTTGTAACAAATTACTCACCTAGATATGGTTACACAATTTTAAGTTCAGATGGTGAAGGTAACTGGGTTGAAAACAGATCAACATCAACATTTGAGCTTACAATTTACTCGAAGTGGCAAGGTATTATTTACGAGACCACATTTGAAAAGACTGACTTTGATTTAAGTCTTAAATCAAACAGAAATTCAGGAATTGGTTCAACAGAGGCATATTATTTGAATGGTGTTGGACTTGATGCATACACATCAACAGAAACAACAACGATGTATGTAATGTTTGACACAAATCTTTATACATCAAACTTCAAAGAAATTTTGAAGAATGTGAGTGATCATGGCAAATATTCAACTGAAAATGGAACACATCTTGAAGATCTTGTAAGGGTTGATAGATTTGGATATACATGGACAGGTTGGTATACAAGAGGTTATGAAACAGCAAATGTGACGACAAGGCAATCAACAGAAACGGGAACAGCATTTAAAGTTGGTTCAATGAGTGGAAGTTTGCTTGTTGTTGATGGAATAAATGTTTCTGGTAAGACAAGAATTTCTAACTTTAGTAATACTTACAGATCAACTGTTTATGGTTTCAACGATACTGCTGCATATAGATATGTAAATACATCTAATAGAAAGTTTGATTTGACAATGTATAATACACTTCAAACTTATACAACAAATAAGACACATACAGGAAACAACAACATTGGAACATTTGAAATGAAGTTGTATGCCGGATGGGAAGCAAATACATATCAAATCACATATGAAGGAAATGATGTTCACAGCACAAACCCATTAAAGAATTACACAGTAAAGACAGCAAACCTTGATAATTCAGGAAATGGTGGTTCATCACCAACATATAAAGTTACAGGATTTGCACTTTCAGTGTTATTTGATGGAGCAGATGTTGAAGCAACAGCATTCCAGAGAGTTGGATATACATTCACAGGTTACAGTTTAGGACAGACAAGTGAACCTTACTTCAAGTCCAGCAAAGCAAGTGAATGGAAGAGCACCAAAGTAAGACTTGATTATTTTGCAATCAAGTTTGAAGGAGGCCCAGAGACAAGTGCAAAGACAACTAATAATTACTTATATTCTAGCTATAGTTATGCAACACACACAGGTGTGAATGAAGTTCTTGGTGATGGATTGCAAACTTATGCAGTTGCACTTAATGCATTCTATAAGGCAAATGTATATCATGTAAACTTTAACAGTAATATATCTGCCGGTGGTTCAACCACACCATGGTTCAGTGTTGATGGATCATCATATACAAATGCAACTTATAATTCAACAATCATGGTTGAATTTGATACAGATGAATGGAAGTCAAATGATGGCAAAGAGATTGATGATATTAGAGTAGATAGATATGGCTACACATGGATGGGATGGTATGTAAAGAGTACATTCTTTAATACAATTCTTAATAACACTGATAGATATGTTGTATCTACAGGAAATGAAAACAATGCATTATGGGAGCTTTATTATAAATACATTATAGTTTCAAATAATGGATTAGATAATGTTCAAGTATTCAATTATGCAAGGTTTAAGAAGTTCTTTGATATTGTGAATGTAAGTGGAGAAACATTGGTTTCAATTTCGGAAGAAACAACAACTAATGGAAGAAGCTTTACAGGAACATATACAAGCATTAATCCAAGTGAGGCAAATAACTTTAATAGCTTTACATTTAATGGAGATCATAGCTTTACAATTGGAAAGAAGTCACTTACAGTAAGTGGAAACACATATACTGGAAGGGTTGTTGAAAAATATAACAGTGCAACAAATCTTGCAGATGAGCATGAAATTTATTTATTTGCTGGATGGCAAGCAAATACATACAAAGTTTCATATGACTATGGAACAAATGGAATCGATAGCACGAATGCAAGCACAAAATATAAAGGGGTTCAAGATGGTGTAGCACATTCAGTTTGGACCAGTGAAGTGTCAATAGCACACGATGCTAGTGGAATTTCATTAAAGAATTTGAATGGAACATCATCACCACTTGCAACAAACAGTGGAGACTACTATGAATTTGTGTTTGATGTTGAATATTCTCCACAATATTTAACGAGAGTTGGATATACATTCGCAGGATGGAGATTTGGATTAAATTCAGCTTCAACAATGGCACATGGTGCCAAGATGGTTATCAATGCAACGACTATTGCACAAGCAGGAATTTCAACAAGTGGATCAACAACGAATGGATTGTTATATGTTGATGAAAGTATGCTAAACGATAGTTCAGCAATACTCGGAACATATGAAAGACTTGGAGATAGTGATTCAAGATACACATTTGTTGAAAATGGAAGTGCTGTTACATATACAATGGCAAAGAATAATCAAAAACATAATGTAATATTATTTGCAATATGGCAGGCTAACACTTATACAGTAAGTATTGATGTTAATGCAAGTGAAATTGATTCAACAAATGCTGTTTATAATGGAACAACTTATAATAATGGTTTATTGAACATTAAACTTAAAGTTGTGTTTGATACAAACAACTGGGTTGTTGATGGTGATTCAGCAAATCTACTTGATTTAGTTCTAACAAAAGAAAACTACTTCTGGATTGGTTGGTATACAAATGCTGATACTTGGGAAGAGTTTAATGATAATGGCACAATTAAGTCAGACTTTTTGACTAGTGGTACTGATTATGGTTATGAAAATGACTATAACTACTATTATGATAGAATTGCTTCAAGAACAACTCCAGTTATGAGAGTGCTTGATTACACATTGTTTAACCAATATACATTTAGAACATTTGATCAAGGAACAACAAACGCTGGTTTGACAACATTTGAATCAGATTTAGCAACAACTTATGATCGAGAATTTGGTTATACAATTTTAAGAAATGATGGAGAAGGAAACTGGGTTGAAAACAGAAAAACTTCAACATTTGAACTTACAATATATGCAAAGTGGCAAGGCATTATTTATCAAGTTTCATTTGATGCTACTGATTTCAATACTTCAAGTATCTATGGAATTGGTTCAACAAATGCATTCTATATCAATGAATTAAATGGTTCATATAATGCAGAAAACGCATATTGCAATATGTATGTAATGTTTGATAGAAATGAATATACTTCAGATTATGAAGAGATTTATAGTTTGAGGTATAAAGAAATTTACTATGACTTTGAATCCGCAACATATGTAATTGACAGAAATGGTGATGGAATTGAAGACAGAACTGTTGCTGGCGATCACTTAAAAGATATTATTAAAGTTGATAGATATGGTTATACTTGGACTGGATGGTACACTAGAGGCTATGAAAATAGAACATCTAGAACGGCAACAAATGGAACGACAACATTCTACAACGGAACAATGAAATCAAATAGCAAGTTGATTTTGACGGCAAATGATGCAAATTCAAAAACACACAGTTCTGGTTATTCAAGAAATATTCAAGATTCTGATAATGCAAAATTTGATAAGAGTATTTATGATACACTTTTAACAGTAACAACCAATAAGAGTGCAAAGAATTATACATTAACACTCTATGCAGGTTGGGCTGCCAACACATATCAAGTTGTTTATGAATCAAATGATGTAAACAGCACAAATGAGCTTAAAAAGAAAACAGTTAAAACAGCTGGCGATTTGGATAGCACAACTGGTGGAACATCACCTGCATATCAATCAAAAACAAAGATTACAACAATTTTGTTTGATAGCACAGATGTTGATGCTGGTGCATTCCAGAGAGTTGGTTATACATTTACTGGATTTAGTATTGGACAAACAACTGAACCATACTTTAAGACACTTCAGGGAAGTGAGGCCAAGAAAACAATGGTTCGATTGGATTATTTCGCAATTAAGTTTGAAGATGGACCAGTAACAAGCGCTGAATATACTGACAATTATTTGAATTCAGCATATACAACTAATAACAATACTCGTGAAATTCTTGGTGATGCAATTAAGACATATGAAGTTACTCTTAATGCGTTCTATAGAGCAAATATTTATGATGTTTCATTTAACAGCAATAAGGCAGCTGGTGGTTCAACAGATCCATGGTTCTATGATATTTCTTCAGGAACATATACTGATGCAACAAGTGATTATGATGACATTCTTAAAATTGAATTTGATTCAACAAAATGGATGGTTGATAATCAAAATGTTGATTTAAGTCAAGTTTTGATTGATAGATTTGGTTATACCTGGATGGGTTGGTTTACTAGAAGTACAGCATTTAATATTTCAGCTAATAACTCAAATTCATTTAATGCTGCTGATACTAATTTCTGGAAACGTTATTATAATTTCATGGTAATTAGTGGAACAGCTTCAACCGATTACAGAGAGTATTTAATTCCATTTAACTATTCATTATTCTTAACATTATTTGAATACACATCAAACGTTAAAGAGGCAACAAACTACAATCATACAGTTAATGTTGATGCAACTGATATTACTTGGAACCTAGTTGATAATAGCTTTACGGTTAACGGTGATATTATTGAGACATATTCAACGCATAAATTTAAACTTAGCGCTGGATGGCAAGCAAATACATATAATCTCACTTATTATTATAGTGATGTTAACTCAATCAAAAACAGTGTTAATAATGGATCGTATGTTACAACATCACCAATTGAATCAATTACAGCTAATGGTGTTACTGTTGCAGGTGATTTAACAAATAGATACGTCACAATGACACTTGTGTTTGATAAAGAATATGAATATCCTGAATACTTGAGTAGAATTGGTTATACTTTTGCCGGCTGGAGATTTGGTCTTAATTCAAATTACACATTTGCTTATGGTGATAAATTAGTCTTGAATGCTGATTCAATTGCAATTAAGAATGTTGCTGGAACGGCATCAACTTCAGAAAGTTACCTTTATGAAGATACACTTTATGCTGAAGTTGCAATGAGTGATACGAATTACAATAGGCTTGGAACAATTGAAAAACTTGGTGATACAGAGTCAAATTACACGCTTTCAACAAATGGACTTGTTAATAATATTGCCAAACACACTGCTCAAATATTTGCAATTTGGGATGTAAATGAATATATTGTTGAGTTTAATATTAATTACAGCTATAATAATTCAACATATACTAACTTTACAGCTGGAATTTATAATAAACCAAGTTCAACATTTGCAACTTACTTATCAAGAACTTCTGACAAGATTGAAACAACGACATCATTGATTGGAACTTTAAATGACATTAATGCTTATATGACAGGTGATGGGGATAAGTCTAGTTTGCAATATGGATTTAGACTTTCAGAACAATTTATTGAATTTGAGGGTGATGACTTTGACTATGTTGCACATGTAACCTTTGATCATAATGATTGGTGGTTTGAAACTAAATCAGGTGAAAAGATTAGTGATGCACTTTATTACATTTTGCTTCAAAAATTTGGATACTATTTTGGTGGTTGGTATACAAGCTCATCATGTGAACATGTTGTTCTTGCTTACAATGAATATGAGGGAACATATAATAACATTTTAGGTATGTATTCAACTGATCCATTAGTTAAACTTGATTATTCATACTATAGTAAGTTTACACATTCTGTATCACAGAGAAATAGTAACAATGGTTATATTACAACTGGTGATTGGGTTGAGAACAGAGATACAAGAACTTTTGAAATTACTTTATATGCTAAGTGGACAGCAAAAACATATACAGTTGATAAATTCTATGCTTACTCAACAAATAGAAGTGGAAACATTGTTGGATCAACAACACCATATTATACAGTTAATGGTATTGACTGGATTGAAGTTGTAACAAATGTAAATGATCCTATTGAGAATTTGGATTCGCTTATTGAAATTAGAGTTTATTTTGATACTAACAACTGGTATTCAGTTGATGGAAACGGAAACAAACTTGAAGATAATGGACTTTATAATTTACTTATTGACAGATACGGTTACACATGGACTGGTTGGTATGGTAGAAGGGCAAATGAATCAAGTATGCAATACAGAGTTATTGATGGACATAGATCGGATTTAATGACATATGGTTCATCTTATACAACTGAATGCATCGCTGTAAACTTGTCATATTCAATGTTCAACAGAATGGATGAAAGAGATGAAACATCTCGAAAATTCTCACTTTACGCTCACTATAATGCAAATCAATATTTACTTAAATTTGACTATACTGATGTAAATTCATCACATGGAGTTGGCTCAAGTGTTGCAACAACACTTTCAAATGCAACTTATGTAAGTCAAAAAGTAACATTTGATACTCCAACTCAAGATATTATTCAATTACATAGAAATGGTTACACATTTGTTGGTTGGAGATTTGGAACAGATGATGTTACAAAGAACAATTCAATTCTTTACGCTGGAACCACATTTGTAATTTCAGATGATTATATTCACAGTGATGACGGAACTGAAGTATTCATCTTTACAAATAATGATTGCACAGTTCAAGAAGCATTCGGTGATTTTGAAGGAAGAAATGATGGTAACATATTTGTTCATTATACCGTTGCATATGCAGTGTGGGCTCCAATTACATATCATGTAACATTCAATGGTAACAAGCAAAATGGAACAACAACCACACCATTATTTAAAGAAAATGGTGTATATGATAAACTTCAATCATCATTTACTCTTGATGTTGTGTTCGATACAAATGAGTGGAATATTGCAAATGGTTCAGGTACAATTTATGACATCTTAATTGATAGATATGGATACACTTGGACAGGTTGGTTCATTACTGATGATATGGCTGGAAATAATAGAATTATCGCAGGTAATTCAACAGCGGGTAGAGAAAATAATGTTCATGTGTTTGACGATACATTCTTCTCAACCGTATATGCTCCAGTAAAATATGAATCTGATACTACAAATGTTTCATTTACTGTTTATGCAGGATGGATAGCAAATACTTACTCAATTGTTTATGATTACTCTGATGTAGGATCTGAAAGATTATACTTTGGAACATTGCAAAGAAATCTTGGCGGCACACAGAATCCAATTGGATCAACTGCTGCAAATTCAGATATTCCTTCATATTCTAATATTTCAGAAATAGTGTTCGATACAATAGCAGATACAGAATTCATATCTGCATACAGATATGGTTATATCTTTAATGGTTGGACATTAAATCCTGAAAATGCATCACTTCAATCAAATTATACTGATACTCTTATTACTCGAAACTTAAAACTCAATTATGAATTTGCTAGACAAACAAATGTGGCAACAAGTTGCATTTCAACTGAGTCATATTTGAAGTTCTTTAGTTCATTAAATGATTATGAAAGTGAAAAACTTGGTGATGAAGAAACTAATTCAGAGCATATGATTGTTCTCTATGCAAACTGGACCGCTAGAATTTATGAAGTAAGCTTTAATTTCAACAATGATTATAGATATATTGCTGAAAATTATGCTGAAAGAATTATAAATTCAACCTATGCAACAAAACTCAACAACACTCAACCAGTTTCAGAAACAGTTGATAAAGTTAGAGTTAAATTTGATACGGATAACTGGTATTCATTCGTAGACTCTCAAGATAATGCACTTAGATATATTTCAACATCAAGAATTGGTTATACATTCCTTGGTTGGTATACAACCCGAACAATGAATAATGGAACTCAAGATGGTGCATATATTCCTTCAATTATCTATGATGCAATTAATGATACTAGTGAATCAAAACTCAATGTTTTAACACTCAACACTGATATTGATAATTATACACAAGTTGATGGTTATATTACAGAAGAAGATAAACTTGGTGTAACAGGAACAATCAACCTTTATGCAGGTTGGATGCAAAATGAGTATACAATGAATCTGATTCTTCGTGATTCAAACACAGAAAACAATGATTGGAAATTAGGCTCAACACCTGCAAGTATTAAACATTTTGATTCAAATGTTTATGATATTGACAAAGAAGAATTTGATGATCTTTATGAAATTAGGGTTCTATTTGATACTAATGGTTATAGAATTTATTCAAAGGACAATGGCGATGTTGTTGAAAATATTTCAATATATCATATTTTAACTGATAGGTTTGGATATACTTGGACAGGTTGGTTTATTGATCAGGGTGCACAAACTGCAATTGTTGGTGGACATACAATCAATGACTTAAGTGTAACAAATCCTCAAATTCATGTATTTGACATTGATTTGTATAATGTTGCAATTACACTTAATGGAAACATTGATAATAATGATAGTGAAGACTTTAGAATGTTCTATACATTTGCTGGTTGGAACGCAAACACTTATACAGTTATTTATGATTTGAATGATGTTGAAGGTTTGAATTTACAAACCGGAACGAGTCATGCTTCAAGAAATGATAGTGAATATGCATTTACAAGTACAATCATATTCGATACAACATATGAATCTCTTCAATCAAATGGAAATCTTCCATATTATCAACAAACGGCAAGTAGGAATGGTTATACATTCCTTGGTTGGAGCTTAAATTCTTCAATAATTACTACTGGAAATGAAGAAACTGCAACTCAATTCAAGGTTAAAGATGCTAAATATTACACTTATCTTAATGATTCAGTAATATATCTTAATAATGGTGATGTTCTTCTTTATACGAGATATGTAACAGATTCTGATGCTGATAGAGAAGCACTTGGTGACTTAGAGGAAGAGCACAGGATTGTTCTTATTGCAAACTGGGTAACAAAGAAATATAAAGTTGAATTTATTAAGAATGATCTTGGAAATGCGAATGGTTCAACAAATGCTTACTTTGTTGAAGATGGAGAGTTGTTGCCAAACAGTACTAAATCTATTTATGTAAGATTTGATAGCAAAGATTGGTTCCTTGAATATGAAAATGAACAACAAGGAACAACAATTGTTTCAGAATATCTAAGAAATATTGTAATTGACAGATATGGTTATACATTTGTTGGTTGGTCAACTTACTCATATTTGGAAACAGGTTATGCATCTAAATATATTGTTTATAACAAAGCATCAAATACATTATATAATTTAGATGATACTAGATTTGTTCCTGAAAACATAACAGAAGATGTTTCAGGGGATGAAGATGGAACAATTAAATTATTTGCAATTTGGAAGGCTAACACTTATACATTAACATTTAAGTATAATGCAGCTCCTGAGGTTTCATATCAAATTCAAATTCCAGATGATGAAAAATATAAAGATGTTGCTAGATCCATTGGTTCAACAACATCAGCAGCATATTCATCGATATTCAAAGTAACATTTGATGGAGAAGAAATTGAAATTCCAGTTCCTTCAAGAAAAGGATATAATTTCTATGGTATGTTCCTTGATGAAAATATTGATTCTGCCTACAAGTTTGTTTCAGAAGATGGAGTAATTAAATTTGAACTTACAAAAGATACAGCACGAAACACACAAAATAATGCATCACTTGATAATGAAGCAGGGTTTATTTATGGCGATAGCAAGACATCACCAGAAGTTCTTGGTGATGCAGAAACAAGTCATAATGTTTATGTTCAAATTGTTTGGGCACCTATTAAATATTCAGTAACATTAGATTTGAATTCAACTGAAAGTTCAACAAATGCATACTTCTATAATGGAGATGAATACGTTGATATTAATGTTCATGACTCAATTATGGTATCTGTTTACTTTGATACGAACAATTGGGAATGGGTATATAATGGTAGAACTGCTCAAATTGACACACTTATTTTTGGTAAACTTGGCTATACATGGACTGGCTGGTATACTACCAAATCATGTACAACATATGTTTATAACAAAGTTAATAGTTTGGCTACATTAAATAATGGACTTTATAATAAATTTGAAAATATTGATGACAAAACGACAACTCTTACGATTTATGCTGGATGGACAAAGAATCAGTACAATGTTGTTATTGATAACAATGAAATTATTGATTCAGAAAGCCATGCTGTTTATAAAGATTTAAATGGTAACTTTGCGTTAGAAACAAAACCATTAACTGTTACTACACAATTTGATACAGCAAGTTGGAATAACTTGGATACTGTTGTGATGGATAGATATGGATTCATATGGGATGGCTTGTGGACAAATGAAACAGATGAATCTATTAAGATTGAAAATAATTCAACAGAATTCAATTTAACACTTTTGAGATCTATATTTAAAAATGCAAATTCAGAAGTTTCAATGTTGAATACATATGAAAGTATTAGAGAAGTTACAGTTACAGCACATTGGACAGCAAATGTTTATCATGTTAATGTAAACTTCTATGATAAAGATCGAGGCTTTGGTTCAACAAAAGCTGAACCAAGTTCAAACTTTGGATATACTGAAAGCATTACACTTGGTCAACCTATTAAATTTACAGGAAATATTGAGAGAATTGGTTATGACTTTGTTGGTTGGATTGTTGGAAACAATGTTGTTAATAGTTCAAGCTTTATTAAGAATTCAGAGTACATTTTGTCTGATACAGTTCTTATTAATTACACCTATTTAATTAATGCAAAAACTGGTGTAACTCCAGATATTTACTTTGATAATGGTTCAGTTGTAAAAGAAGGATTTGGAGATGCTGACAGAGGATATGAGCATAATATTTATGTTTATGCTTACTACACTCCAATAACATATAGCGTAAACTTTATTAAAAATGACTACGATTCAGACAGAAACGGAACGACAACCGCAATGTTTGAGGCTGAGAATGGTCAATATTCAAGACCTGATACACCTATTTCAGCTGTTCGTGTTGTATTTGATACTAATGATTGGATTAATATTTCACTTGCAAATGTTGCTAGAATAGGTTACAAATGGAATGGTTGGTATACTTCAACATCAGACAATAAAGTAAAAATTGTTTCATCAACAAGTTTAGATGCATCACTTTATGGCAATTTAAAGATTGATTCAAGTACAAGAACAATTACACTATATGCTGATTGGACGGCTAATACTTATAAAATTAATGTTGTAACAAATAGAGAAGCTGCACAGGTAACATTGGATGACATTTCAATTAAGGAACTTGTATTTGATCAAACTTATGAGATTGAAATGCTTGCAAAAGCAGGATATGAGTTTGTTGGATGGTCATTCGATGATGTTGTAATTCAAGAAGTTGAAAATGAGTCAGGCTTTGCACTTGGAACATTAGCAATTATTTCTTCAACATTTGACAAAGCAACATTTAAGTTTGGAAATGTTAAGTATAATGATACTGAAGATCATGAAAAATATAGTAATGTTGGTAAAAACTTGATTGTTGATAAAGATGGTAATTACCATATTTACTCAAATGGTGAATTTGAAAGAATTGGTGATAGTCAAACCAATTTGGAAGTTGTACTTCATGCAATTTGGCTTCCAAGGGTATTTGGAATTAAGTTTGATTTGAATGATTCTTCATCAACAAGTCTTGGAAGGGTTGGTTCAACAAAAGCTTACTTATCAAATAACAATTTCGTTTCATATTATAGCAACTATCAAGATGTATCATCTGATAAATTAAAAATTACTGTAAACAGTCCATATTCACGTTTGTCATATAACAGTAGTTTAACAACAAATCTTCTTGTTGATAGAATTGGTTATACATGGAAAGGTTGGTACCTTGATCCAATTGCAAGTGATGAATACTTGTTTATTAGAGCATATTCAAGTGAAACAGCAATGATTTCGATGGAAATGTTTGAAAAATTAACTGAAAAAGGAATCATTAATGAAAACACTGAAGATATCATACTTTATGCTGGATGGACTGCTAATACATACACACTTGTTGAAAATGATGTGATTGACTCATCGTCTGGTGGATCTGTAATGATTCCTGTTAATAGCTCTCCAATTTCTACGAGTGAAGGAAACATGACAAGTTACACATATACAACAAGGGCTGTTCAAACAAGATTTACATTTGACCAAGTTATTGATGATTTAAGTTATATCAGAGTTGGTTATAACTATAGTGGATTTGCATTTATGAATCCATCTGAATATGTCAACACACTTAGTCCAATTAATTCAAGATTTGATATCAATAGCGTAACTGGAGATGGAAAGATTTATCTGTATACCACATATGAAAATGATCCTCTTGCAAGAACCACTGAGGCACTTGGTGATATGGCAAGAAGAGGTGGAATTTCTCCAGAATATTACATAAGTATGTATACAGTTTGGGAAGCAATTGAATATAAGATTGTCATCAGCTTAAACAATTTAGTTGGAACAATTCCAATGAATAACTTTGGAAACGTTGATGCAAATTATCTTGTTACACTTGATGGAACAAAACATAATCTTGCAAATAATGCTATATTTGCTTACAGAAACGGCAATAGCAGCAATTTAATTACATATAAACTTAAATTTAATGATGTAATTAGTAATGCAGAAACTGAAAATGATGTTCCTGAAAGGATCAAAGCGTTGCTTGATGAACTTTCAATTTCATTAACAGGTTACACATATAAATCATTGAATACATTCTATGATTTAGCAGATGTTAATAACACGGTTATTTGGGATACAGTTGGTGCGTATGGAACTGATAGTAATAATAATCCATATAGACTTGATGAGAATTTCCTTGCTGGACTTATTTATGAGACTGTAATTAATGATAATGGAGAATTATCAACAACATATAACTCATTTAGGAACAACTTTACAAAAACATCTTCTAATACCTATATGGTTAAAGTTTATAATAATTCTAGTGATAACAATGTGATTACATTCTTTGCTGGATATGATATAAACAGATTTAATGTAACGGTTGGAAATGATACACAAATTGTTGATAATGATGGTGAAATTTCATATGTAAATGGCGGTAATGCTGCTTACAATATGATTAATGTAAATGGATCTACAGAGTTTTCATTAACCGATGGAACATTATCACAACAAATTCAGTTCTATAACAATGAATATATAGTTGTGGCTCCAACATCAAGTGGTAAGTACATTTCAAAGATTACATTGAATTATAATATTGAAAATGTTAACTATATTGCCACAATTGATCTTAAATTCAATTCAGCAATTAGGGGATTAGAATGGGCAGAATATGTGATTAATATCACAAACAATGCAACACATGAAACAAGTCAAATTGTTGGTAGCGGTGATACAATTTCAATACCATATGTATTCAATAACATTAAAATAACCAGTTTGCTTTATGGTGAAGGAACTGCTCAATATGAATTTGATGGATTTGCAAGGGAACTTGCTTATGAAGAATTCAAAGAAGATACATTCTACACAGTTGTTGAAATTGAAAATGTTAAGACGGAACTTATAATTAGCTTTGAGTTTAGTTCTCAATCATTTGAAACAAATGTTTACATTAGTGTTTCAGATGACGGAACAATTAATATTGATGAAACATCAGGTCTTCATGATACAACCGAAGTTCCATATGGTTATCCTGTTTCAGATATAATTGCTGGTTGGGATATTAGTTCAGAACTCTGGTATGAAATTATCTTTAATGATGATGGCAGTTATTACGCACAAGAAATTGAAATTGATACAACAATGATTGTAAACAGAGATATAACTCTTTGTTGTTCAATTATTAATGATTCAAACAGTTCAAAACGTGTAATATTCTATACATGGAGCGATAGTAAAAATGTGAATGGCAATTATGTTCAATATACAAACAATTCAAATTATGTTTTAAGGTCTGCTGAGTATACACTAATTGACGAAGATGGCACGCAGAAACTCTCTAAGCCAACCTACACGGGTTATGTATATGATGCATCAATTTCACAATGGATTTGGACAAGTGCATATATTAATAATGGAAACTATTTCACACTTCATGATGATAGTCTTGTTGATTGCGTACATTGTGGCGGAGATGGAAATGTTGCTGGTTCAATTTGCGAAGAATGTGGAGGAGCTGGAAAAGTTCTTTCATATGCAACATTAAGTTCAATTCCACAATCAACAATCGGAGCTTGGTTCCCAAATTCACAATTTATCTGTTATGTTGTTTTAACTCAAACAATAATTAATAAACTTGGATATGATAATATTGCACAACTTGCAGCATCTGGAGTTTATGTTGATATCATTAGTATTGATACAAGTTCAAATACTGCAACGGTTCAACTTATCGATGGTGAAACTGGGTTTGTTGTTTGCGATAATATTGATGGAAATCCAATTCAAGTTCAAATTCTCACAACAGATACACATGTTGATCAAAATATTTATGCAATTCAAGCATATGCTATTTTGAACTTTACAGTGGATGTTGATGAAAATAATGTTGTTAAAGACTTTACAAATAAAAATAACACAACAATTACAGTAGATGTTGATGAATATAAATCAACAGTGAAGTTCTTTGATGTAAACGGTTCAGTGATCACTTATTACTCACCAGATGAGATTAAAGTTTTAGTTTTAAATCAAAATGAGTATGAAGCATACATTAGAGCGCTTGCTTCAAGACCTTCAGTTCAAACAGCACTTTTGAACACAATTTCAAATTATAGTAATGTTAAACTTGTTGATTTAAGAAGTGAAATTGAAGTTGGATCTGATGCATACATATTCTTGTTTATGTATCGCAAAGGATCAACAAATTCAATTGCTGCAATTTCAGATATGTATATTGAATTCCATAATGGTCAAATTACAAGATACCCAATTTCAAACAATGTTGCATTTACGTCAAATTCAATAAATGTTGGTATGAATGCATCTACTGGTGAAACGAGCTTAATTATAAATAAATCAAGGATGCAAACATCATTCACTGATTCATTAGGTAATGTTTATAGCGCTGATGATCTTAAATTTGTTGCACTTACATCAAGTGAACTCACTCAATACTTTATTAATTTAACAACAATGACAAAAGAAGACGCATTGAAGTCACTTAACATTGTTGGGGGGTCAAATGGAAGAGAAACATCTAACATTGAACATTCATTCAGTGAAAATAGATATGTAATTGGTTTATATACAAATGGTGATGAAATTATTAAAATTACATCAAACTATATTTATATTAACCATGCTAACCATTCAGCATCGTTGATTTACATTCAAGATCTTATGTTTATGGAAACAAATGTAACTGTTTCAAATGGAACAATTACAGTTGCTAATGTAAATTCAATTATGTCAACATCTAAGTTTGATTATGCTACTAATACTCAATATTCAATGAACACGCATACACTTAACTTTGTTGCATTTAATGCTTCACAATTTAGTTACTTTGCTGATTTAGTTGAATATGGATTATATAGCAGAACAGATGCATTTAAAGTTACATTACAAAAGTTTAGTGGTGATTTAATTATGGCTTCAGTTTCTAATAGTGCTCTTACAATGCATGGTCTTGAAAATAATAACACTTACTATATTGTTGCTTACTACAATAATAATGGTAATGTTGCAATTATTTCAGCTAACTTGCTTACAGTAAATGTTAATGGTTCAACTGGACTTTCAACAACAGCTATAATTACACTTTCAAACAATTTTGGATTTACCGCACCTGCAATTGCTATTGAAACTAGTGGCTACAATGGAAATGTTTCATTTATTGATGAATATATGAATCTTAACTATTATGATTACAAGACTGAGCAAAGTTATAGTGATGTTCGTTATTTTGAAATTACTGATGATGAGCTCAATGCTGCTGCAACTTACTATAACAATGGATTTAAGTTGTTTGATAGTCAAGATGGTTCACAAATTATTGCACAATACGATAATTTGACAATTGAGGAATCAATTGAACTTGCAGTTTACTATTACAGAAATAGAAATGACGCTCGTATTTCAAACTTTGTAAACCAACTTACTGATAGTCAAGGTGAATTAACAATTACAGAAATTGTTTCTTCAATCAATATGATTCCAGTTACATACATAAATGAAGCTGGATTTAGAATTAGAGGTGAATCACTTGAAGTTGGTGATGTTGAAACTCATTATTTAATTTCCGTATTTAGAAATGAAGATGGAAAAGTATTTGATCAAGTTTCAAATAACTATGTGAAAGTGGATGCTACTCGTGAAGAGACTTCATTGTCTGTAGTGTCATCTATCATAAATTTAGCTGATAAAATTTATGACTATGAGAACATTTACGAATAAAAAGAGGGGAAAACCCCTCTTTTTATTTTGTATTTAGACTATTTTGTTACAAATTGTTAATAATTTTAATATGGAAAATAACTATGATATTTTATTTACTCCTATTGAACACAACAACAAGGTTTTTAAAAATAAATTCATATTTGAAAATTTAACAGAATGTGAATTTTATGATGAGCATGGAAATTTTAATGATAAATTTTTAAAATATTACAATAACTTGGCAAAAACAAGTGTTGGAACAATTATAAGCGGTGGATTTTATCTCGGTTTAGGCAATGCAGATAAAAACGGTTATAACAGCAATTTTTGCCTTAATAATTCAAATATGAAAAAGCTTAAAAAAGTTATTGATATAATTCATTCACATGGAAGTAAGTTTTTGTTCAATTTTAAATCGATTTATGGTCGTGGTGATTATCAAAATAAAGTATTTGGGATATTTTCAAGTTCTCCGTCCTCAATTAAATCATATTTAACGGCAAAAATGCCATCAATAAGAACGTCGGATGGTTTTTGTTGTAAAATGATTGAACAAATGGAAAAAGTGGCACAATATGTAAGTTTTGCTGGCGTTGATGGTTTTGTGATTGATGCAACACTTTATAGTATAATTGGTGAGTTTTCGTCAAATGAATTTAATTTAAGAAAATATGGATATTTTAATTCGATTTTTGATTTGCTTATAAAATTTATTACATTACTAAAAAAAATTACCGATGGGGTGATATTGATTAAATTACCAATAGAAAGTTTTCTAGAATATTATTTTAAAATGATTAAACAAAAAATAAGAGCATTAAAAAAAGTTAAAACGTTTGATAGAAAAAATTTTTATAACTTAATGAAAAAGTTGGTTGAAGCTGGTTCAGATGGTTTTATATTTGAATGTGGAACATTTGAAACGGAATTTTTAAAAGAGTTTAATGAATTTCAATCTACAAAAATTTTTGAAAATGAAATGAAAAAAATAAAAAGATTTTTTGTGGATAACAAAATTAAAACTTTGAGTAACGAAAATCCATTATTAATTGTAAAAGATAATTATAGATCAAAAAATGAAATGTGTGATTATTACAATGAAGGCATTAGTAATATGTTTGATGTCACTAAAGAGATATTGGCAGCAAATAACTATATAATTTCAAGAAGTGAAGAAAAATGTATTAAGTGTTCATATTGCACATATTGTGCAAAAAAGTTTAAGCTTAATACATGCGCAATAAATCCTGATACATTCAACACATTTAAATGTGAAAAAGATTTAAATAAAAAACGAATTTTAATTGTTGGAGCTGGAATAAGTGGAATGGTTTCAGCAATAAATTTTGCAAAACGAGGGGCTTGTGTTGATGTTTTTGAAAAAAACAAAAGTGTAAATAACAATTCAATCATTAAGGAAATATTTGGATTAGACTATAGTTTAAAAAAATTCAATCAATTTATTCAAAAGGAATTTTTTTCATTTGTAAATAAAAATAAAATTAATTTATTTTGCAATCAACAATTTACTGTAAAAAAACAAACAATTGATATGTATGATAAAATAATTTTTGCAACTGGATATCTACAAAAAAATTTAATTGTTGAAGGCGTTGTTTTGCAGAATGTTTTTAATTTATTTGATATCCTAAATCTAAATAAAAGTGTTTTAAAAAACAAAAATATTGTGTTGTTTATTAATTCTGAATTTGGATTAAAAACTGCAATTTTACTACAAAAATTATGTAAAAACATATCAATAATGATTAAATCGTGCAATTTTTTAAAAAATATAATTAATGATAGATTAATGTTTTATATGTATAAAATCAATGAAATTCAAATTCCAATTTATCAATTTTATGATCTTGTTAGAATTCAAGAGGACTCAGTTGAAATTGTTATGAATAGAAAACAAAACCCATATAACTTTGCACTTGATTTTTTTAATAAAACTTTTACTAAAAATTTTAATTTTGAAAAAATTGCAAAATCTATTGATATGGATTTATTTGTTTATGAGCCAGAGTTGTTTTCAAATTTAAATGAATTTGTTGAGATTTTAAATTCTAATTTTTCAAAAGAAGTTTTTTTGGTGGGTAATGCATTAAAAATTTCAAATTTACAAGAGGAAATTGAATCTACATATTATGTTAGCACCAGGTTATAACAATGCTTGACACTATTTTATTTTTTAGTGTATAATCAAGTTAGGTAATATTATGATTAGACATTGTTATTTGTATTAGTAGAATTTTAACCTTAGATAAGGTTTCTTTCAGTTGTCTAATTAAAGTGGGTAGATAACTGCTCACTTTTATTTTTGGAGGAAATGTGGCACTTTCAATTTATAATTCATTTACACGAAAAAAAGATGTTTTTCATCCGATTAACGAAGGTCAAGTTGGTTTGTATGTTTGCGGACCAACAGTCTATGGTCCACCACATGTTGGTCATGCACGCAGTTATGTCAACTTTGATGTTGTTAGGAGATATTTAGAATTTTTAGGTTATAAAGTTAAATATGTTCAAAACATCACTGATGTTGGTCATTTAGTTGGCGATTCTGATGATGGTGAAGATAAAATTTTAAAACAGGCAAAAAAAGAGAATGTTGATCCATATGCACTTGCTTATCGCTACGAAGTTGATTATTTTGAAAAAATGGACAAACTTGGTGTTAAAAGGCCATCTATTAGTGCTAGAGCAACTGGGTTTATTCCTGAAATGATTGAATTTATCAAAAAAATTATTGATTCAGGATATGGATATGTAACAAAAGAAGGTAATGTTTATTTTTCAGTTCATAAAGATAGTGATTATGGAAAACTTTCTGGAAGAAAACTTGAAAATAACTTATCAGGTGAGCGTATTACAGTTGCAGACGATAAGGAAAATCCTGAAGACTTTGCGCTATGGAAAACTGCAGTTGGTGGTCATATAATGAAATGGAATTCACCATGGGGATGGGGATATCCAGGTTGGCATATTGAGTGTTCTGTGTTAAGTGGTAAATTTTTAGGCCAAACATTTGATATTCATGGTGGTGGAATTGATAATATTTTTCCTCATCATGAAAGTGAAATTGCACAAAGTGAAACTGTTAATGGAAAACCATTTGTAAATTATTTTATGCACAATAATCTAGTTACTGTTAATGGAACAAAGATGGGAAAAAGTCTTGGAAATTTTATAACTCTTGAAGATTTATTTAAGAGTTTTGATCCTATGCTTGTTAGATATTTTATTCTTCAATTCCACTATAGAAAGCCTGTTGATTTCAGTTTTGAAGCAATTTCAGCAATTAAATCACAATATGAAAAAATTTCTGAAAATATTTCTAAGTTACGCAGTGTTGCGACTCAAAAAGAAGAAGTTGTTGATGATGAACTTATTGAAATCTTGAATAATTTTAAAGCTGGAATGGATGATGACTTTAACACACCACTTGCAATTGCTGAGTTAATTAAATTTTCAAAAGTTTTATCTCAATTATTTGTAAACTCAAATACTAAGTTGTTAAATCAAGCACTTACAATTGCGGATGTTTTTGAAAGTGTTTTAGGTTTAAATTTTAAATTTGATATTGAAACTAAAGAGAATAAGGGTAACGATGAACTTTTAAATTTAGTTTTAGAAATTAGAAACAGACTTAGAGCTGAAAAAAATTACCAATTGTCAGATTTTATACGTGATAAATTGGTTGAACTAAACATTAATGTCACCGATAAAAAAATATAAGGAAGTTTTGTTATGGAATTTTATGATACATTTGATCAAAATGGTGTTTTTCAATCTGCAGAAGATGAACACGATGTTCATTATAAGGGTTTATGGCATAAAATTATTCGTTCATGGCTTTATGATAACAATGGAAATATTTATTTAAGAGTTAGAGCTGAAGGGAATAAGGCTGATTGTCTTAATGAAGTTCATTTACTTTCACAAGAAAGTGTTATAAATTGCTTTGATAGAGGAATGTATGAAAAACTTGGAATTCATTTTCCTGCCACATCAAATGTTGAACAGGTTTCTCTTAAAAAAGTTAAGATTCATAAAGTTTATACAGATGATTCAGAACTGCGCGAAAATTATTTTTTATGTGATTACATTGGTGAATTTGAAAATGATGCGACATTTTTTATTTTTAATCCAGATACAACAGGTTTAATTAAAGCAAATGCCAAAGGTATATTAAATTTGCTTAATACTAGAACTGGTGAAATAATTGCTTATAAAGTATCACCAAATGAAGAGGGGGAGAAAATTTTCCTTACGATTGACGATATTTATGAAAATAGCGATGAAGATACTTATGAAAAATATAATCCAATTTTAAATGCTATAATTAAATATGCAGATATTAGAAAGAAAGAGTTAATTGAAGAAGAAAAAATGCAAAGAATTGTAAAAAAACATCAGGAAAGTGAAGAGGAATTTGTTTCACATGCTGATGATAATGATGGATCAATTTTATATTAAAAACGCAAATTTGTTCTAAAAATTATGTAATTGCCGTTAATTTTATTAATTTTATAAAAAAAAGATTGGAAATTTATCCAATCTTTTTTTACTGGTGCCGGAAGTGGGACTTGAACCCACATGAAGTTTCCCTCGCAAGATTTTGAGTCTTGTGCGTCTACCATTTCGCCATTCCGGCTTCTTTAAACGAGGATATAATAACATACTTTATTATTTTTTGCAAGAATTTTTATTGAATTTTATTTTCTTTGTGTTATAATCTTTTTATGAATGGTTTAGATAAAAATAAAATAGATAAAGAACTTAGAACACCAGCTTCAATTATTAATTTTTTATTGCCAAAATACACAAAGAAAAAATTTGTGATCATAAATAAAGTTACGGATTTAATGTTTAAAGGTAGAGCTTTAACAAAAAAAATAAGTTATTCACAATTTTTTATAAAAAGGGAAGATAAATCTGAGCTTCGTTTATGTGTTTACACTCCAAAGGAACCCGTTAAAAATGCAGTTGGACTTTTGTGGATTCATGGCGGTGGGTATGCAATGAGTGTTCCTGAACAGGATATTTATTTCATTAAGCAATTTGTTGAAGCAGAAAATTGTATTGTTGTTGCACCTGACTATACGAGGTCTGTTGAAAAACCATTTCCTGCAGCGCTTAATGATGTTTATTTGGCACTTAAGTGGATGGTTACAAATGCAAAAACAATTGGTATTAGTTCATCAAAAATTTTTGTTGGTGGAGATTCTGCAGGCGGTGGACTAACGGCAGCTTTGACACTTCTTGCTCGTGACAGGGGAGAATTTGCGATTGCTTTTCAAATTCTAATTTATCCTATGCTGGATTCTAGAGAAACAAATTCATCAAAAAATAATACAATGCCAGTTTGGAACACAAAATCAAACCGTGTTGCATGGAAAACATATTTAAAAAATCAACTAAAACCGGATAAATATGCTGTTCCAGCTCTTGAAACTGATTATTCTAATCTTCCTCCAGCATTATCTTATGTTGGCGATTTGGACCCGTTTTTAGACGAAACTAAAAACTATGTTGAACAATTAAAAAAACATAAAATTAAAGTTGATTTTAAAATTTTCAATGGGTGTTATCATGTCTTTGATGTTATTGGGAAAAAAACTAGGGTTGGTAAGCAATCAAAAGAATTTTTATTAAACGGATTTAAGTATGCAGTAAATCATTATTCAAAAAAACAACCAAGATGATTATTTGACAAAAAGAATAATTATTGCTATTATTTTCTAAGGATAGTTTTATGTCGTCTAAAGAATATTTTGAAGATAAATCAAAGTTATATTATGAAAATTATTTAAAGGGAAAATGCACCAAAAAGGTTCGTGGAATAATTATAAACGAAATGGGGCAAATTTTGTTGTTGCATTCAAAACGCCATAATGGTTATTCAATTCCAGGTGGAACACTTGAAGACAATGAGTCTGTGCATGAAACAGTTTTAAGAGAGGTTTTTGAGGAAACTGGAGCTGATATTTTACCAATTAAAATTGTTGGAAAATATTATCATACAGCTAAAAATTTTAATTATAATGGAATTATATTTGATTCAAATAGAGTTGAATATTTCTATTTTTGTAGATTTAGAGAGTTTAAAAATAATAATCATGGTCTTTCAGGTGAATTTGATGATGGTGACATTGAAATGGAATTTTTGGACTATGAAGATGTTATGAAGGCAAGATTACTTAAGCGTGATAAATCAATGATTGAAAGAGCCATGAATGAATTTTTATTATTTAAGGCTGATGAATTTGTTTTTGATAACTTTAAAAAGAAAAATTATAAAAATAAAAATGAGGGTTAGCCCTCATTTTTTTATTTATTTTGATCGTTTTCTAGATCAGAGTTTTCAACATAATTTGGTTTTTTGTGCTTTACATAAATTTGACCATCATTACCAATGTACTGTTTTCTAAATCTTAAGATTAAAATTAGGAGTCCAATATTAATTGCAATTAAAATTAATCCGACAATTTGAAGGGCAGACCAGCTATCCGCACCAATTGCATCTGTTATGATGTAACCGGAAAATTTATTACCGTATTCATCATTAAAACTTATTGATGTGAATCCAGACTTTGTATCACGTGCGCCGTTAATTCTGATTCTATAATCTTTTTTAAGAGATCCCCAAACTTCAGAATTTTTGTTTGGTTCAAAATAAACAATTGTGTTATCCTCTTTGATTGATGCATTTGTTATAATGAAATTAACCTTATCGTTTGGATCAATTATAACAACTTTTTCAATATATCCAATTGCAGATTCGTTTACTTGGACTTTTAACATAACAGCACCATCTGATTCATAACCACATAATACATCAAGAATTTTTATTCTTGAATTATCTGTTATTGTTTGTATGATATATGAATCAAGTTCTCCCAAATTTCCTGTTGATTTAGTTGGAAGGGAATACAGATTTGAATTTGGGTTAACTCGGCATATTGAATAACGATAAGATGATAGTGGAATTATTGTTTTTGCGGCAACATTAGCCGCTTTAACATAACCTAAATAATTATGGCCTTCAAATGTATATAAGCAATAATAAAAGTCCTCTATTAGCATATTTTCGCCCTGATTGTCAATTTTAGCTGATGCAACACAAACTATATCACTGTTTTCTGGAATAAGTTTAATTGGTTCAAATGACCAAGGAGATGATAGAATAGTTGTTTCAGTAGTTGTTTGCAAATAAATAAAGTTATCAGTTGAATAATATGTTAATTTTATATCAGGATTTTTAATTTTGTTATTGTCGTCATCTAAAACTATTACTGTTTCACCATCAAAAGTAAATGTAATATAATTTATTTCTTGTCCAATTGCATATGTTACATAATTTTCAGATGCTAAAGCTTTTTCATTATCAAAATATTTAGCAAAACTTTCATAATCGCCAAATGCAGGACTATCATTATACTTATATAGGCGCTGTGAATCTGAATTAAGGTAGGTTACAAGTAAATAATCAGTGTTTGAAATATTTATAAATTGAACATTCGAAATAGATATCTGATCACTTTCAAAATCACTCAAAAACCCATTAAATGCATAATTTCCAATGTCACTAATTGTGATATCACCTGAAAGTAATGAGGAAATAGTTATTGTATTTAAATTCTTTGTATAAGTTGTACCATAAATAAATACAAAATCTAATTCATTGGCATTAATTGAATTTTTCACAAAAAATTTAATTAGTGATGACTTTAACTCATTCATTTGATCAGTTGTTGAATTCAAAAGAAGAGAAGATGTATTTTCAACTGAAAAGTTATTATTTAAAACAACTATTTTGAGTGTGCTTGTTTGTTCAAGATTTTGAGTGACAAGCGATATAACATAATATAAATTTGAGGAGGAATCTGTTATCATTGAAACTGAAAAATTAGTATATAATTCGGTTTCATCAAGATCAATATTAATTACCTCAAGAGAATTTAAATTTATGATAACTATTTTATGCATTTCAGAAAGAAGGAATAAGTTTTCATTTTGGTAATATCCATCTAAAAATTCACCATATTCTGACAAATCAACAGAAGAGTTTATGTCAGTTAAAAATTTATTTTCAACTGTGTCATAAATTTTTAGTAATGAATCATAATCATCAATAAAAAAAACTTTTGAATTACAAAAAACAGAGTAGGTTGGTGACGCAATAAAAATGCTGTGACCAGCTATTTCTTCAGCGTAGGCTTCTCTCTTAAAAAAAATACTAGAAAAGCTCCACGCCACAGAAAACATAAATATTGCCACAAAACAAAGATATTTTAAAATTATGCTATTAATAGATTTTCTCATACCTTAATTATAACAATTTTAAAATTAATTACAAATAAATAATAATAAAAAAACAAAAAACCAATCAAAAGATTGGTTTTTTATTAAGGCTCATCACTATGCTATTCTTATGTTGCAATTCAAGCCATAGATACATACAGCACCTTCGCTCATTAAAGATTTAACAAGTTTTGTCACACTGGCGCTGAAATCAGTTCTTAGTAATGAAGCAACATAGCTATCAAGACCAGGAATTGGAATGAGCGAAGCTAGTGCTTGAGCATTTGCATCAGCTGAATCATTTGTATGATATTGCTGTTTAACAAGTACTGAAAGTGGCCAAGGTACTAATAATGAAGATGCAATATCGACAAGGGTTATTGTGTAGAATTGGTTGAGTGAGTAGTTAAATGACACTGAGCGATTTCTAATATTTCCACCTTCTTTAGAAAAGTCTGCACGAGACTCTCCAACTTGATATCCCATATTTGAATCACTGCCATCGTGTTTTGGAAGTTGATATGAATTGATATAAATTGTCGATGTAATTTGATTTATTTCAGTTCCATTTCCTTTCGAACTAGATGTTCCTGAAAAATCATTAGCTTCAATCATTAGGTAGGTTCCAACTAAGCTTACAAATAAATTTACTGCAAAAGGATTGTTTCCACCCTCTTGTTGTTGAGCTTTATAAATATTAACAAGTGTTGGATTGCTAGCTGCACCATCAGAGAAGTCAGCAGCAGAGAATGCGTCAGATTTATATGTTGGAGTGGTTAAGCTGGCACTAATGAATGCAGTTGCATTATCGTAATATGAATATCCTTGATATCCTCTCCATGGAACATTCCAGTCTGGATTTCCCAAAATAGCGCCTCTTTCTTGAACTTCATGCTGGAATTTTTCTTTTTGAGCAAGTGAGGTAATTACTAAATCATTTTGAGTGAAATAATTTTGGATAAAGTTTACATCTACACCTCGTTTATATGAGCTAAATATATCAATCTTGCGAACTTTCATATATGAAGCATTACTTACACCTTGAGTGCTTGTGTTAAGACTATTTGGTGAAGGTAAGTCATTATATAAGTTTTCATATTTTGATCTGTTGTTACGACGCATATTTGATATATTTGATTCAATGAATGAATATAATTCTGAATACTTTCGTTCTGTTTCTGAATATGAATCAGAGAATACATAATCTTGTTCATTATACATTTCTGGATCGTAGTTCAATATGTAAAGTTGATAGTTCATTGCTCGAGTTGCTTCAGCTTCATTTTTTGCTTCGTCTGTTAAGTAATGAAGAATTTCATGTAATAAGTTCATAATATGATAAGCATCTTTAATTAGGTAAACATAATAATGCTCAATCATCCATCCAGAAATTTTAGCTTCTGAAACTGAAGTTTTCTTTTCATTTAACTGAGCTTCCTTTGCTTTTTGTGAAAGGAGAACATTACTGTAGAGTAATGATGAACTTGTAATTTCATTAGTGGCTTTACTATCAAATGTTTTATACCAAAGTTCATTTTGAGTTTTGTTAATCAAATCAATTGATTGTGCAGATTTTTTATAATCATATCCAAATTCAACATTGTTGTTTGTGTTTATTGCAACAGTCGCATCAATTGCTTTAATTTGATGACTATAAATTAACTGAATTTTCAAATTAAGATTTGGAATTCTTGAACTTTCATCTGAATGCATTGCACTAGTATAAATATTTTGGAAATAGCCTTCTGATGTAGATTTGTCTGAAAAATATGTATCTGTAATTTTTTCAGCTGCTGCATCTGGTTTATATTTTGTTCCAACTTTTTCAATTAAATTTATCGGTTTATAAATTGTATCAGTCCCAGAAACTGTTTCAGTAACTGAATTATTATCAGAATATTTAATCAATCGGTCATATGATGAGGATTGACCAACAAAATTTAAATTGTAATTAGTTGTGTCAGAAACATTGTTATGTCCTTCAATTGAAACAATTGGAAGTGAACCAGTTGAATTATATCCAATCTTAATTCTAATCATAATATTATACTTAATTTCGCCATTAATTGTAACAGTTTTGAAAGTCATAGAAGCTGTGTATTTTCCTGCATTTCCAATAATTGACTCAGCACTTCTTATTTCGGTTATATTGTTTGAAAATGCTGAACTATCAAAAGAATATTCATCAATATTTAAAGTGAATAAATTCTTTTTAAGGGAAACTCGGTATTGACCATCATTAAATATATCAATATATTTCGTGTAATCACTTAAATAATTATTAACATTTAAACTTGAAATGTTGTAAACACTCTTATTTGCAAGAGCTGTATCAAAATCAGTTCCAAAAATCAATGTTTTTGCATACTTTTCATATTGTTCTTTATAAACTACATTGTTTTTATCATCATTATAATATGAAAGAATTCTATCAATATAACTGGTTGTGTAATTAATCCACCAATCATCGCCATCAGTTCCAATTTCTTTTGGTGTTGCAGATACAGCAAGATAATATGTCCTTCCATTCTTTTCAAGTGGTGTTTTATGAGTTAAATAGGTAAATGTTCCAATAGTGTGAAGTTCAATTTCATCAATTGGAACATGATTAACATATCCATCAATATAAGTATACTCATTTGAATTTGCGGATTTATTTAAATTGAATATAGAATAAATGTATGTGTTGTTTGCCGTTATTGATTCACCGGCAACATTTGTTGAAATTGTTGTTCGAACAGATCTATCCAATGAGAATGAAACAACATCTTCTGTTATTGTTTTATCAATATTTTTTGATTGATAAATTTGTAAGCCTTTTGATTTATTAATTTCATTTTCAACAAACTCATCTCCGTATTCCGCATAAATTTCATATGCTGTGTATGGAATTGCACGGAAATATACGGATGTTGAAATTGTATTTCCGTTGCCATATCCTTCAACTGAAATTGTTGGATCAAGATATGGGTTATCTATAGATCCCTCAGCAGATACTCGTTTAATGTAATACATATTTATTGTTCTTTGTACATAATAGTTTCCATTTTTATCAACATAGTATTCAAATGGGCCATTTGGCACAAGGGACAAAGATTGAGGAACAGTATTACTTGAAGAATATAATACATATAGAGATGGAACAAAATAACTTCTGTTACCATACTCTGATGTTGAATTGTACACCAAGAAACCAACTTTTCTAGACATTTCGAAATCAATTGTTTTGCTTAATATTGGAGTTGGAGTTATTTTTTCAATATAGTTGTTATATTTTGATATAGTTGAACTATCTGTGCTATTTAACTTTTCTTGAGTTGTAATTAAATTTCCATAATTATCAAAAATTGTGTAAACAAGTGGATCTGTTGATGAAATGTTTTTATATAATTCATCACTGATTCTGTAGTAACCTTTATTATCATCAAATAAAGTTTTATCTTCTTCTTGAGATAATAAGTTTCCATTTTGATATATTGTTTGGATATTTTTAATATTATCATCACTTTTAATTATCTCATTAGTATGGTTGAAGTTTTCTGTTCTAGTTAATTCCTGACTATATGACAAATAATAATCACTTTCATAGTTATTATTAAAGTAGACACCATTTTCGCTTTCAGTAATTTGAATATCAAGCGCATAGGTGATTGAATTGAAGAATAAGTATAATTTAACATTATTTGTTATATCTTGAATTTTTATGTGATTAGCTTTATTTACTGAACCATAAACATTTAATCTAGTGTCATCAACTTCGACTGAACTGTCAGGTGCAATAATACTATATGAAGAGTTATAAATATCATTAGAAAGAATAGTTAATTGTGCATCTTCAAGTTCTTCTGCACTTCCAGCATAGAAAGTTTCAATTGTGGTTGAAGGGGAGTCTTTTGCAACTGAATGGCCAACATATTTACTTCCGGCATTTGAATATACTCTAAGTGATGTATCTCTGCCATTAGATACAATTACTTGTCCTTTTACATATCCAACAGTTGGATCTTGTTCAAAAATTTTATTTGAATAATATGTCTCTATGAAATTATCTTTATATGCATATTCAGTTCCGTCGGTATCAGAATTAATTATCTCATGAATATTAATTAAATTATAATTTATCTCATAGATTATAGGTGAATAAATTGCATATACTTGATATTCGCCAAATAATTTCATGTCAAGGTTTAACTCTACAGTAACTTCATTATTATTCATAGTAATAGTTGCATTTGAAGCACTTGGCATATCTGAATTTGAAGATAAATCGTCATATGCTATTTGATATAAATTGTAATATTTAAATCTTGAATAATAATCTTCACCTTGTAGGCCAAATAATTGAGCACCCTCATCAACTCTATATGAAATCCATAATGAATTTGCTGATGCAAGTTCATAATTTGATGCAACAACAAAACCTTTAATTATATAGCCTTGTGGTGCTGATGCAGTTATTGATTTCAAGGTTAAGTTTGTTGATTTTGAGGATGGGTGTTCGATTGAAAGTCTTGAATTTAATGATAATTCACTTGAAGCTTTGTTAACTACTAACGATGTTTCAATTTCATTATTATCAATATACACATATTTAACTTTAGAAATTTCAGCACTGTCTGTGATATCATCAACTTCATTTGTTACAAGTTGTGTTCTTGTATTATATGTAATTCGGTTGTTATTAACTTGTGATACATATGTAATTGTTTCATCTGCTGAAGCGGTTTCACGAATATAATCAAAGTTGTTATATGTAATTTTAACTGGATATATGTTATATTCAAAATCAACAACAGATTCTTCATTGTATGGATATGAAATATATAATTTATTTTCATAAACAAAGTAATTTTGTTTTTGATACTGAACTGAGGTCAACATTTGTTTTTCCAGTTGAGTTTCAACAGTATTTGTGTTGTCATCAGAATCGTGAATTATTATGAATTTGTCATTACTTGGATCAATTTCGTAAGTAAACTCGGTCACCTCATTCATAAGTTCAATTTCTTTATAAATAACTAAAGTTTGGAATTCATTATTTATATAATATTTTTGATCATTATAAACCAATGAACGAACTTCTAATTCTCTTTCTTGAATTAATTTAAGGAATATATCATTGTTATTTGAAGAATTTGATTCATCAAGTTGAACAAGTTCTCCAGTCAATGAACGTGTGTATTCTTTATACTCTGAATTATAAATATCTGCCTTAATTGAAATTGATAAGCTTTCACTATTAATAGTTATCATATCGCGCTTAATTACTTTAACTTTATCAATTAATAGCGTGTATAAAACATCATCTTCAAAGAATGAAATTGAAAGATCTGAGTTAGGTGAAAGAACTGATGATTTTTCAACAAAGTTTCCATTAATGATTTCATAGAATTTAGGTTCTTCTGATGAAGTGTTTTTATAACCATAATAGAATGTTCTATTTTCCAGAGAAACATGTGAATAATAATAACCAAGTCTTAATGCAACGACATAATAATTGTCATACTCATAATGAGGAAGTAATTTAAGCGCATTGAGTGAAGTGTTGATTGGTGTTGAAAGAGGAGTTGAAATTTCACCATTATCAAGTGTAATTGATTCATAAGTGCTATTTCCAACTATATAGTATGTTTTTCCTAAATAATCAAGCGTCATACCATGAACAGGTGCTGTTTTAGTTGAAGCTTGGAAATATGTTTCATTAGGATCGTAAGAACCTGCTGTTGTAAATGATGCTGAAGTATTTAATGTGTATAAAACTGATGTTGATGAATATTCAGCTACATCATACTCATCAATTGTTCTTTCGGTTACATAATCAATTTCAACAGAAGTTTCAAGTTCTGGAAGAATCATTTGATAGAATATTCCAGTTCTAATAAGTGTTTTATTAAGATTTGCTGAAACTAGCAAGATGTATTGTTTAACTTGTGGATCATTTAAGAACATCTTTATAGTTGTATTTTCAAACTTTGGTATTGAATAAATAGCAACTTTGCTATCATCTTTATTTGTTGTATAAAGTTTTCCATTTTCTTCAATAACTTGAGTTGCTGAATAATATTCACCATTGATTTGTTGTTTGTAAGAAACAGATGTTTCGGATTCAAGTTTAGTGATTTCAATAATGAAATTAAAGCCACTTTCATATGAAGATATTGTGGTTATTATTGAATCATCACCACTTGGAATGAATGATGATGCATTTCCCGGAGCAATAATTCCAACAATTTTAGTTGGTTGAATTTCTGAATCGCAACCATAGTAGTCAACTAAGAATGCTGCATTTGAATTAGGCACATATGTATATTGTTGATTAACCGTTGAAGGGGATGTTGTTAATGTTGCAATAGATTTCATTGTTGAAATAGTTTGAGTTGCCCATGTTTCATTATAACTATATGATGTTGAACGACCTTCAATAACATCAATAATACTGCTTAGTGAACTTGTTAAGTTTGAATTAAACATATATCTATTAGGATGTTCTGCAAACACTCTTACAACTGAATTAGTTTCTGCATATGCCAGAACATAATTCGCATAATCAGTAGTGGTTTCATTTGAAATAATTACTGGATTATCATTAATTGATTTATCAGGTTTTGAAATTGAAATATTTATCAATCCAGCATTTGATTTATCATTTGCAAGTAAAATCTTATTCATTAAACGAGTTTCAATATTAATTTCATTTGAATCTGAGAAAGTATCACCAAGTACAAATGAAATTTTAGGGGATTGATCTATTTCATTGTTTATATTGATTGTTTGAGTTGTGTTAGTGCAGTAAGCATTGTTAAATTTATATGTTGCTGTATCAGTCTCAAAAATTTTAATTTTACTATTTTCAGAATTTAATACCGTTCCTTTATATTGGTCTTTAGGTATAAAATTCTTTAGGTTAATTGTGAAATTTGCATTATTTGCTATTAATTCTTTTGAATAAATTAATCGCATATAATAACTTTCATTTAACTCATAACTTTGAATAGTAATTGAATATTCTTTACCATTATCTGCTGACAAAGTTACGGTTTTTTGATTTCCATTTGAATATGATGCATCAACTGTTGAAGTGTATGTATCATCATTCATTCTGAAACTCAAATTAATTGTTGGCTGATTGAAATCAAATTTTAATATTGTTGATTTAATATCTTCTTTTGCATCACAATGAAGAACTAAAACAGATTCATCAGGAGTAAGTGAATTTATCATTGATTCAGAAGTAATTAATTTTGGATCAACATCTTTCCTTGTGACTGCCAAAATTTTCAAATATTCATCATAGGACATTGTTAATGATGAGTTATTCGTTTTTAATGTCAATGGATTCATGTTATTAACTTTATATTCTTCTTCATAGTATGATCTTGATAAATATTGTTTATTATTATTTGTATCGTAATAATAGAATTTATCAAATGATAGATATTGAGAATCAAAATATAATGAAAGTGGATCAGAGAAGTAATATGAAATTTCATAGTACCAAACACCTTTAATTTCAGAACTTCCCGTATTACCTCTATGTTCATAATCATTTTTATTCAATTCGTATGTAATTGAGTCATCTAATTGAATGTTGCCATTTATATCTTCTTTATTTCCGACATGAATTGAATTTGTTACAAACTCTCTTTCATCGACACTTGGTAAAATTAAACTTTGTTCGAGATTTGGATTGTAATTAGTAGATTCATTTGTATCATAATAATATGGATGAACATAAACTCTAATTTTACCCTGAGTCTGGAAGTTATATCTTAAACTGTATGAAACAGGGGAGTTTGTTGAAATTTGAATAAAGTATTTAGTGAATTTTCCACTTGCATCAACATCAGATGTGTTTCCATCAAGTTTTGGTAAAACATTTGAAACATAATTAGAAGCGTTATCAATACTCATTGTGTAGAAACCATCAATAAATCTTGAAGAAGTTCCAGCTGTTACGAGAGTGTTAGAAAAATTAAATCCTGTTCCAAGTTCATAATCTCTTGTTCCATCAAGGAGATTATTTTTAATATACTCAAGAAGTGTGTCATTGTTAATAATGCCTTGATACTGAACATAACGAGGAGTGTTGTAAATATTATTTTGCAAGTAGTCATGTGGATAGAGCATTGTGATCTGTGGCCAAGAGCCAACTTCATTTTGAGTAATAGTTATGTTTAATGTATAAATTTTGTAAGTTAGCGTTTCAACAGTTGCGTTCTCAGGCGCTGCAACTTTAACTGATTTATAGAAGAACTGACCAAATGAATCTTGAACCTTGCTTTCATCGTCACCAACAACACTTATACCCGAAGGAATATTACCATTAGGGTTGAATAAATTTGTTTTTAAATCAAAATCAAATTGATATATTACTTGATCACCGTTTATATCCACTGTATAAATTGTAATCAATTGAATGTAATAACCTTCTTGTGCAGTATAAAGTGTTACAGGGTATTCATCTTGAGATTCGTCACCATCACCAAACACGACACTCGAGCCATAATTTATATCTGGAACAGTTGTTTCATCATAATTTGTGTGATCTTGAGTGTTAACTGCATCTTCAAATTGAGCAATAATTGTGATTGATTCAGTAACAACAATTGAGAATGAATATCCATATGTTTTTGCATCATATAAGATTGATTTTCCATTATCATATAAAATCTTAAATCCAACAAAACTTTCTTTTCGATACTCTTTTACTAATGAAATATTAAGTTTTGTGTAAACAGAATAAAATTTGTCTGGAGCATTAAATGAAATTGGCAATGTTAAATTTTCATTTGTTTCAGTGTTTCTGATTTGACATACAACATTGTTTGCACCAATAGGTTCTATAAGTCGATACTTTGAACTTACTGATGAATATACATAAAGAGTGTAAGGATTTGATGAATTTACTGTGTAATCCATAACAATTACTGCGTCTGATGCTCCAAATACTATTGAATTGTCAATTAGGTTATTATCATTATCAACAAAAGTATTTGAATTTGTTAAATAGTATGTTCCTGAAAGTGTAACAATTGAATAGCCAGTCAAATTTGGAATTATTTGTTTACTTAAATCGTAGTAGGTTTTGTATGCTTCTAAACTTTCATATATTGTATTATTTAAAATAAATACTGTTTGTCCATTAATATAAACCGTTTTTACAGATGATTCAAGAGATTGAATTTGTGAAAGACTAGGTGAGTGAATGTTTGTGGAAGCAATGTAAATCATTGAAGATGCTGTTGCTTTAGAGTTTGCCTCAGTTTTAGATATATTTTGAGCAACAATTGAAACTTTAAATGAGTTTGCATTATTTTGAACAAACACAACAAGTTTATCTTCTTGAATTTCATGCTCAACATTATATGCAAATTCATCATCACCTGAATAAATCTTTGAATATCTCATATACACATCAGCTATTTCAGCGATGTTTGTTGAAATAACAAATTCATCATCAATTCTATCTAGATATATAGATGTAATATCATATGGATAATTACCATACTCATTTGGTTCAGTATTTCTGAAATAATAACTGTTATGCGCTTTAACACGTACATTTGTAAGTGCACTATTTATTGTTGTTGTTACAACAAATGTATTGCTTTCACTATCAATTCTTGCATTTAACATTGAAGAACTTAAAGTTGTTGATTGAATGTAACTAAATGCTTGATGTAAATTTGCTTCAATAGAAATTGCAGATTTTTCAGAGAATTTTATTGTAATATCCGTAAGTTCAACATATCTTCCTATTCTTCGGTTTGGAAGAGATGTTGCGTTAACAATATTTGAAACGAAAATCTTATAATCATCTCTTATTACTTGCCACCAACCAGTAAATAAATACTTTTTACCTTCAATGGTAACTATTGATGCATTAGGGTTATTTCTCTTATATCTTGAATTAAATTCAATTTCACTGAATGTTAATGGTGTGGTTGAGGTTGAAGTGTAAAGTTCAATGTTACTAATTTCTGAAAGTGATCCAGGTGTGTTTGCATCAATCTCATAATCAGCAACAAAACTTAATGAATTTCCGTCAGAATCATTTACGGCATAAACTGTAAATGTTGGACTGGATGTTACAGGTGTATTTGTTGTTATAATACCGTTTTCAAATACATACCAACCATTAAATTTATACTCAGCGCCCAATTGTGAATGAATTGTCGTTCTTTCAGTTGAGAATGTAAGCCTTGTTCCATATGGAACTGTAATAATATAAGACAAAGCCTCTGCTGATTGTTTGATATCAATATCACTAAAAACAATTGATGAACCAAATTCTATATCATCTCCAAATGTTGCATTAATTGAGTTGTAAACATTTGATATAGTTCCCGAAAGGGCAAGTTCATTATTAATAATTTTGAGATCATCATAAATATATGCTCTTGAGTCATTTCTTCCAACAGAAAGTCTATATTCAATTGAAATGTTCTTTGAAAATCTTGCATCAATTACAAGGTCGGTATCATATAAACTCAAGTCAATTATCAAGTTAAGGTTGTTATATGAATTTTGAACATATTTATCATTGATATATAGTCCCACAAATGTATAGTTAACATTTGGTGCTAGAGTAATTTCAAGAATTGGATATGTGGCTGAATAAATATATTGGGAAGTTGAATTTGTTCCACCGGTTGTTCTGATTTTAATTGATGAAATTGATCCACCCGCAGTATTATCATAAATTGAACCATAATGGCCATCATCTTCAACAGTTGTTACAATGTAGCTTATTGTGTGACCACCATTTATAATTGAAAGATGATCATAATCGCTTTCAACATTGTAATTATATCCTGCTTTTTTAACAGATTCAAATGTTGATAATCCAATCGAAATATTGGCATTATTTTCATTATGAATAACAATACTGTTACTTACTCTATAATTTGCTAAAGATGATTCGTTCACATAGAACAAATCAGCATACAACTTATCATATGCGAGAAAATGAATGTTATTTTCAATAATGACATACTGACCAGTTTCAATACTTCTTTCAATAGTTCCAAATTTAACACTTGAAGCTGTGAATGTTATTTCAGTGTATTCATTTCTAAATGCAATTGAATTTCCGTCGACATAGACTTCTGTGTAAGCCTTTCTATTTACTAAATCAAGATAATAAATTGTTGAATTTTGAACCGCATAATAAACCACATTAGGAGAATATCTTGTTCCAATAGTATTATTTAGTCTTTGTTCAGTAGGAATTGTATAACTTGCGTAATTATTTCTTGTACCTGAATTATTGATTGTGTAATAGTGACCAGAATATGCATATGTTTTTGTTGATGACAAATATGTGTCCACTGGAACGTTAAATGTTAATTTAAATCTTTCATCACTATCGCTAGTTACAATTTGAACTCTGTTGTCTGTTACACTGGTTGCAGTGTAGAAATATCTATATGTAAGATTTGTTGTTATATAACCTGATTGTGGGGTAGGTAATGTAATTGAAATTGGGTTAATTTTAACAAATTTCGCAATGAGATTATTAACTCTTGGAAGATCTTTGTTTATATATTCCAAGAAATTATTTGAAATTAATATATCAGTTGTTGGTCTAGAAGAATCTAAAATTCTATTCCACCAACCAGTGAATAAGTAGTTATTTCCACTTATTGTCAGAATTCCATTATTATAATTGGAAATATCAATATTGTCTGGGTTCATTGTTCTAAGCAATGTATTTGATGTTTCATCAATAAATTCAGCTATTGCATGAGTATCAGTTGAGTGACTTGATGAATCAGTATTAAATACTGCAACAAATTCCATTGTTGAACTGTAATAGTCATGTGTTGCAAAGAATTCAAGCATATTATTGTCAGTTATTACAGGATGTTCATGCAAAGATGGTCTATATAAATGCCAACCCTTGTAATAAATTGATGTTCCAGATGATAATCTAATTTGATTATTATCTGTCTCCGGAACACTAAGTTGCACATATGTTCCATAGGCAACTGTAAAGTTCATAATTAAATATCTATTATCACGAACATAAAGAGCATTTCCTTCAGTTGCAGTTTGAAGAGTTGTCCAGTTTGCAGAATCAGCAGGTGAATATGTGTAAATATTTTCACCATTAGGATCTGTGAAATATTCAAGAGAACTATCATATGCATGACCTTGTTTAACCTTTGTTATTGGAGTTTCCCAAACATTAGTTTGAAGATCAGTTGCTGATTCCATATTAAATTCATCAGTTGATGATCCGTATGAAATGCTATCATAGATTGATTGTAATTTAACATTGATATTTAAACCGGTTGAATGATTTTCTTTTGTAATTCCATATCTATCAAAAATTTCTTTTACTGATGAGGAATTATTAATTTCAATTCTAATAGAAAAATCAACATTTTTTGCAAATCTAGCTTCAAAAACAATACTTTGTCTATTATTTTCAGCAAAACCTAAATTATCAGGAATTATATCAATAATCTTTTCATAATTATAAGTGTCGAATGTTAGTTCATTGGCACCCAAATATTTGCCATTTAGATATAAACCTACAAATGTGTATCCTTCATTTGGTATGCACTTAATTCTAATGACGTCATAAGTATCGGAGTAGAATGTTCCATCACTAACATCAATGTCATTATTGCTATTATATGATGAAATTTCAATTGAACCTCCAGGTGCGGCTGTTGCAATTTTGTCATCATCATATTCACCAATAGTTGAAACAACTGTTGATACCTCATAAACTTTTTCGTAAAGAACTGTAATGGTTATATCAGTAAATAGTTCATTGTTTCCAATGGTTAAATAACCCATAGAATTATTTTCAGAAACTGATTCAATTGAAATTGGCGTTGTAAATGGGGTTATACCATAGCTATAAATTATTTCACCAGATGCATTTATTCTTGATGAAACAGTAATCCTTCTACCAGTGTACTGATAACCAATTACTCGGTATCCAATTAAGTGGCCTGCTGTAATTAACAGATTTGAACCGCTTAAAACATATGCTGCGTGGTAATTATCAATTAAATAGGAGTCAATTGTTGAAATAAGCCTATATTCTCCAAGATACTCTTTTGAAGAACTTAATTTAGATGTAAATATATTTTCATATCTATTAGTTACATCAATTTCATCATAAACAAGTGAATATGATCCAACTTCTGAGGTGATTGATGAATTATTTGAAACAATTCCTAAAAGATTTCCTGTTAGTGTTGCTTGAACAAGATTATCACCAGTTTCTGTAGTTGGATTTGTTTGATAACTAACTTTAGTATAAGTTGAATATGCTGCAGTTAAAGTTATATTATCCGAAGGAATGTATATATAATTAAATGCATTTGACTCATTAACAATTGAACCAGTAAAATTCTCAAGATTGTCAGTTAAATCAATATAATAAGTTGATGAATTATATTCAAATTTATATCTATTATTTGTTGAATCAAAAGTAAGTTCAACTAATTGTACAATTGTTTTTTGTTCACCATTTGTTTGATATATCAAGATTAAACCATCGGTTGAAACTTCATTAATTGGCAATTTAATAGTATCTTTTGTTGAATATAATATTCCGTTTAAATACCAACCATCAAATAATAAGTTTTCAATTTGTGTATCTGAAGGTAAATTAATTGATGTTGAAACTGTTTGTGTTGTGTAATTTATTGGAGTTCCATTAATTGGATAGGTGAGAGTTGCATAATCATTTTGATAATTTCTAACAAACGATAAATCGTTAACTTTTGTATAACTATTGTGTGTTGAAAGGAATACTGTTTCAGTGAAGCTGGTTCCTTTGATATTTGAATATTCAGTTACTGATGAGACATTAATAAGTGGCATTAATTGTGTTGGAGTTGTTAAACTTGAAACTTGCGAATTCAATTTTTGTCCATTAATTGTTCTCTCAATTGTTACTGTGTATGAACTTAAGAAATTAAGTGTCATATCAAGAATCGTATATGAAATAAGTGTAGGGATTTTTGTTTGTATTACAAAGTTATTACTCTCTAAATTTGCATTGTGACGAGTTGTTCCACCGGCTTTAACTTCCAAAACATCGGCTGGAATATATCGATTTACAACATGTGATGAAATGTATGGTGTAATTGTTATTTCAGAATCCTTAGCAATTGTGATAGTTTTGTAGCTATGTTCAAAAATATCATAAGTTAATGTTTCCTCAATAACTGTTCTAGATGCGTTAGTATATTTAATTTTTGCATTGAAGAAGTTAAAGAATTCATTTCTAGTACTTAAATTATCATAATAACTTAAATCGTCAGTGTGAATAGTGATATTTTTTGAAATATTAACGGTTGTAATTTCAGAGAATTTTGCATAAATTGTTAAGTTATCATTAATCATATTGCTCAACATGTTTGCGTCAACAATTAAAGAAGCTATTGGTGTATTACCAATCTTTGTTTCAAGCATTGCATATTTAGTTGAACCTTCAACATACAGTTCAGGTTTTGCATATAAGCCTGATTCCAATAACACAAGTTGTCCTGTGGCATCGGTTGAACCAATATAAAGAGGTTCTTCAATTGTATTGTTTGAAGTTTTCTTTAAAAGGTATGTATGGTTACCAATTTTAATTTCGTAATAACCATCTTTTTCTTCTGGAAGTTGATATTTTGCATAGTAGTAATAATAAACAAATGAATACTTGGAATTATATAAGACATTAAGATTAAAGTTAACATTATCACCTGCGGCAATTTCAACACCATTTGTTACATTTGTTGATGGTGTTAAATAAAGATTTTCATCTCCAAGACTTGCAACGATATATCTTCCATCTTGATATATTGATTCATCAAACACTGTTTCATATGGATATGATCCTGATTTAAGTCCAATTCCAACAATTTCAGTTCTAAGAGAGACAATTGTTGAGAATCTAATGTCAAGAGAAATATCTCCTGAAACAAATGAATCATTATAAGATGAATACTTAATTTTCTTTATGCTATATCCATCTCCAACATCCTGTGAATCAATTAATGACACATCAGAAGCTGAAAGTAATAATTTGCCATTTGAATAGATTCCAGTTATTGACTTTGATGAATTAATAAGGAAGTAGATATAAAAATCACCGCCATTGGCAATATTTAAAGTTGTTTTGTTGTTAATGTCAGAAATATAATTAATAATTTGATCATTCGTTAATTCATCTTTGGATAGGAAAGTAAAGTATTCATCAGTATAAAGACTAGCAAGAGATGATTGGCTTGTTGATGAAAGTAAATATTGCTTTATTGTGATTATATTGGTTGTTGAGAAACCGTAAGAGAATGTATATTTCTCGTTATAATTTGATATTACTTTATTTGGACTGTTAACACTAACCGAAGGATCATTAACTCCACCTTTGGTGGCTGCCGCATATGAAAGTTCATAATTTGCTGATGCAATTGGTCTAATTTCTACTCTTGATCCATAAAGAACAAAGTTAAATGTATTTTCAATTTCCTCATAATTATTAGTAGCAATTCCAATTTCAGAAACAGAAATATCTCTATATACATTTGTGAATGCATCACAAGAGATAGTGATATTATAATCACCACCAGATGTAATATTTATCTCAATTGGTAAAATTTTAATGTAAATTGCGGTTAAAGTTCCATCAGGTGCTTCATTGAAAGTATACATCATTTGTGTCGAGATAACTTCATTGTGATTAGTTGAAACTTTAAATCCAACAAACATATAGTAGTTTGCTCCATCATAAACATATCTATATGTTTCGTTTATTATAGCACGAGCAATAAATCCACTTGCTGTGCCATCATTAGCTTCTGTTGTAAATTCATAAGTTTTTGGAGATATTTGGTTATAAACAAAATTTCCATTTAATGTTCCATCTTCCATGTATTTAATGTTATACACAAATGAAATTGGAATAGAATGGGTAACAGTTTCTTCTTTTTGTAAACTACCATTGTTTACAGCCCAAAACTCTTCTTGGATTGTTAAAGCTGATTTTGTCGCTTTTCTAGCATGAAGATGAATTACATGGTTGTCACTTGAAAGTAGATAATCATTGTTAATAGATTCATCATTGAAAAAGAATTTGATTTCTTGTTCGGCTTTTGCACCAGAAATAGGATGTCCTTCAATAGTATAACCATTAGATACTTCAGGATAACCATTATTAGTTCCATTAATCATCCATGCATTATACTCTTGCGAACTTTTATTTGGCGTGTTAACACATGCAATAAGTCTGTGAGTTGCACTTGAACCAGTATATTTATCCCTATCAAAGTATCCATAAAATTCAAGCGATGTTGAACCGTCGACAGCTCTGCATATAATTTCATTATTTGCATTATCACGTTGTGGTTCTACTTCATATTGAAGTGAATTTGTTGTGTTTCCAAGCTTTGTCATTAAAAGGGTAGTTCTGTTACTTGGATTTGCTATTTCTTCTTCATAAAGTATAACTCTGGTTTGATATCCATCGTCACCACTATCAGAAGTTCTTATTCCAAAGTAATCATCAACTTTAAAGTAGGTTAAAACAACAAATTCTGACTCAAGGAAAATATCTAATATTGATTCAGCTTTAATGTTATTATTAGAAACAAACTTTCCACATTTTTTCATGTAATTCGCAAGATTTACATCAAAATAATTAACTTCAGTTAGTGAAATTTGCGAATTTCTAACATTCACGAGTGAACCACTAGTGTATTTCATAAAGCCAAATGGATTAGAAGTTGAATTCAAGTCAAATTTAGCTAAAGTTGAATTACTTGAAGAAATAACAGAATATAATCCATCTTTTCCACCAAGTCTAAATCCACCAACTGGAGAAACTTGAACCAAAACATCTGAAACAAAGTTAAACCAACCAGAAATTGAATAGTATTCAGATGTTATGTAATTTGTTTGTGTAAGCATGCCACGAGAATCAAGGCTTGATGCAAATGAAACATTTAACTCGTTTGGATTATATGAAATTTTAACATTGGTCAAAGCAGAGAATACAGCAACAATATTGATGTTTGTTGTTATTGCGCTAATAAATGGTCTGTGGAGTGAAGTTGAGAATAATTCAAAATTAGACCAAATGTTGTTATCATTATTTTGAGTTTGAACATACCACCCAGAGAATGTATAAGCATTTGTTATATAATTAACAATATCATCAAATAGAGTTGATGAATCAACTGTTGTACCAGAAACAATGTAAACTGTTTTATGATCGGATGAATAAATATAATATTCATTATCTCTAATGTAAACATCATACTCTTCTGATTGGTCTGTATTATTGAAAATAGTGAAATCTTTAATTCCTTTACTTTCATCAACATCTAGACCTTCCCAGAGAACAATTGAATATTCAGCAAAGGTCATGTCACCATAAGATGAATTATTAAAGCCAGTAGAGTTTGTTGACTCTGCATACAAATTTTCGTTTTGAGAGTCTTCAAATTTTGTTTCAAATCTATTTACCTTATTATACCCATCAACATAGGTTACAACATTTGGACCAGCTAAATCAATTTGATGAGCTGAACCAATATATGTGAGTTTGCCAAGACTTGTTGCAACACCACCGGCCGTGTAAATTGAATTTGCTAGAGCATAATATGGATTTTCATCAAAATTATTTGAACTTGAAATAAATTTATCAACTGAAAGAGTTTCTATCTCTTGTCCATCGTTATTTTCTGATTTTGTTGTTATTGAGTCAATTACAGTTGTTGATACAGAAACAGTATAAACATTAACACTTGAAAGGTTAATATAGTTCAGTATTCCAGATCTAAATGGTCCACCAAATTTATAAACATTGCCAGAACGCCAATTTCCACCATCATCATATATATTTCCTTGATATTTTTTAATAGAATTGAATATTGTCGGAATGCTTGATAATTCTTCTTCGGTGTTACTGTCGGCACTAGCATGACTGTTATTCATATTATATATTTTGCTATAAGATTCAGATAGTTTTGCATATTTTATCTTAAATGCATCACGTTTATAAATTGCTGAATAAATTACTTGGTTTACTCTAGTTATAAAGTCAGAAAGTTTGTCAAATGTTTCATATTTTAAAGATTGAATTATGGATTTTGTATAAGCACCCAAATCATCATTCATAACAGCAACAATGTAATCAACGAAAACAGTTCCCACATGAATTTTTCCAGTAACTGTCATGTAGTAATATAAATCATCAAATTTTGGTGAGTTAATAACATTAACATTAATGCTATTATCAATTTTCTTAAATAATTCATTTAAAAGTATTTCAAGAGTAGATATTGATTTTGTAAAGTTATAATTAGCATTATTAGATTCTTGTGCAAGATAAACCTTATTAAATGCCTCAATAAAGTATGATTTTATAGCTTTATAAACTTCAGTAGTTGTTGATGATTCATCTAAATAGTCATTGAAGTCGAAAATAAATGTATTTTTATTGAAAGTTTTGACTATAGTTTTATCTTCTATGGTTGACCATGTAGAAACTAGTCTAGTTATTAGACTGTTATCATGCATTAGCATTTGGTTATAAAGTGATTCCGCCATAGTTTTTGAATAACTAAAAGCGTTTGCATAAGTATAATTTAATGCCTTATTAAAGGCAATTTTAACCTTATATTCATTAGAATCTATATTAAAGTTAAGATAATTGTTTTGTGAAAGATTAATATCACTATCTTTCGAAGCAGACAAACCAAAATAAAGATCATATAATGAATCATAAAATGATAAATTGTTACCAGATAAAACATCAATTGACAAATTTTTAGATCTGTCTGGATGAAGAACATATTCAGGATTTTCATTTCCAGCATTAGTTGTTATTCCGTCTGTTTGCTCCATGTTTCTGTCAAATGTAACTTTTAGAACATAATAAACATATTCAATATTGTCGGATCCTTTAAGTGACTTAACAACATCACTATTTGGTTCCATGACAAAGTTTAACGTGTAATTTTGATTTAAACCAAGTGAATGAATAGTTATCTGCTTTTCAGCCTGAAGTCTAATTAACAGGAACAGGGTGGTTCCAACATCAAAATAATAATTTTTCAATGAAAGTGACTGTTGATTATCTTTTCCATTTCTAAGCATTGCGTATGCATTTCTTTCAAATGAACCCGTAAAGTTGTTTACACCAGCAATTGATTCAAAACGATCACGATCATTTTTTGAATACAAAGCTTCATAAAATGATGTATCTTTATTATTCACATTATCAAATAATGTTTTTGCAGGAGTAGCACTTGAATCTTTTGTAACATTAAAAGGATAAGTTTCACTTGTGTCTGTTGCACCAAAGTAATTTTTGCTTACAGCAGCCGTTTTTAATGGGGTATCTAATGCAGTTAAATTGCTGCCATTTGCACTGGTTCTAATGACTGTTTTGGATTCATCCTCATTATAATAATAAATTGCTTCAATAGAAATTCCTGATTCGTCTTCAGTTTCATTGAAAATAAATGCTTTGTAAGTCTCAATAAACTTTGCCACAACTCTAACATTTGAATGTAACTTATAAATATGAAGTGCGTTATTTTCATCAACATAGAAATTTCCTGATTCATTTGACCTGTAATAAGCTATATCATAATTGAGTGTTGTGGTGTTGTATGTGTAAACAGGGTAGATGGTTTCACCATTAAATGTAAATTTAGTTGTTGAAACGGTATAACTGTCACCAGTTCCAACTCTTGTCCATCTTTCATTGATATTTCCGTCACTATCATATTGGTATGTTATTTTTATTGCATCATAGAAATTCATATAACCAATGTAGTTATGTGACCATAATTCTTCAAAGCTATTTAGTTGAATTGTAAAATCAGAAAGTTGAACTGGAATTGCACCATGCTCATCATAATATAAAGCAGATGGATTATTTTCTATTTGATAAACTCTTACAAAATTTGGATGTGATCTTGATGTCCCAAGATTTGCAAAGATTCCATAATAGTTACTTTTTACTGAATTTGGAACTTTTTGCATATTATTTGAGAATACAATGTCGCTATCGTACCTTGAAATTGTATATGTTAAATCATATTGTTCGCCAGATGGATAATGACCCTTATAATCCAATTTATAAGTTGTCGCTGCAGAATTTGTAGCAAATTCAGTTTTAATTATTTCATCAACATATGAGTTGTTGAGTTCGTCAAGAACAGTTTTATCAGAAACAGTCCAACCATAAGTTTCATCAAATCTAGCAAAATACCAATTTTCAAATCTGTAACCAGAATTTGGAATTGCCTCTAATAAAATTTCTGAATCACGATAATAGTAATTAGTTTTATACTGCAAGGTGGTATGGATATTCCCATTTTCATCAGCATATAATTCACCGGTTGACAAATTCTTTTCAGTATTTGAATAATACCCATTGACTGAGTCATCTTTTGAATTTTGCGCAACATTAAATTTCTTTATAACAAGTTTTGCAATGGAAGAATCTAATAAAGACAAAATATTATCTCTATCTATTTCAAGTTCTGTTGTTCCATCTCCAGGTTCATTTAATCCAATTGAACTTATTATTGACTCTGGAACAGTATAGAAATTATTATTTAAAAGCATTACATTGTGTTCTGTTCCATCTTTTGTATATTTGTATGTGTATGTCAAAACATTGGTTATTCTTGCGTTATAAGTGGAAATAGAACTATTTAAAGTTGATGGGGCATAAGTATATCCAATTCTTGATTGTCCATTTTTATCCGTATATGTAGTTTGAACAAATGGACGATTAGTATATAAAACATTGGCATTTGATAAAGCATAGCCATTCCTATTATAGCTGAATCTATACATACCATTTGTGTTGGTTATTTCAATAAAGCATGGTTCACCTTCTGACAAAACTTCGTTTTGTTGTTTAATTTTATAAACAAAAACATTTGCTTTTCCAGAATCAATGAAACTGATAATGGCAATTGAGTTATTTGCATTAGGTGATCTCATTACCAAATTGTTATTATCCAAGTTAAGTGGTGCAAAAATTGGATTGCCATCATTAAAATTACCAGTAAAGAATATGTATGAAGAAATATTAATAGTGCTGTCATAACCAGGAATTGGGTCAATGAAATAGAGATTTTCTTGATAATTTTCTTCATCAATATCAACAGAATTTTCAGAAGACTTAATTGAAATTGATCCACCAACATTCAATGAGCCTGAAATTACTTCTGTTGCCATTGACATTGTGTAAACCTTTTCATAAACAGGTAAGAATAAATAATATCCAGAAACATCTGAAGAGAATATACAAATTGCGTTATTTCTATAAGTCCCAATTAAATCATTAATGTAGTCATTTCCAAGTTCACGAATTCTTTCAGAATTTTCACGAACATAAACTTTCCATTCTTTAAGTTTATAATAAATTTCACCATCAAAAGAGATAAGTGGTGATGCAGTTAAAACAACTGATTCTGAACCACATTTAAGGAATGTATTTTGTGATTTTGTAATATCAAGTAAGTGAATTGACTTATCAAGCCAATAACCATATAAATTATCACCGAAACTTGAAATTTCATTTGTTGAAACTTTGTATGCATTTGTGATACCAGCAACGATTACATTATCATAATTAACATCATTTGAATTTGCGGTTGTTATATTTGTATCAATACCTGTCAAACCATTGCAAATTGTGTTAACATCTGAATTAACAACGTCTGAACTTAAATAAATTAAACCAGTATTGTTATCTTGCTTGTAGGTATGGACATCTAAGTATGGAATATCTTTAATTGCAACAGTTGAAGTTTCCCAAATTGCACATTCATTTGCAGTTAAAGGGGAGAAGTTCCCATTAATAAATCTATAAACTATGTCGCTATAAACAACCTTATCATTATCAAAAATTGTTGCATCATCAAAGTATAGCGTTTCACTATCATCGCCATCATTTATTGCTATATCATTAAACTTTAGGGCAGTGGTGTTAAGTTGATAATAGAAGTCTCCATCTTTAACAAGCCCATAATACATGGATTTTTCATCACTTGTAAGATTTATATACTCAAAATTTGGAATATATATTGATTTATAGCTAGAGCTATCATCTCTGTATTTATTATAATAAGTTGTAAATGTAACTGCAGTTAACTGTTCAGCTGGGGTAACTTTTCGATATGCTAGAATTGGCTCATATTTTGTATTATCAACAATATAATAAAGTTTATCAACATAATCGCCAGTAGACAGGTTTTCAGCTGTTGACTTAAAGTTAATAGTTGTAAAATCAGTCGTTAACTTACTATTTCCATCCTGCCTTATATTATTTATGATTTCAACATAGTATCCATTGTTAACCAAAAATGCCAAATCAATATATGCAGGGGTTCCTTGTTTGTGATAAACATTAAACACAAACATTGGGTTAACATATGGTATGCCATCCAAAAGTTTTACACCTGGGAATCCCTCAGTAATGTTATCTTTTGAAGTGTAATCAACATCAAAATATGCAGTATTAATATCTAGAATAGGTGATTCTTTTACTGTTGGAATCAACATTGAATATGATGAATAATCAAGAGTATTTTCATTATTATCAATAACTTTTCTTTTTCCAAGAAGAGTTATGACCCTTGATGATGAACTTGGATTTTTTGAAATTACATACTGCGAAGAAGTTCCAACATCAATATACTTTGTATTTACATTTCTTGAAAGTTGGTTCTTGAAAGTTGGTTCTTTCCAATATGTGATTTCAGTATCAGAATGCATTGTAATTGCTTGTATTAGTGATTTATTACTTCCATTTTCATAAAGAGGGTATGCACTAGATTGAATCCATTTAACATCATCAGCCGTTGTTGAACCTATATTTTCAAAATATGCTGTGATACTGTAATTAACAAAAGTATAATACTTAGTTGATGGTCTAAAAATAAATTTATCTTCTTGACTGACATAGTAGAAATTAATATTATTGCAGATTCCATTTTGAAGATATCCATATGAACCATTAGACTCTTTATATTCAATTGAATCTTTTTCCATTAAATTCTTTTCATTATAAATCAATCCTTGATTTTGATTAAAGAAATAATATTGCTCAGTAAAGTAGTCATAAACAACTCTAATTGCTGAAACAGACTCTCCATCCACCAAATTCATAACTGAAGCAGATTGAACAAATAATCCACTGAAATTGCCTGACCCATCAAACAATTGTCTTGATTCTGGATCATAAGTATAATTTGTTAAAGTAAAAAGTTGTAAACCATTTGCTTGATCTTGATTATAATCATCTCGTTTATATCCAGAATTATAATGAATAGATCCATTTGAATAATAGTATTTATTTAATGTAAACCTTGTAGTAAAATTATTGGTTGTGTAAACCTTTCCATTAGGCAAACAATAGTAAAATTTATTATCATTTGAGTTTTTATATACAACACCAATATCTTGTTTTTCAGAAACCTCAATCTTGTTAGCTTCAAAGTTGTGTGGGGGAGTTGTTGTTTCAAATTTACCATTGTCTTTGTTATAAGTGTAATAAATGCCATTGATTAAAATATAATACTTTGATTCACATTCGAAAATATTATTTTCATCAGTATAGGTTCCAAATAGGTAATTTTTATTTAATGTTGAAGCGGTGTCATCAGAAATGGAAGTATATAAGTCTTTAAACATAATTGGTTCATCTTTACTTGTTACAAGTTGTTTAAGATAAACAGCATTTCTTTCAGTTCGTGAAACGACGTAACAATTACCAATTTGATCCACATACATTTCAACTGCAGTTGGCCTATTGGCACCACTTTGACAAATGTATAAGGTATATGAAAGCATTATACCAAGCCAATAATCCGTTTCATCAATATTGATGTGATAATAAACATTGTTTTTAACAAAAGTATCATTTTGATTTGTTTCTAAAATGAAGTTACCTTGATCAAAACCATACGCAGTAAGAGGGTCCTGTGTATTATCATCACCCTGATTGATGTTTGAAACTATCGCATATGAACGACCAGTTGTTGTTTCTGCATTTGTAAAATTATATTCTGCACCAGTTGAAGTGTATAAAGTGCCACTTGGTGCACCCAGTGTAAATGAAATTTTTTCATTATCAGTTTGCTCTAAAATATTTGAAATTTCACCATTTTTAACTGGTGGGAGAGAAGTAATGACAGCATTAGACTGATCCCTAAATTGTGGCTGTGAAATTAATTTTGTTTTAGTATAAACTTTATCAGTATGTTCATTACCATCTGCATCAATATAATTTTCTAATAAATATGGAACCTTTGAATTCTTTTGTGCAGATGCTTCTTGGAATATTTCAATATCCGCAGGTTCAGACAATTCTTTTACATAATAATATTTATTTAAATCAAGATTTCCACCTAAAATTGAATAATATGAAGAATAAAAGTCACGATTTTGAGCAATTTGACTTCCTCTAATTACTTGAATTCCAAAAAGTTCATTTAAATTTGATATAAAATAGTTATAAACAAGTATAGAGGTTCCATTAAACGTAGTTTCACTTGCAATAGGAGTTGTTAAGTAATATTTAGTTACAAAGCTGCCACCACTAAGAACTCGAACGGCTTCAACATCATAAAAGGCATATATACTAGATTCTTTTGCATTGTATTGGAATTCTTCACCTTTATTTTCGTCAATATCAAACCAATCAGTAGACTTTAATCCACTGTAGGTATTGATAGGAAAATGAATGTTATTCGCTGTAAGATTTAAATCATCATGTGTCAACTTTGCTCCCAATTGAATATTAAGACGCAATAAAAACTCATTATTATGCTTATTAATTTGATAGATTTTATATATTTGTCTATTGCTATCGTTTCCACTGGCAACAATTTCATTTGAAGTATTGTATAAATACTGTCTTGATTTATATTGTAAAGTTGAATCAGTATTGCTTCCACTTCCGTTAGTTGCATAATAATATTTTGAATTTATGCGCAACAAAACTCCATGGGTATCTTCATTTGAATAAAGATTTACCGTTGAAGCAACCATGTCCGTATATAAATCAAAAACATCAATCGAATTTCCAGGTACTCCAGGTACATTTATAGTTTTAAATTCATTTGAATTAAAATAATATACTATTGATGATCTAATAAAAGCTGAATCATTAAGTTTCGCCTCATTAGTGAATTTATCAACATAAACTTTTTCTTTAGCGCTTGTTGTTTCATTTATATGAAAATATGCATTTGCATAAAGTTCAAATTTAGTTGTCGTTCCATCTTGAACTTGATTTAAATAGTAATATTCTTCACCAATTTGGAAAGCTAAAAGTTGCATCTCGGTTGGATAAGCAACTGAAATTATTGAGGTGTTTGTTCTGCCTCCAAAGTATTTTGTTGCCTTTATAAGTCCATATGCACCAATGACATACTCTGAACTATCACGAGTTACTTTATTATTCTTTCCAATAATTTTTTCATCAGTTAATTTTTTCAAAGAATCAACAATGTTATTTTCACCTTTTTCCAAGGTGATTGAATGCGAAGTGCTTACTTTTGTTTTTAAATCACTTCCAAATTTGCAACTGAAACTACCGGTTGACATATCTATTTTAACATCATAGTAGGTTATTGAAGTTACTGGAACATAACCTCCAGTTGCATCACTTAACTCATAAAAATCAAGTGATGAGTTAATAATTCTGTATGTTTTTCCATTATAAGAAAATTCAATATAAGTTGTGAAAGTATTAGTAAATTCAATTTTTAATTCGTTACTATCATTATATGAGAAAACAATTTTGTCTGATGTATTTAACTCCGTCACACACTTAAAATCTGTAAACAAAAACCTACTGTTTAAATCGATATAATATATTGTTTCACCAATCTTTACAGATTTTCTTGTTAAAACTAATTTTTCATTTTTAATTTCATGTCTTACAATGCCAAATTCTTTTTCTAAATCAATTGGTTCACCAAAACAGGTGAATGTTGCATAGAATTCTTTTATATCATTATTCAAATAGAGTTCTTGTTCATTATATTTTGCGCATTCTCTTGTGAATTTTATTTTGTTTGGTTTTCCATCTTGCAATAACAATTCAACAGATTTGTAACTATCAAAAATGGTGTGTTCTGTGACATCATCTTGATCGTTTTCATCGTTTGAATGAGTAAAAATTTGTTTATCACCAGATTTAGCAAATATACCAATTCTCGTGTTAAATTTTTGAGTTGATTTTGTATAGTCATAAGTCATATAAATTTCATAACGAGAATTACTTTCACTAGAAACAATGTAGTATGGTTGATTATTCATAATAATTGTGTAGAATGGGCCATTACCATCATTGTATTCATCTAAAACATGTTCGCTATATTTTGATTCCAAAATAAATTCTTGCTCTGCTTCAGAAATTTCAGGACTATATTTCATCTCAACTGTATAGAAATATTTATCCAAAATATCTGCTGAAATATTCCATTTGTCATATGAACCAGAAAATGGATAGGTTGTAATTCCTTCAGTTATAGCTTGATTTTTAACAATCTTGGAAGAAGTGTCACTAAAATTAATAACATTACTGTATCCTGTTGTAAAATCTTGTTTAGCAGTAATTCCAGTTGAAATTGTTGTTGTAGGCATTACACCAAAATTAGCTTCTTCAGTGCTTGAAAGAGAGTTTTCTTGATTATATGAAAAATAAATATATCCGTTGTAAATTAGGTATGCATAATCAACATTCTGTTTTGCATTATGAGCACTAAGCGCTGCATCTGCACCTGCTTTAGTTTCAAAGCCTTCACAAATGAGTTTGTAATTTGATTCAGCAGAGGAGGCACCTGTTTGTAAGTAATTTACGGCTGAGGAATCCGTTGAATAGTGTATTTTTTCAAGCTTAAGTAAAATGTATTTAGTTTGTGTTGAATCAGTTACACGAATGAGGATGTCGTCAGATTCTGAAGAATTGTAGTGATAGTAAGTTTTATCCGCATTAAAGTTCTTTACACTGTATGAGTAAACTACATTATTATAAATAAGAATACCACCAGACAAAGTGGTTATAAAACGACTATTAATTTCAGATTCAGTCAAATAATAATATTCGTTTTTTTGTATTCCATTTACATTTGTTGAAAGAGCAAGAATTTGATTGTATGAAGAATTGTTGTTTTCATAGATTGAAGCAGTGGTGAAGTTATTTGTTATAACATTATACTTTTGAAGGGAAATATCAGCAGGCAACACAACTGAAACATAAGCCGTTGTTGTTACATAACCCAACGAATCAACAAATGAGTTTACTGATTTAATAACTTCATATGAAATGCCAAGTTCAGTTGGATCAACAATTGGATAATCTCTTCTTCCATCATATGCTTTAACTCCAACAACAAGAGAACTCTCTGAATCATATCGGGTTCCCATTATGGAAATTCCAATTAAATCAAATGTTTTGTATACTGGCTCAACAGTAAAGTTGAAAAATTCATTTTTATCTTGATCAAAAACTCTATTACCATCAATGTAGAATGATGTGTTTGCATAAACAAATGAAACATCATCAGGTTTCATATAAATTTTATAACCTGTGGCTGAAGTTATAATTGTTCCCGTTAAATATTCCTTTTTGGCTACGGTGTTTTTGATTGAACTAACAGAAATATTCCCAATGGTTAAATCTGAAACATATTGACCATAAAAATTATATTCAACCACATTCTCATCATCTTCAATAAACTGCTTTGACAAAAGAACTGATTCACCAAAATTTAATCCGGCAAATACAACTTGTCCATCAGTTACATTGCCATTGGCGAGCATATTCGTTGATCCATCACTAGACACTTTGATTTTTTGATATTTAACGTCACTCAAAAGATTTTCTGAAGAGTTTAATATTTTTTCAGCGTCGAAAATTGTTCCAGTAATTGAAAAATTATCAATCTTCACAAAGTTTGCATAGAAAATGTAATTGTTATAATCAGCGGAGGTTTCAACATAAATTTTACTTGTTCTTCCATTAAGATTTTCAACAACATGACTGGATAGAGAATTGGATGTTATTTTTCCATAAACATCTGATAAAGCATTGTATGATTTGACAGCAAAAACATTAAAGGCAGAATCAGCACCAAATAAAGCATGATAGCCTTTATCATAGTTCTCAAACTGACTTTCGCTGTAATTTGAAACTGATTTATCACGATGAATAGTATTTTCATTAAAAAGAGAATTTACTTGTTTTTTATTTGCGGTCCAAGAAGCATAAGCGTAATTTGACGATGTAAGTGTATTATCAAATTCACGCTCAACTTCAACAACTCGTCCAGCAGGGAAAAATCCCGAAACACCTGTAATGTAACTCTTTTTTGTTGCAGATGAATATGTTTTATTTACATTGTAAAAGTAAAAGCTTGGATTGTCTTCATTGTATGAAATTTGGCCATAATCAAGATATGCGCTATTAGGAGAGTATGATTCAAAGTTTAACTTGTACGCATCATAAATAACTGTTTTTGAAAAAATTGAATCTCCACGATAAACTGAGCTTGAGTGATAATCAAGACCAAGAGACAGTGATGACGCTGAAGGATTAAGAGTAACATCAAAATTAGGTATTGCTTTAACTCTAATTCTTCTGTTTATTGATCCATTCTCTAAAAATGGATTGAAACCCATATAAAAGCAGTGGTCAAATGAAATGGTTTTATTTGAAATACTTCCAGAAACAAAATCATATTGATCCGTTCCACGTCTTGTGTAGTAAACAGTTGAAATTATTGTTGAGGCATCTTTCCATATTCCTTCGTTTCCAATTCTGTAAGAATAGTGGAAAATGTTATCAAGATCATCAGTTGCCTCAATATAATTGCTTAAATTAAAATATCTGCTTGAAGTTGAACCCACGTGTCTAACTAATTTACTAAAATCAACGGTGACATGAATTTGATAAACAATTCCATCAACCCAAAACAAATAATCAGAATACGAATAATTAGTTGAATCAAATTGACCCCATGAATCATCAATAGCAAGTGAACCAACCTGGTCATAATCTTTGATAAAATCAACATCAGCACTAGCAGAAAGACCTAGTCTATTCCTTTTGTGTTCAATTTGCTCTGACAATGTTTTGTTTAAATAGAATTCAAGTGGAACATAAAACGAACCAGTGTACTGGTTGACTTTTCCATCTGTGGTTTCGCGATAGTAGGTGATGTTTGGCTGATTTAAGCGATATCTACCATAAGCATCAAAACCAGAGTCACTTGATGATGTTTTGCCACAGGCAGCAAGAAAAAGCGAGGCAAAGCACACAAACAACAAAACAAATGACCTTGCGATTGTTTTAATAATATTTTTCCCAATTAAATTTGACTTAACCATTTTTATCCCTCTTAGTTTGATTATTCGAGCATATATTAATTTATTATATTACTAACTAATTTTAACATAAAAGGTCGTTTTTGAAAAGAAAAAAACGAATTTTTTTTCAAAAAAAATAGTTTAGTTATTAAAGTAAAATTATATTTTACAATTTTTTGTTATGTTATTATTTAATAACTATTTAATTTGACTTTGTAAATTACAATAAATTGTCAAAAATATAATAAAAAAAATAGTAATACATACATAACACTTGTTAATTCAAAAACACAGCATGACTTTTTGGTTAATTTGTACATATTTAAATTTTTTTTAAAAAACATGTCACGGGTAAACCACTTTTATAAAAAAAGTATACTAAAATGAACTTATAAACCTTGGGCAAGTTTTATGAGGAGAATTTTATGAAAAAAACAACAAAATTAAAGAAAATTGACTATGAACAAAAGAAAAAAATTAAAGACTATATTAAATCATTAACCGAAAAGGATAAATTTAAATTTTGGATAAAAACATTTCTGACAACACATTCAATTATTCCAAACATAATTAAGCAATTAGATAAAATTATCGAACTGCAGGCAACAACAATATCATTCAGTTCTGATATTTTTAATTTACATAGCTCAATAACAAAACAATTTGATCAAGTTATTGATTTAAGTGAAAGAAAAAATACACTGCTCAATATATACATAATGACAAAACAAATGCATAAATCTCTAAGTGAAGAAGAATGGGATTTTTTAGAAAAGAAATATGTTTATAATTGGACAGCTGAAGATTTGGCTACAGATTATGAAATTTCAAAAAGAAGTGTTTTTAGAAAAGTGGAGCAATTAATTGATAAGATTTACAAAAACGCTATTGAAAATAAATGGTCCGTGCGTTTTATTGAGTCACAAGTTAAAGACGAAGAATGGCTGCGTGAAAAATACATTAAAATTATAATTGATTACTTCAAAAGCATAAACTACAAAATGGATTATCAAAGCCAATCATCCTCAGAATTATAATCAGGAAAACTTGGATACGATGAATTCGAAAATCCTTTGTCAGTACTTCGCACTGAATTTTTACGTACAAAAGTTTTATGTTCAAAATTATGAATTGGACTATCAAATTGCTTTATATTATTAGCCAAAGGCTTTGATGAATTGTATTTATTTTCAATTTTATTATTTTGCTTAAAAACTGCATTTTCTTTAATTTTTTTTGTTATTTTCAACAAAATAACCGCAATTAACAAAATAATTGGTACAGCTATAACTATAATTAATAATGTTTGAAATGTCTGAGATGGTTGCTTTTGAACATTGTCATCACTTGTAATATTTTGAATTAAAGTTTCATTAATTGGGTTACTTTCAACATTAGGAATAATAGGTGATAAGTTTGTAACATTTTCACTATAAATATAACCCTCATAATAATTTGTTGAATTAAATTCAGGGGTGTAACTTACAAAATACCATAAATTTGATTCACCACCATTTGGCACTGATCCATATGCATAGGCAATATAATTTATTTTTTTTGTTGATGCAGATAATGTTGTTAAAATAGTTCCTGACACAGATGATGGATATGACCAAATTTGAGTTCCAGAGGTTTCTTTAATATCAAATGTTACACCTAGTAGTGTTTTAACATTTGGTATAAATGTAGCAACAACAACCGATTCAGCACGAACATAACCAATAAATTTATCATACTGAACCTTTATCACTTCATCTGAAACATTTTCTATAATAACGACAAAATAAGTTTCAGGAATAACAAAATAAATATCAGTGAGGTCGTTTGATAAATTTACTGTTTTATAAAGTGTACAATTATTTAAAGCTTTTGCATATGTTAGAGATTCTGCATTAGTATTTTTTATAGGATAATTTACAAAATTTATCACTATTAAAAAATTCAAAAATATTATCAATTTCTTCATACTTGGATTATATTTTATAAAATTGTAATGTAAAATGCGATTTTTGTATAATAATAAATCTTTTTTATATATTTATGGATAAAATAAAAATAATTAAATTATTAAAAATTCAAAAAGAAATTAACGTTAGAAATTTATTAAACCTTTCAAGATACAACACAGGGAAAATTATTCATCAAAAGCAACTTATGTTTCATCAATCACAAAAAAGAAATAGGTGGGTGTTTGGTGGAAATAGAACCGGAAAAACCGAATGCGGGGCAGTTGAAACAATTTGGCTTTCACTTGGAATCCACCCCTTTAGAAAAAACAAGCCTCAAACTGAATGTTGGGTTGTAAGTTTATCCACAAGAGTTCAAAAAGAAGTTGCACAAGCCAAGATTTTAAAATATCTACCTAAAAATACAATTAAAAACATAACGATGATATCCGGAAAACGTGAAGCACCTGAATTTGGAGTAATTGAATCTATTAGTGTAATAAACTCATTCGGAAATATAAGTAAAATTTGGTTTAAGTCATGTGAGGAAGGCAGGGAAAAATTTCAAGGAGCAAGTCTGGATTTTGTCTGGTTTGATGAAGAACCACCTGAAGATATTTATAATGAATGCAAAATGCGCATCATGGATAGAAGTGGTGAAATTTTTGGAACAATGACACCTCTTAAAGGTTTGTCATTCATTTATAATGAAATTTACCTAAATAAAAATAATGATCCTGAAGTATATTTTCAGTTTATGTCTTGGGAAGATAATCCGTATTTAAACAAAGCTGAAATAAAAAGACTATCCGCATCACTTTCAGCTGATGAACTAGCAACAAGAAAAGATGGTAAATTTTACTTAAAAGACTGTGGTTTGGTTTATTCAGAATTTGAAATTGAAACACATGTTATTGAACCATTTGAAATTCCAGCAGATTGGCAAGATATTATTTCGATTGACCCAGGACTATCAAACCCGCTTTCATGCCATTGGTACGCAAAAGATTATGATAATAATGTATATGTAATTGCAGAACATTACGAATCAAATCAAACCATTGAATATCATTCAAATAGGATAAAGGAAATTTCAGCATCACTTTCATGGAAAAAAGCTAGAAACGGCATGATTGAATGCTTAATTGATTCAGCAGCAAATCAAAAAACATTATCCAGCCCAAAAAGCGTTGCAGAATTATTTTATGAAAATGGAATTTTATGTAATACAAATGTAAATAAAAATTTACTTGCTGGAATATCAAAAGTTAAGACATTTTTAAAAAGCATTGACGGCAAAACAAAATTGTTTATTTTTTCATCATGTAAAAATTTAATTCGTGAATTTAAAACATATAGATGGGGTGGCGGTGACAATCCAATCAAAATTGATGACCACTCTCTTGACGAACTTCGCTACTACATCATGAATCTGCCAGCGCAGAATTTAGAAAAAAGATATTTAACTGAAATTCAACGTGATAAAGAAAAATTAGTAAGGTCACTAAAACGAAATGAAAAACAAAAAATTTACTAATAAAGACTTAATAGAACTCTTAATAAAACGTGCAAAAGGATTTTCATATACTGAAGAACAGCTTGAATATGAAAATTTTAATAAAAACGCAAAAAATGACTTTAAAAACATTAAAAACATGTCATTTTTTGATTTTGATGGCACGAGTGCTCAAAATTCTATGGGTTTATGTGATAAAATTAAAATAGAAAATGAAACAGAAAAAACAAGAAATGAAATCTCTAGCTCGCTTACTTTATCTAAGAAAAAAATTACCACGCATTATATTCCGCCTGACATGCTCGCTATTAAAACTCTTCTTGAAATTTTTGCGAAGGAGGTAGAAGGTGATGAGATAAAACAACTTAGCAACAATGAACTTATTGAACTAAAAAGCAAATTATTAGAGGAGATTAAAAATGATTCTTAATAAAATTAATTCATTTGCAAAATGTGACACTGTTTTATGCAACCAAACATGCACATATGAATTAGTTACAAATAGTTACAAAGGAAACATATATCTATGTGAAAATTGTTTTAAAGAATTAACAAGTTTATTTAAAAGGAATAGTTATAAAAATGAAACAAAAGAGTAATCAAAAATTTTTTTATTCTAAAGAGGAAGACGAAGTTATTGTCAGTGCAATTAATGAAGACTTAAAAAGAAGACAAGAAGAAAGAAGAGTTTATGAGCTAACATGGGGCTTAAATATGAATTACTATATTGGTAATCAGTTTAGCTATATTTCTTCAACGGGAGAAATTTTAGATATTGAAAAAAATTATTATTGGGAAAACCGAGAAGTTTTTAATCACATTGCACCAGTCATTGAAACTAGACTTGCAAAACTATCAAAAATTAAGCCCAATTTAACAGTTAGGCCATCAAGTTCATCTGAAAATGATGTTGCAGCTGCAGAACTAACAAAATCAATTTTAAATTATGCCTTAGATAGCAATAATTTTGATACATTAATTTCATCAGCCACAGCATGGAGTGAAATTACTGGAACAAGTTTTTATAAGGTCTCATGGGATAATGAAATTGGCCCAATAATCGCAAATGATCAAAATTCAAATAATTACATAAAATCTGGAGATGCTGTAATTTCTGTATGCTCACCATTTGAAATATATCCAGATTCAAATAGTTCTATTGAAATTGATGACTGCGCATCAATAATTGAAGCAAGGGCATATCCCGTTGATATTGTTAACGAAACTTGGGGAGTTAAGTTAACTGGAGAAGATGTTGATACATTTGAAATTGCAACCAATACATTAATTTCTGGTTTTTCTGGGAGAAGTAATATTTCAAAATTAATTCACTCACCAAAACACAATCATATTTTAGTTGTTGAAAAATATGAAAAACCAACACAGAAAAGACCAAATGGAAGATTAACAATAACTGCAAAAAATATCCTGTTATATGATGGTGATTTGCCATATAAAATTGGAAAAAACAATTCATATTCATATCCTTTTGTTAAGCAAGTTTCAACAAAACAACTTTCATGTTTTTGGGGTATCAGTGTTATTGAAAGATGTATTCCATTGCAACGAACATACAATGCGATAAAAAATAAAAAACATGAATTTATTGCAAGACTTGCAAGTGGTGTTTTAAGTGTTGAAGATGGTTCAGTAGATGTCAATAATTTAGAAGATGAGGGTCTAGCTCCTGGCAAAATTTTGATTTATAGAAACGGATCACATCCACCTGAATTCATTCAACCAGGAACTGTTCCAAATGAACTCGAAGATGAAGAAAAAAATCTTTTGAATGAAATAAACAATCTAAGCTGCATAAGCGATGTAACAACAAATTCAAGCATTCCATCTGGAATAAATAGCGGTTCGGCTCTATCTATGCTAATTAAACAAGACGAATCTCGTTTATCACTAACTGCGGAATATATTCGCGATTCAATTAAAAAAGTGGGCGTTTTCTTAATTAAGCTTTATAAACAGTTCACAACACAAAACCGTCTTGATTCTATTACTGATAAAAATGGAAAAATAAAAATATATTATTGGAACAATAGTAACATAACAAGTGACGATGTGATTTTTGAAACTAAAAATGAACTACTTGATGATGCATCCACAAAAGAGGAACTCGCCATTAAACTTCTTGAAAAAGGATTGTTTAATGATTCAAATGGAAAAATTTTAGAAACTAACAAATCAAAACTTTTAGATCTTTTCGGATTTAAAGATTGGGTAACTGAAAAAAGCATTGATGAATGTCAAAAAGAAAGAGCCCAGAAAGAAAATTTAAAACTAATTAAACTAAATTCACCACTTGAAATTGATGATCACAAAATTCACATTAATGAACATATTAAATTTTTAATTACATTAAAAGATGAGGACTTTGATACGAATTTTGAGAAAAAACTCTTACAACATATCAATGAACATAAAAAATTTTTAGGAGAATAATATGGAAGAATTAGTAGAACAACCAGAAAATATTTCTAATCAAAACAGTGCACAAAATGAATTAGAAAGCAATAATGGCTCTACATTTGGAAAGTTTAAAAATGTAAAAAACCTTTTAGATGCTTACACAAATTTAGAAGCAGAATTTACTAGAAAAAGTCAAAAATTGGCTGAAATTGAAAAAGAATTTAATGAAAATGCACTTTTTAATAAAGAAGAAAATATTGATGATTTTTTAAAACGAACAAACTCAGAAGATAAGAAAGAAGAAATATTACAAATTGTAAATAATGAACTTTTTCAAAATTTACCAAATAAGTTTGACATTGGATTAGCTGTAATTAATCAAGCAAATGAAAGGTCTGCAAATATTTTAAATGATTCAAAATTTATTGATGAATACTTAAGCAACAATGAAGCTCTAAAAACAAAAATTATTGCTGAATATTTATCAAAAATCAACAATATTCCTCAAACGCCAAAATTAATTTCAGGAAATTCAACTAATGTTTATATTGTTGAATCTGAAAAACCAAAAACGATTAAAGAGGCAGGGGAAATATTTTCAAAAATGCTTAAATAGGAGATTTTATGGTAACTTTACAAACAGCCGACAGCGCATTAAAAGAAGTGTATCTTGGCGTTGTCGCAAATCAATTAAACACAAACATCAATCCATTACTTGCAAGAATCAATCAAACAACAGCTGATGTTTGGGGAAAGGAAATTAGAAAATTTGCTCCATATGGAATTAATGGAGGAATTGGAGCGGGAACAGAAGACGGCGAACTTCCTGAATCAGCAAGCAATAACTATGCTCAATTTGTCTTAACACTTAAAAACCTTTATGGAAAACTTGAAATTAGTGACAAAGCAATTCGTGCTTCAGAAAATTCTGCCGGTGCATTTGTTAACCTTTTGAATGCAGAAATGGACGGACTTGTTAAAGCAAGCACATTTAACTTTGGAAGAATGTTATATGGTGATGGAACAGGTTTTTTGGCATCAATTTCAGCAAATGGAACAAACAATGTAACTGTTGATTCAGTTAAAAATTTAATTGAAGGAATGGTTGTTGATATTGTTTCCACCTCAGGAGTGGTAGCAACCGGTGCATCGTCACTTAGAATCAAATCAATTGATAGAATCAATAAAAAAGTATATTTCACATCCGCTTCATTCACTGCAAATGCTTATCAAACAGGTTATAAACTCTGTGTTCAAGGATCATATAACAATGAAATTACAGGACTTGGTGCAATTTTCCAAACAACTGGAAGTCTCTATGGACTTGACAGATCAACATACAGTTGGATGGTTCCATATATGAAAGATATTTCAACAGGTGGAACAAATGCAGATATAACAGAAGTAGCCATGCAAAAAGCTATTGATGAACTTGATGAAAATGCAGACAGTAAAGTTGACTTTATTGTATGTTCAGCAGGAGTTAAAAGAAATTATCAATCATATCTTGCATCATACAGAAGCAACATTGATATTTTAAATTTGGAAGGTGGTTTTAAAGCGATTTCTTACAACGGCATTCCTGTTGTTTCTGATAAATTTGTTCCTGCCAACACAATGTATTTATTAAATACATCTGAATTTAATTTACACCAACTTTGTGATTGGAAATGGCTTGAGGGTGAAGACGGAAGAGTAATTAGGCAAACCCCAGGAAAACCAACATATCAAGCCACACTTGTAAAATATGCTGATTTAATTTGCAACAAACCAAGTGGTCAAGCAAAAATTACAGGCATAAAAGAATCTTAAGGAAAAAATAAATGAAACTAAATTCGAATGAATTTGTCGAGTATAATGATCAATTTAATTATTATAATTTAATAACTTTAATTGATAAAAATTATAAGCTAGTATTTAATTATAAGAAAAAATTATTCATGATATTAAATTCTGCAAATAACAATGAAATTTGTTATACTTTTAGCAATTTTAAAGTTAATTTAATTAATATTCTCCAAAAAACAAGGGTGGAACATTCCACTAAAATTTTTGACGAAATAGAAAATATCAATAATTTAGTTATTGAAAAAAATATTAAAAATAATACTTTATCTATTAAAGATAAACTAAATGATTTATACAAGACATCTTCACGGATTTAGTTTTATTTATCTTGGATAATACTATGTTTAAAAACTTTTTAAAAAGATGCATTTTAATATTAAATCGAAGCGATTTACTTGATGCTGTCGAAAATTACAATCATCTTATTGATATTGAAGATACCCAAATTAGAAATGATTTATTGAGACTAATTAGTTTTTATAATTTTACAATGGAAGCAACTGCAGAGCATTATTTTGATTTTATTACAACTGAATTGATAACATCAAACATTGATTCTCAAATTCCATATTATACATTAGTAAATAGAGCAATTAAAATTCTTGATGTAAAAAACCCACTAAATAAAAAAGTAAATTTTGATCTAACGCCAAACTATATTATTGTTGAAGCACCATATAGGGAATATTTGGTTACATATAAATATATTCCAAAAGTAATAAAAGATATCAGTGATGATATGCTACTACCTAAAAACATCAGCAAAAAAATTATTGCTTATGGCGTTGTAAGTGAGTTTTTTGCATCAAAAAACGAATTTGAAGCAAGTGAGTTTTGGAAAAATAAATTTTTATATGAAATTTTTAAATATAAAACCAAAAAGGAAAGACTTTTAAAGTCAACATTTATAAGATGAATAAAAATTATACTTTTAATAATTTTAATACTAAACACACTCTACAATTACTACAAAAAGATTTGCTTTTAATTTCAGACTTAAACAACATAAGTACATCTTTAGGAAATATTCAACCAACAATTGGATATTCAAATTTATTTAAATTTATTATACCAGCTAATGAATATGAAAACTTTATAACGGAAAATGCTTCTGAGCTTTCAAAATTTATAAACATACAATTTTACGAATATTTAGACATAGCTGGTGAAACTCAAAAAAGAATTTTTGGTGTGAGTGAAACCTTTACTTTATTTGAACTAAATTTAACTACATATAAATTTGTATCAACAGAAATAAAATTTAATACAAATCCTAAATTTTTTCTCAACAATGAAAAATTTTATTGCTATGATAATGATTCGTTATTTGTTTTAATAGAAAAAAATGAACCTTTAATTATCCTCCCAAATATGCCAATGATTGGTTGTGTTGAATTTTTTAAAAACAATTTATATTTTACTGTAAACAACTCAAATTCTAACTTGTTTTATATAGAAAGTGAATTAGAAAATATTGATACAAATTTTGATTTAATTAATTCAATTCCGCTAAACTCTGCACATGGTAAGATATTAAAAATAATTACTCATATGAACAATTTGTATGTTGTTCAACAATATGCAATTTCAAAACTTCAATATAATTCAAATGAAACGTATTTAAATTCACTATTTAAAATAAATTCGCAAATTATTGCAAATTCAATTGAAATTATTGATGATAATATCATTTTTGTTACAAGTGGTGGAATATTTATATTTGATGGTAATAATATAAAAGAGTTGTTTTCTGAAGTTTTTGAAAAATTAAAAATAGAAAAATTATCAAGTTTAGTTTTTAATAATCATTACTATATTTGTTGCGAATATTTTTCCGAGTTGGAATATAAAACAATGCTAATTGAACTAGATATTCAAAATAATAATACAACTATCCATTATATAAAAAATTTAAAATCAATTTATTTAATTAAAACAATAAACTATTATCTATTAGTTTTATTAACTAATGATACTGATAATAAAAATGAAATTTTAGCTTTAAATAAAAATATTATGACATCCGAATATAAATTTATTAAGTTTGCAAAACTTTATTTTGATGAATGCAAATATAAAACGCTTACATCGATTTATATTAATGGAACTGGATCATATAAACTTAAAATTTTTACAAATATCGCTGAATATGAATATAATTCTATTTCTGGAATAATAAATATGAATGGATTAGGTGTAGTTGGTAATTATTTTCAATTTCAATTTGAAGGGGAAGATTATTTTAAAATAGAATCTCTTGAATTCAATATTAAAACGATTGGTGAAAAATGATTAATCCAATAAAAACTATCCTTCAGCTTACTGAAAATTTAGATAATAAATCACAAGTTGCAAACAAGAATTTAGTTCAAAATAATATAATTTTTCCAGCAATATTCAGCAAATACTTCAATGGGCAAAGTATTGTAAAAAATTTTCAAACATCAATAGCTAAAATCAATATCACTAAAAATCAAAATATTTATCTAAATGGAATTGTAGATTTATTTTTTACAGAAAATACAACTATTTCAATAAAAATTTTTATTGATGATACGCCAATATATAAAACCACACGCAACGTAAATCCTGGCACACAACAAATTAATTTAACAAAAAATTATTTGCCATTATTTAGTGATACGGTCAATTTGCAATTTGAAATATCTTCTAAACAAGATACATCATTTATCATCAATGGAATAACATTAACTTGTTTTGGTTTAGACGAAAATCATCAAATACACAAATATGAAACATTGGTTTTGGAAAATTATTTTTTAATTTCAATGTGTGATAAAAATACATTATATTATTTAAACTCACCGAAGGAAAATTCATTATATTCAACTGAAGATTTTAACTCAATTCAATCAACTACTGATTATTCTTTTGCAAAACTTGGCAATAAAATTTATTTATTTAGAGTTGACACAAGTGGAAATTTGTTTTATCGAGAATTTAATGACACAAATGATATTTTTATAGAAAAAGAAGTAACATCTGTATCATCTTCAAGTGATGGTGAAAAAATTTTACTTTCTTATGTAAAGAGTGGAATTTGCTATCACATGGAAATGATTTCAAATGGACTAAGTTTTCCAACTAAAATTAATTTTACAAATCCAATCAATAATGTTTCTTCATTTTATGATGATTTAAAAGAAAAATTTTTCTTGATTTTAACAGATAAATTTAATTCTAATTATATTGTTGAATCAGTTGATGAAAATGAAATTTTAAATTCAAATTTGTCAGTGTCATGTTCAATCGAAATAAGTGATTATGAGGTGAATTTATGAAGTTTTCTTTTCATAACAAGTTAGAAGTTGAATTTTGTGGCAAAAAAACAACTTATTTTAACTCATTTTATAAGACAGTATTTGATAGGTTAATAAGTCAGAAATCATACGGCGAATTTATTGCAATTGGAATTGGTGAACCTTCTTTAAAACAAACTGAATTTAAATTAACAACACCAATCAAGGCATATAGGCTTGAAACAACAAATCTGCAAACTAATCCAAAATTTAGTGATATTTTCATTAAAAAAACCGTAATAATTGATGATTTTGAATTAAATAATAAATATATTAAAGAAATTGGACTATGTAATACAAAAGATGATCTAACTTTAATAAATTACTTTTCACTAATAACTGAAGAAACGCCAGATGGGATTTTAAAGGAGGAAAATAAAAGTTTAGTTTTATCGATTTATATTTATTTAAATATAACTGATAATGATTTAATTTTAACACTTGGTAATAATGATTTTTTAAAATTTTTACTCGGCTTAGGATTGAGTGACTCAATTAATATTTCGCGTGGTTATATTACAAGCAAAAACCAAATTGAAAGATGTCAAACAACCACAGAAAAATTTCCTTGCTCATTAATATTTAATGAAGAAAACTTTTCAATAGAAATACAAGGGGATCTTGGCGAGGGAAAAACTAATGAAATTGTTTTTTCAATTGGCGAAAAACCTTTTGCGCGAACTGTATGCACAGAGTATCATACTCCAGTTACATATTTATCAGTCAGTGAGCCAAAACGAAATCATGTTATAGATTTGGGAGAAGATATAAAAAATTGTGTTTCAATAACCAAACAATCAAATTCTGAACTTGAAGCATCATGGACTGAAATAAAATATTCCAATAAACTTGGAGATAAAGTCTACTTACCATTCTACAATTTATTTAATAAAAACACACCAAGATTTTTATCTCGTGATGGCGACAAAATTTTCTTTATTTGCAATAATACTATATATGGCTATCAAAATGAGAATTATTCAATCTATGATTTACATGCAAATAATTTATCAATTGCAAATATTACAAAAATTATTTCATTTGACTCCTTTGTTTTTGTTGTTTCAAAAACACAACCATTTATATCTGCATTTCTTATAAAAAACCGCATTTTAAGTCCAATTGAATTAAATTTTGGAGCATTTGACGCCGAATCTTTGCTTAATAATATTTTTGATGTTGAAATAACATACACAAAAAATAATATGCTAATGATTGGTGTTATTACAAAATCTAACCATTTTGCGAATGTATTATATTTAGATTATGATAGCCAAAATGAGTTATTTATTTATAACTCAAATTCTGAATCTAATGACTATGAATTTGATACAGTTATTTCAATGTTTAAAAATAATTTCACTGACTCATCAGTTATATTTTTAAAGGGAGACGAGAGAGCTGCATATTGCAGAATTGTTACATTTGATCAAAATAAACAAAAAACTGACTTATATTCTATTCTTGCATATTATTACACCCATGATGCAATTAAAACATATTCCAAGGGTAGGGCTGTTATTGTTGAAAAAAGCACAAGTCCAAAGTTGTGGCTATATTACTATCCACAAATGTATAGGTACACATTAAGCTTGTTTGAAAATGAATCTGAAAATTATTTATCAACAAATTTATTGTATCTAATACAAAAATCTCAAAACAATGATTTTAAAATTTACAATCTTGTTGGTTATGATACTCCAAATCAATTCATTTCAGGAATTCCAACTTCTATTGAGAAAAGTTCAATTGTAGATTTTGAATTTTTAAATGACATTCTTTTAATTTTTACAAATAATAAATCTGAACCAATTTTAGGGTATAATCTTATTCTTGATCAAACATTAATAGAAAACATTTCGAGTAATGAAGACTCTTATTTAGTTAATCAAGTTAAATACGTTCCGCTTGGAATGAATAATAAGGGAGTAAGTGCAAAATTTACTTTGCAATTTGATTTATGATTTTTAAAAATACGCTATACAAAATTGTTTCAGGAACAAACATTGCTCTTAAACCAATTTCAACAACAAAATCACATTTATTTATTTTTAATTCAGCATTGAAAATTTACACTATTGATAAAACAAATATGCGATGCACATATGATAAATCGCTTAACTATAATGCGGTTTTACCAATAAATGATAATTATTTAGCTATGTGCTACGATGATAATGTGATGGTGAAAAATGAAACTCTTTAAATCTCAATATATTTATGAATTATTTATACTCAATAAATTAGAAAAAACTTTATTTAGGAGAAAAAATGAAACTTAAAGACAGAATAAAAACCTATAACTTCTGGGTGAGCCTGTCAAGTGCTATTTTTCTTATTGTGAAAGTTCTTGGTCAAAAATTTAATTTTAATGTTGATGAAGGAATTTTCAGTGATGTTGTAACTTCACTTTGTGGAATTTTAGTTCTACTTGGAATTATTGCACCACCAAATAAAAAACAAGAACCAGAAGAAAAAATTGTAACTGAAACTGATGACATCCAAAACTCAAATGATTTTGAAAATGAAATCAATGAACCTGAAAATTCAGAAATTCTTTTAACTGTGGAACAACCAGTTGAAAATGTTATCATTGACAGTGCAAATGAAGAAGAAAACTTACATGTTGAAAATTTAACTAACAATAAGGAAACAACTGAACTTGAAAATCAAAAAGTTGAATTTATTAATTTATTCTTAAAACAAAAAGACAACTTTAAAGACAAAAAGGAAGATTATTTAAGACTTCTTCGTGAAGAAATTGACTTACTTGTTAGTGAACATGTTGAATAAATAAAAACTAAGGGGAAATAATTATATTATTTCTCCTTTTTTCATAAAATTTCTATGATTATTCAAAATGCTTGATTTATTCAATTTTAGGTATTATAATGATGTCAAGATTAAAGTTTTTTTTAGAATATTTTAATTTGCAATTTTTTAAGGTGGGAATTTTATGTCTTATAAAAATTCATTGAAACTTTTTGTTTCAAACTTTGCGCTTGTTTGGAAGCAACTTCTTTATTCATTAATCATTGTTATTATATGTGGATTATTTACATATTTAGCTTCAACTCCAATAATCAATCTTTTAAATTCAAATGGTATTTTTGATAAAATTTCAAATTTGCTTCAAACTGTTTACACAGCCCCAAGTGAAGTTGTTGTAACTTTCAATGAAACAATGTCAACATTAGGAAGCGTTTTATCATCAAGTTTTGGTTCGCTTTGGGGAAGTTATCTTGGCCTTATTTTACTTGGAATTATTCTTCCTAACATTTTGATTCAAATGTCATTTTATAACCTGGCATCAATTACATATCAAAAAATAACAATGAACATGAATGTTAAATATATCCAAAACGGAATCCAAAATTTAATTCCATCAATTAAGTATGCGCTTTCAAACATTCTTTTTACACTGCCATTCACCATCTTACAATTTGCATTTATAATAGTTTTTATAAATACCGCTAAAACTGTAATCTCATCATTACTTGGCTTAATCATTTTATCAGCGCTTTTGTTAATTCTTGGTTCATTTAAGTTAGCTATTTTCACGGGAATTGCGCCTAATATGATTGCGTCAAATATGAATCCATTCACTGCATTTGGAAAAAGTTTTGTTTCAACTATCAAACATTTTTGGTTGATATTCTCAATGAGCCTTGCAGTTCGTTTGACAATAATTTTTGTTAATGGAATTATTGCATTATTTACATTCTTCTCAGGCCTCGCAATAACAATTCCATCAACATATCTCTTTATTGCAATATTCTATGTTGTTACATATTTAACATCAAAAGGTGAAAGATATTATCTCGATGATAACTATATCTACAATCCGGTAAAATATGTTATAAAGCAAGAAGACTACACGCAAATGAATATTCCAGAAATTAGGGAAGTTAAAATTACAACAACTCCAATTAAGCGCAGTGGAAGAAAGCCTAAAAACAATGATTAAATTTTAATTTTAAAAAGGAAATTTTATGAACGAAAATAATACAAAAAATACAGAACAAACACAACAGCCAGTAAAGAAGAGAACTTTTACTGAAACCGAACAAAACTCAGGAACTTATAATGTTGGAATAAAGAAACAAAAGACACAAATTTCAAAAGATATGCGTAAAAATGTTTTAAACAAGATCAATTCAATTAATCCAACTCTCAATCTCGATACACTTGAACAAGAACAACTTTTAACAAAGAACGCTGGGAGGTTAACTCATCAAAATAAATCAAATGGCAAAGTTAAAGTTATATTCCTTGGTGGTCTTGGTGAAATCGGAAAAAATATGACAGCTATTGAATACAACGACGACATGATTATTGTTGATTGCGGACTTGCTTTCCCAAGTGATGACATGCCAGGCGTTGACCTTGTTATTCCAGACTTCACTTATGTTAAAGAAAATGCGCAGAAACTTAAGGGAATTGTTATAACACATGGCCATGAAGACCATATCGGAAGCCTTCCATATCTTTTAAAAGATGTCAAAGCTCCAATTTATGGAAGCAAAATGACACTTACATTACTTGATAATAAACTCCGTGAACACAAAATTACAGGCGTTAAGGGAATTTGCGTAAATTCAGGATATAGCGTTAAAATTGGCTGCTTTACCGTTGAATTTGTTAAAGTGAATCACTCAATTCCTGGTGCTTTTGCGCTTGCAATTGACACTCCAGCAGGCTTAATTTTCCACACTGGTGACTTTAAAATTGACTTTGAACCAATTGATGGCGAAGTTATTGATTTGGCAAGATTTGCCGAAATTGGACGCAAGGGTGTAACACTTATGCTTGGTGAAAGCACAAATGTTGAAAGACCAGGTTACACAATTTCTGAAAAACATGTTGGAGAAAATTTGGAGCGCGTGTTTATTGATAATGCAGAAAGAAGAATTTTTGTTGCAACATTCTCAAGTAATATTTATCGTGTTGAACAAATTATTGATCTTGCAATAAAGTATAAACGACGCGTCGCTGTTGTTGGAAGAAGCATGATCAATAATATTGATGCAGGAATGAAAATTGGTGCATTTAAATTTGATAAAAATGTGTTTATTGATATTGAAAAAATTGCTTCACTTGATGATAAAAATGTTTTAGTTCTTTCAACAGGAAGCCAGGGTGAGCCAAGAAGTGCCCTTTCAAGACTTGCAAATGGTGAATTTAGTCGAGTTGAAATTGGCTCAAACGACACTGTAATTTTCTCATCTTCACCAATACCTGGAAATGAAAGTAGTATAAATGAAGTTATCAATAATCTTTACAAAAAGGGTGCAGTGGTTGTTACTGAAAATGTTCATGCATCAGGACATGCTTGCCAGGAAGAGTTAAAAACAATTCATACACTTTTAAAACCAAAATTTTTCATTCCAATTCATGGTGAATATCGCCACTTAAAAGAACATATCAATTTAGCCGTTAAACTTGGAATGCCAAGGGCAAATTGTTTAATTCCAGAAACAGGAAATGTTATTGAATTAACAAAAAATTCAATGGCTTTAGCAGGAAATGTTCAAGCAGGTGACCAACTTGTTGACGGACTTGGAATTGGAGATGTTGGAAGCGTTGTTTTACGTGATAGAAAGCTTTTATCCGAAGATGGACTTGTTATTGTTGTTTTAGGTGTTTCAGATGCAACTGGTGAACTTGTTAATGAGCCATATTTAATCACTCGTGGATTTGTTTATAACGGCGAAGCTGAATCGCTTGGAGAAGAGGCAAAGCAAGTTTTGCATGACACAATTGAAACACTTAATATTCGCGAAAACAGAGATTGGAATGAAATTAGAAATCAAATTAGAAAACCTCTACGAAACTTCTTCTTTAAGCGCACAATGAGAAACCCAATGATTCTTCCAATTATATTTAGAATTTAAAAATAATTAAAATTAAACATAATGCGACTAAATGTTTCATAACATTACAGTGGAGGCATTATGTTTTTTTTAACAAAATTTTTTTCACTTTTAGCCAAAATTTTTCTTTTAACTGGCCGAATAGAGAATAAAAATACTTTTGAAAAACCATTATCAGCCGCAGAAGAAAAAGAATATTTCATTCAAATGAAAAAAGGTGACAAACTCGCAGAGGAAACTTTAATTCGCCGAAACCTAAGGTTAGTTGCACATATTGCCAAAAAATATAAAAACTCTTCAATTGATCAAGAAGATTTAATTTCAATTGGGTCAATTGGACTTATGAAATCAATAAAAACATTTAGCTATGAAAAGGGAAATAGCTTTTCAACGTATGCTTCTAGGTGTATTGAAAATGAAATTTTAATGTCATTTCGTTCAAATAAAAAAAACGCTCAATCTGTATATCTTGACGACATCATTTCAACTGATAAAGATGGTAATAATTTGTCAATTGGTGAAATTTTAAATGATGACAGTGAAAGTGTTGATTTGCAAGTTGAAAACCAAATTATATACAAAAAAATTGAACATATAATTAAAACAAAATTATCAAATAGAGAACAAGAAATTATTGTAAAGCGATATGGACTTTGCGGAGAGCGTCCAAGAACACAAATTGAGCTTGCTGACGAACTTAAAATTTCAAGATCATATATTTCGCGTTTAGAGAAAAAAGCTATAGATGAAATTAAATGTTTTTATGCTATCAATTGATATATTTTAATAACTAAATTTATCTATTGACTAAAAATTAAATTTATAGTATAATAGTTACAGTCCGCTGGGCAATTACGCTGAATTTCAGTGAGGAAAGTCCGAGCACCGCAGAGCAATCACGCTTGATAACGTCAAGCCAAAGTAATTTGAGGACAAGTGCAACAGAAATATACAGCCACTCGTGGCAATGGTGAAAAAGTGAGGTAAGAGCTCACTCGGAATATTGGTGACAATAATCCGCTGTAAACTCCGTGAGGTGCAAGATGTGGAACAAATGGGCTGCTCGTCCGTTCCCGTGATCGCATGAGCTTATTAGCAATAATAAGCCTAGATTGATGATTGCCTTAAATGACAGAACTCGGCTTACAGGCAGGCTAGCGCATAACAATTGTTATGCGCTTTTTGTTTGTTAATTTATTATAATGAAATAATTATATTGTGATAACAAAAACTATTTATATTTTTATATTGATATTTACAATAATTTGTTTATTTATGTGCTTATTTTATCAAAAAAAGCATATTTTTATAAGTAATTTTGCACTTTTTAAAGAAACTTTTAACCTGCGTAAAAAGTTAAAAATTAATAAAATTAAAATCCAAAAAACAATAATTTCAACTCATGTTTATTCAAGTTTGCATGCCAAAATCACTCCATTAACATCACAAAAATTTGTATTGAAAAATAAAAAATTTTTAATTGAAATTTCAAAAAAAATTGAAGATGAAATTAACTCCAACACCCATCATTATAAATCAATTGGATCTCACATTTACTTATATGAACTTGCAAACTTATCAGCTATGCAAATTTATTATTCAAACAAACCGGTCGTTTTTAAATTTGTAAAAGCAAATTTTAATAGAAAATTTTTTCATGAAGAAAAAACTTCTATCTTTAAATTTTTGCTAGGAGAAAGATTATTATTTTTGATGTGCGAAATAAATAATGAGCTTAATAAAATTTCAAAAATTATAACTAAATCAGCCAAAATAAAAAAATTCAAATTATTAAAAAATCAGTTATATAACTGTTTTGAAATTTATTCAATTTTTAATTTTAATCCGAATGCAAATAAAATTTTAAATCCTTTTGTCAGTTATAAAAATTCTGTTTTAAAGGCTTTTTGTGAACTTCAAGAATTACAATCTAAATTGAATACAATCGTGCTTTATTTGCTTTCAATTTTTAAATAACAAATTCCTTTACATTTGGTATTAAATATGATATCATATTTAAATGTATATGGGGGAGTGTATGGAAAATCTTTTTTCAGAAAATTCAAAAAAACTTGCACCACTTGCAGAGCGTATGCGTCCAAAATCATTTGATGACTTTTTTGGGCAAGAGCATCTCGTAAAACCAGGTTCATTTTTGCGAAGAGCAGCAGGAACTGACCGACTTGGAAGTTGCATTTTCTTTGGTCCACCAGGAACTGGGAAAACAACTCTCGCACATATTTTAGCAAATTTAACTGGAAGTAATTTTGTGGCATTAAATGCTGTTTCATCTGGCGTTTCAGATGTTAAACAAGTTATTAGTGATGCAAAATCAAATTTAGAGCTTTATGGTAAAAAGACATATTTACTCTTAGATGAATGTCACAGGTGGAGCAAGGCACAATCAGATTGTATGCTTGAAGCCATTGAAAAAGGCTATATAATTTTTATTGGTGCAACAACTGAAAATCCTTTTATATCAATGACTCGGGCAATTATTTCACGATGCAAAGTTTTTGAATTTAAACCACTCACAAAAGCCGACATTGAAAAAGCCATCAACCATGCACTTACTGACAAAGTTAATGGCTTTGGAAATTTAAATGTATCAATTGAAAACGATGCCAAAGATTACTTAGTAACAAGCTCTGGTGGTGACGCACGAGTTGCACTTGGAAATTTAGAAATTGCAGTACTTTCATCAAAAACTTCGGAAAATAAAGTTGTTGTTTCATTGGAAACAGTTAAAGAAGTTTGCACACAAGGAAATCGAAGCATTGATGAAGACCTATATTATGATATGCTTTCAGCATTCTGCAAAAGTTTAAGAGGGAGTGATGCAGATGCGGCTGTTTACTGGTCGGAAAGGTTAATTCACTCTGGGTGTGATCCACTTTTAATTTTCAGAAGACTTCTTGCTCATGCAAGTGAAGATGTTGGTCTTGCAAATTCAAATGCATTAGTTGTTGCAAATAGTGCTATGCAAGCTTATCTTCAAATGGGCGCACCTGAAGGCTTAATTCCAATGAGTCATGCAATTATTTACGTTTGTATGAGTCCAAAGTCAAACTCTGTTGTTGTTGCAAAAGCAAATGCAAAAGCTGACGTTGAAAAAACATACACAGTAAGCGTTCCTGCACATTTGAAAAACTATAATTATATAAAAGAAAAACGCGAAGCTTATAAATATCCACATGATTATGGTGGGTATGTTGAACAGCAATATTTACCAGATGAAATTAAGGATCATGTTTATTATGTTCCAAGCAAAAATGGAAGTGAAGCTTCAATTAAACTTCCTGAAAGCAAATTAAAAAACATCACTAAAAAGTAGGAGAACTCATGATTACATCAGAAGAACTAGAAAAAGAAAAACAATATCTTGATAAAGTTGTTTCCGTATTAGAAAATGAAGTTGAATCATATGAATCACAAGTTAAAAATTTATCAAATAATATTCAAGAACAAATGACATACGCCTGGGACAAAACAAATCGACTTTCAGATACCGAATTTGTTTATGCAGTTGCCAATATTCAAAAGAGAAGTATTTATGCACAAAATGCAAATAGAAAGGCTTTAAGTTATAAAAAAATGCTTAAAAGCGCATATTTTGCAAGGATTGATTTTGAAGATGAATATGGAGTGCTCCCAATTTACATTGGAATTGCCTCACTTGAAAATGATTCGGATTTTTTAGTCTACGACTGGAGGGCTCCAATTTCAAGCATGTTTTATGGCAACGAAATTGGTCCTGCATCATATTTCACTGCAGGTGGTGATAAAATTACTGGAAAAATAAACTTAAAGCGTCAATATAAAATTGATGGCAGGGAAATTAAAGAAATTTTTGATACTGATATGCAAATTATTGACAGCATTTTGAAAAATATTTTATCAGCAAACGCATCAACAAAAATGCGAAATATTGTCAACACAATTCAAAAAGAGCAAAATGAAATTATACGAAAAAATAATGTTGACTTACTGGTTGTTCAAGGACCAGCGGGAAGCGGAAAAACAAGTATTGCAATGCATAAAATTGCATATCTTTTATATGCCGAGAGAGATAAAATTAACAACTCAAATGTTATGATAATTTCTCCAAATGAAATTTTTAACAATTACATTGCTGATGTTCTTCCAGAAATTGGCGAAGATAATGTTGCTCAATCAACTTTTTATGAATTTGCAAAAAACTATATAACTGAACTTAAAATTGTTTCAAAGCTTGAAGATATGTATGAAGTTATTTATGCCGATAATGCTAATTCAGCCAAATTTAACGAACTGAAATTCAAATCTCATCCAATTTACGCAAAAATTCTTGATGACTACATTGAAGAAAATAAACTCGAGCTTTTAGGCCTTGAAAAAATTGAAATTGCAGATGAAGAAATTTTGGGATATGACGAAATTCAAAAAATTGCTTCAAATGTTAAAAGCGAAGGTGAAAGCTTATTCTTACTTGGAAAGAAAATCGTTGAAAGGGTATTTTTGGCTGCAAGTCAAAAAACTCAAAAACAACTCACCCTTGAAAAACTTAAAAAACAAGCAATTGAAAATCTCATGAAGGTAAAAATAAAAATATCTGCTTTATATAAGAAACTTTACAGCAACAAAGATGATTTCATTTCTTTCGTGACAAGTGAATTTAATAAATATGGGGAAGATGTTTCCAAATTTAATCTTTCACAAATTTTTGATTTAACAAATCCCGTTTTAATGAATGACTCAATTGAGTTTCAAGATGTAACACCATTTATGTACTTAAAATCTAAAATTATTGGAATTTCTGCAAACAAGAGCATTAAATATGTTTTAATTGATGAAGCTCAAGATTATTCCATAATGCAATACAGAATTTTATCGATGCTGTTTAGAAATTCAAATATCACACTTCTTGGTGACTTAAATCAATCAATTTTACCATTTAACAATCACACAAACTATGATGAAATCATTTCAACAATAAAATCGTATAAACCAAATGTCACTTCAGAATTATGCGAACTTGAAAAAACATATAGATCAACATATGAAATTAATGAATTTGCAAAGCATTTAGTTAAATTTGGAAAACATTTTACCCAAATTGACAGACATGGTGAAAATGTTTTAATTACTAAGCAGGATTGTTTTGATCCAATTTCAATACTAAAACGCAGTATGGAACTTAAAAAATCATATAATACCGTTGCAATTGTTTGCAAAAATATTGAAGAAACATTATTATATAATCAGTTAGTAAGAAATTTGGAAGATCGCACAAAATTTAGAATTGTAACAAAAAATGACAATGTTTTTGTTGGTGAAAAAATTATGATAATTCCATCATACCTAGCAAAAGGACTTGAGTTTGATGCAGTTATTGTAAGTGATGCTTCAAGCGAGAAATATTCTGAAAATGAAAGTCAACTTTTATATGTTGTTTTAACGCGTGCGCTTCACAAATTAGAAGTTTATTACACAAAAAACTTAACAAAAATTTTAGAGGGATCAGATGAAAAAGCCTAATAGAGATGAATTGTTTTATCAAAATTATCAACGCAATTTAATTAGGGCAACAGTAACTGGAAATGTTGGAATAAACAATAGAGATAAACTTGTCAAAGCTTATGGTGCTGACGCTGCCGGAACTGAAGTTTTGCGCAGATTAAAGCAACAATCAAAATTTACTTTGGCGTGGTATCCAATTTTTATAATTTTGGGAATTATTTGCATTATAATTGATCCATCTTGCTGGTTTAATGTTTTAGATATGTATATTTTGATGGTGAACATTGATCTTGTTGCAAGAGGGAAACTTGTTGGAATTGTTATTGGTATTATTGAATGTTTGCTCTATGCTTTCATTTGTTATAAAACGCAGTTATACGGTGAAATTGTAAAAATGTTCTGTATTTCAATTCCTTTAAACACAATTTCACTTATAAGCTGGATAAGACTTAACAAAAAGAAAAAAACTAGCAAAAAGTATTCTGACTCAAATGATGATTCTCAAATTGAAGTAAAAAAGCTTACAAAAAAGCAATTTATGTTCTTCATAAGCCTGTGGGTTGTGGTTACAGGTGCATCTTATTGTCTGCTTAGATTTGTTCTCGGTCAAACAACTTCGCTTATTTTTGGCTCAATGACACTCGGCGCTTCAATTATTGGAAAAATTTTAATTTCAAAAAAATATATGGACTCATATTTACTCTATATTATTGGCGACACACTTATGATGGCAATGTGGGTGCAAACATTAATTACAGCCCCAGAATTCACAATGAACGACTTTTCAATGATAATTTACATGCTATCGTGTGTTTCAATGGACGTTTATGCTTATGTTTTATGGAAAGACATGTATAGAAAAGTTTCAATTGACGGAACAGGTTTCTTGCTTGCAAGAAGAGAACTTAACATAACACGAATTAAAAAGTTAAAACATCAATTTACAAGTTTAACTTGGGATAGAGAAGTTGACGAAACAAAAAATTCTTAAATAAAGCACAAAAAAAACACACCATTTGGTGTGTTTTTATTTCTTTTCTTTTAAAGAAGATGGGGTGTATGTGTCAAAAATAATGTTATCAGCAAAGTTTAAAACTCTTTTTTCTTCTTCTTCATTTTTAATTGTATATGCAATAACTGGAATTTTTCCAAAATACTTTTTAACAAAACGGTTTGGCATGTCACTTGCACTATACGCAATAAAGTTTGGCTCGCTTATTTTTTTATTTAAAAGCATTCTTTTGAGAGAGAACTTTTTAATCCCAGTAATTTCTTTATCTTTAAAGAAACTTGAAATTTGACCTCTTTTAACCTGTGGATCATTATTTTTAAACCATTCAAGAGTGTATGGGTTAAATGAAATTATTGTATATTCTCCATTATAGCCCTGAAGTGCTTTCCAAACAGCCTTTTCAACATCGCCAACTTTGCCCCAATTTTTTATTTCTATTAAAAGGGGAACCTTTCCATCAACAAGTTCAAGAACTTCTTTTAAAGTTGGGATTTTTTCCTTTGTTCCTGCCAAATTAAGTTTAGAAATATCGTGATAACTGCAACTTGAAATATAGCCATCTTTTCCTGTCATTCTTGCAAGTCTTTCATCATGAAAAACAACTGTTGTTCCATCAGTTAAATAGGTAACTTCAAATTGAATTGGTAATTTGTGTTTAATTGCATTTTTAAATGCTGCAATTGAATTTTCAGGAATTGTTTCATTCCAAAGCCCTCTGTGTGCAATTGGTGATTTTACAAGCCACGAATCGTAGATATTCATACTAACTCCAGTTGGCAAAACGCCATTGTTTATTTTTACTAATAAATTATACAATACTTGTTTAATTAATGTCAATATTTTAAACCATTTAGTAATCGTTTTTTATAAATTTAATACATTTTATGAGTAAAAAATATTCATTATGATTGATTTTATTACATGTTTAGTTTAAACTATTCTTATGGAAAAATCATTGCAAAATATTCGTAACTTTTCAATTATTGCCCACATTGACCATGGAAAGAGCACTTTGGCAGATAGGCTTATGGAATTTACTGGAACTGTTGCCAAGCGTGACAGCAAAGAACAACTTTTAGACTCAATGGATATTGAGCGAGAAAGAGGAATAACAATCAAACTTGCTCCAGTAACAATGAAGTATGTTAAAGATGGTGTTGAATACACTTTAAATTTAATTGACACTCCAGGGCACGTTGACTTTACATATGAAGTTTCACGATCTCTTGCTGCGTGTGAAGGCGCTCTTTTAATTGTTGATGCAACTCAAGGTGTTCAAGCGCAAACTCTTGCAAATTTTTACCTTGCATTTGAAAATAATTTGGAAGTTTTGCCAGTGATTAACAAAATGGATCTGCCATCTGCAAGGCCCGAAGAAACAAAAGCAGACATTGAGAATATAATTGGAATTCCAGCTGATGATGCACCTTGTATTTCTGCAAAAACTGGACTAAATATTAAAGATGTTCTTGATCAAATTGTAGATAAAATCCCAGCTCCGGTTGGTGACGACACCGCGGCACTTCAAGCACTTATTTTTGATAGTTATTATGATAATTATAAGGGTGCTGTTTGTCTTGTTAGAATTAAAAACGGACAGGTTAAAACTGGCACAAAAATAAAAATGCTTCAAACAGGAAAAGAATTTGATGTTGTTGAAGTAGGCGTTTTCAAACCAAAAATTGAAAGAACTGATATTCTTTCGGCTGGAGATGTTGGATATATTGCAGCCAGCATAAAAACCGTTTCTGATATTAAAGTTGGTGACACAATCACTGAGCTTGAAAGGCAATCTCAACCACTTCCAGGTTACAGAAACATTCAACCAGTTGTTTATTCTGGAATTTTTCCAATTGAAGGTGATAAATATAATTTACTTAAAGATGCGCTTGAAAAAATCAAACTTTCAGATGCATCACTTGTTTATACACCTGAAACTTCAACAGCACTTGGATATGGTTTTAGATGTGGCTTTTTGGGGCTTTTGCACCTTGAAATTATTAGCGAAAGACTTGAACGAGAGTTTAATTTAGACATAATCACCACAATGCCAAGTGTAACATATAAAGTGTATAAACGAAACGGCGAAATGGAATTAATTTCAAATCCAACAGACATGCCAAGCGGTGATGAAATTTCTTATATTGAAGAACCTTTTATTAAAGCAGAAATTTTTTCTCCTCCAGAATATGTGGGAGCAATTATGGATCTTGGAATAAATAAAAGGGGAATTTATAAAGATATGCAATATTTATCAGAATCAAGAGTTCGCCTTGATTTTGATTTACCATTATGTGAAGTTGTTTACGACTTTTTTGACAAACTTAAATCTGCAACACATGGATATGCAAGTTTTGACTATGAAATTGCAGATTTTAAAAAGAGTGACATGGTAAAAGTTGATATGCTTTTAAACGGTGAACCTTGCGATGCTCTTTCAATGATTGTTCATCGATCAAAAAGTTATGATAGGGCAAGGGCAATAACCGAAAAATTAAAAGAAGTTGTTCCAAGGCAACTTTTTGAAATTCCTATTCAAGCAGCTATTGGTGGGAAAATTATTGCAAGGGAAACTGTTAAAGCTTTGCGAAAAGATGTTATTGCAAAATGTTATGGTGGTGATGTCACCAGAAAGAGAAAGCTTCTTGAAAAACAAAAAGAAGGCAAAAAGAAAATGAAAAAACTGGGAAGTGTTGAACTTCCAAGTGAAGCATTTTTAAGTATTTTAAAAATTGAATCATAGTAAATATTGACAAAATGTAATTTTTCAATAAAATTATTTTAGAGGCAAAGATGAGTATAAACCAATTGAATTTAAGCGATAAAGAATCTGTTAAAAAACCATTGAGCATTTATGTTCATATTCCTTTTTGCAACTCAAAATGTATGTATTGTTCATTTGTTTCATCTGTTGGAACAGATATAGAGAAAAAGAGATACTTTGATTCACTTATAAAAGAAATAAAAATTCAATCTAAAAATTATCGTGAATTTTATAATGTTTCAAGCATATACATTGGTGGTGGAACACCATCAAGTTTAGATTATTATTATATTCGTGATTTACTTTCATGCATATATAAAAACTTTGCAGTGAAAAACACAGCAGAAATTACCATTGAAATAAATCCAAATGCAGTTGATAAAACAAAAATTCGTGAATATGTTTTATCTGGAGTCAATAGGTTTAGCATTGGACTTCAAACCATTTCTCCAAAAATTCTTAAAGGAATGGGGAGAACTCACACTGCAAATGATTATGAAAAAACAATTGAAACCATTAGAGAGTTTGGAATACGAAACATAAGCACCGACATAATTATTGGTTATCCTGGTCAAAAACTATCAGATGTTAAAGACACAATCAACTACTTAATCAAACAAGATATTCCTCATATTTCAACATATATGCTTCAAGTTGAAACTGGAACAAAACTCAAAGCCTTGGTTGACAATGGTTCACTTGGGCTTCCTGATGAAGATGAAACAATTGAAATGTATGAATACATTTATAAAAGATTGACAGAATCTGGATATGGGCGATACGAAATTTCAAACTTTTCAAAACCTACATTTGAATCATCTCACAACAAAGTTTACTGGAATAGAGGAGATTATCTTGGTTTAGGACTAGCAGCTCACTCTTACATTGATGGAACAAGATTTGCAAACACTGGTGATATGAATGAATATTACGCTTATCTTGAAGAACAAGGAGTTCCACCAACTAAATATTCAAAAGAATTAACTAAAGAAGAAAAAGAAGAAGAAATGATTATGCTTTCACTTAGAACTAGTGAAGGAATGGATTTAGAAAGTTATAAAAATGAGTTTGGTGAAAACTTTTTAACAAAACGCAAAGAAAAAATTGCAGCACTCATTCGTGCAGGAGTTTTAATTTTAACCCCAACAAACAAGCTAATTTGTTCAAATAAAGGTTTTTTAGTTTTAAATAAAATTGTTTTAGAACTCACAACAGATTAAACAAACAGCAGCAAAAATTGACTGCTGTTTTTTTTTGTAAAAATAATTAAATTTTTTGGCACAATCAGTTGACAAATGGTTTTAGCAGTAATATTATATACAGTGTTAGCACTCAAAAGTATTGATTGCTAAAAACAATGCATAAAATTTGTAAATAATAATATAATTACAAATGAGGTGGCTAATGGATTTAAGTGAAAGAAAGAAAAAAATTCTAAGTGCCGTAATTGAAACAAATGTAAAAAGCAAAAATGCAGATGCAGTTTCAAGCAAACAACTTCAAGAGGAGTATTTGCCAAAGTTAAGTTCTGCAACAATTAGAAATGAACTTAATGCGCTTGAAGAAATGGGTTATCTCACTCATCTTCACACATCATCTGGAAGAGTTCCAACAAAGGAAGGTTATGAAAAATATATAACTGAACTTATGCAGGAAAGAAAACTCACTCCAAAAGAAAAAGCTGCAATAAAATCAAATTTTGCTAACAAACTTGTAAACATTCGTGAAATTATTGAACGTTCTGCAAAAACTATTTCAAAAGCAACCAACTACACCTCTGTTGTTTACACCGGATCAACAAATAGGGCAATAATAAAAGATATTAAACTTTATCCTGTAAGCAAAACAACTCAACTTGTTGTTGTTGTTACAAATGAAAAAGTTATAAATGAACTTGCAAATCTTGGAACAAACAACGAAGACGAACTTAAATCTGCAGCAGATGTTTTAAGAGAGCTTTTTGTTGGAAAACCTTTACAAGCAATTAAAAACAAAAACTTTAGAAATCAAGTTGTAACAAAAGAACTTCAAAAATATAAATTTGTGTTTGATAGAGTTTTGGATGTTATTGAATCAAATTCAGGTGCTGACAGAAACATAAGTATTGCTGGAAAAGACAAACTAATTGAATATCCCGAATTTAATAATGTTGAAAAATTTAAAAAAGCAATATCAATTTTTGAAGATACTGACAGTGTTGTGCCGCTTTTTGAAAACAATGATGGTCTTGAAATTTCTGTTAATGTTGGAACCAATGAAGCACTTGAAGATTGTTCAGTTATCACAATGAGCTACAATGTGAATGACACAAAAATCACAGCTGGCGTAATTGGACCAATGAGAATGGACTATTCAAAAGCAATTTCAGTTTTAAAGGAAGTTGCAAAAACAATTGAAGACAATTTAAATAAAGGGGATGATTAAATGACAGAACCAGAAGAACAACAAAATGTTCCTCATGATAAAAATCAGAACTTTAAAAAACATCATCATGAAAATCATATTTCACAAAAATTTGATGAGTTAAATAAAAAAATTAAAGAACTTGATGAGGAATTAAAAAACACAAAATCTGAGCTTGAAGTTGCAAAAAAGCAGGCAAGTCAATATCTAAATACTGCTTCTTATTATAAAACTGAAGCAGAAACAAACAAAAAAGATTTTGAACGGTATAAAGAAAGAAATAAAGATATTGAAACACAGGCATCAAAAAAAGCAAATGAATCAGTTGCAAAAAAACTTCTTCCAGTGCTAGACAATTTTGACCAAGCAATGCGTCAGGTTGATTCATCTGTGATGCAGGGATTTGCAATGATTTACAACTCATTAACTCAAACCATAACAGAGCTTGGTGTTGTTGAAATTGCATGTAAAAATGAAAAACTTAATCCAGAATTTCATAATTGCATAAACACTGAAAAAACTGATGATGAGTCAAAAGAAGATGTAATTGCAACAGTATATCAAAAAGGCTATAAGTTTTCTGAGTCTAATGAAGTTATTAGACCAGCAACTGTAAGCGTCTATAAATTATAGACAATAAATCTAGTTTTAGTGCAAAAGGCTAACCTTTGTGGAAAATAAAATTAACAGCAAAATGCTGAATAGATAAAGGAGAATAAAAATATGGGAAAAATTATAGGAATTGACCTTGGAACCACAAACTCATGTGTGGCAATCATGGAAGGCGGTGAACCAACAGTTATAACAAATGCAGAAGGAAGCAGAACAACTCCATCTGTTGTTGGATTCACAAAAGATGGCGAAAGACTTGTTGGTCAAGTTGCAAAGCGTCAAGCTGTTGCAAATCCTGACAACACAATTCGTTCAATTAAAAGTAAAATGGGAGAGAATACAAAAGTTCAGGCTGGCGGAAAATCATACACTCCACCTGAAATTTCAGCTATGATTCTTTCAAAACTTAAAGCTGACGCAGAAAAATATTTAGGTGAAACAGTAAGTGAAGCTGTTATCACTGTTCCAGCATACTTTAATGATTCACAACGTCAAGCAACTAAAGATGCTGGAAAAATTGCTGGTCTTGATGTAAAAAGAATTATAAACGAGCCAACTGCAGCAGCTCTTGCTTATGGACTTGATAAAGTTAAAGATCAAAATGGCCAAAAGATTTTGGTTTATGACCTTGGTGGTGGAACATTTGATATTTCAGTCCTTGAAATAGCAGACGGAGTTTTCCAAGTTCTTGCAACTGGTGGAAACACACACCTTGGTGGTGATAACTTTGATGAAATGATCATAAACTATTTAGTTGAGGAATTTAAAAAGAGTGATGGTATTGACCTTTCAAAAGACAAAATGGCAATGCAAAGACTTAAAGAAGCAGCTGAAAAATCAAAAATTGAGCTTTCATCACTCACACAAAGCACAATTTCACTTCCATTTATTTCAGCCGACAGCAATGGTCCAAAACACATGGAAATTAATCTCACTCGTGCAAAATTTGAAAGTATGATTGAAGATTATATCAATGAAACAATTGATTTAACAAAAAAAGCTCTTGCTGATGCAAAACTTTCAACAAAAGATATTGCTAAAATAATTATGGTTGGTGGCTCAACAAGAATCCCAATGGTAATTAACAAAGTTCAGGAATATGTTGGCAAGCAACCATTTACAGGAATCAACCCAGACGAATGCGTCGCTATTGGTGCAGCAATTCAAGGCGGTGTTTTAGCTGGTGATGTTAAAGATGTCCTTTTGCTTGATGTAACCCCACTTTCACTTGGAATTGAAACAATGGGTGGTGTATTCACAAAACTTATTGAAAAAAATACAACAATTCCAACAACAAAAACACAAATTTTCTCAACAGCAGCAGACAATCAACCTGCAGTTGACATTCATGTTTTGCAGGGTGAAAGAGAGTTTGCAGCAGACAACAAAACTCTTGGAAGATTTGAACTGACAGGAATTGCTCCAGCTCCTCGTGGAGTTCCACAAATTGAGGTTAAATTTGATATTGATGCAAACGGAATTGTTCATGTTTCAGCTAAAGATCTTGGAACTGGAAAATCTCAAGACATCACAATTACAGCCTCATCAAACTTAACAGATGCAGACATTGACAAAGCAATTAAAGAAGCTGAAATGTATGCTGAAGAAGATAAAAAACGCAAGGAAGTTGTAGACAGCAGAAACAATCTTGATCAACTTGTAAGCAGTATTGAAAAAGTTCTTCGTGAAAGTGGTGATAAAGTTAGTGAAGAAGATAAAACGAAACTTGATGAAGCAGTTAACCACGCAAAAGAAACAATGAAAACAGCTAACGATGCTGAAACACTTAAAGGTGAACTTGATACACTTTCAAAAGTTTCAAATGAAATTTTCACAAAACTTTATCAAAATGCAAATCCTAATGCTGGCGCAAATGGTGCAGGCCAAACAGAAGGAAATGGTTCAACTGATCCAAATAATTTTGGTGATTTTACTACAAAATAGTACTTTTTTGATGATTTTATATTAAAAAATGCACTTTTATTTATTTTCAGGCAGCTATTAGTAGCTGTCTGAAAGTTTTTAAAAAAGGAAAATTATGGCAAAAAATTATTATGACATTTTAGGCGTAAACAAAAACGCTTCTGATGATGAAATTAAAAAAGCTTATAGATCTCTTGCAAAAAAATATCATCCAGATTTAAATCCAGGAAATGCAGAAGCTGCTGAAAAACTTAAAGAAGTTAATGAAGCCTTTAGTGTTTTATCTGATAAAACAAAAAGACAAAACTATGACACCTATGGCAATGAAAATGGTCCTCAAGGATTTAGTGGCTTTGGAGGCGGAGCCGGCGATTTTGGTGGATTTTCATCTGGCGACTTTGGTGATTTTGGTGATATTTTCAGCAATATTTTTGGCGGGGCTTTTGGCGGAGGAAGCAGAAGAAGATCACGATCTGGTCCTGAACAAGGTCAAGATATTCAAGTTAAAATGAAACTCTCATTTGTTGAAGCGGCTTTTGGTGCAAAAAAGAGTGTAAACTTATATAGACATGAAACATGTCCGTATTGTAAGGGAACTGGTGCAAAAAATGGAACGGAATATACAACTTGTTCAAAATGTAATGGAAACGGAACAGTAAGACAGGCTCAAAGCACACCTTTTGGCCAAGTTGTTTCAGAAGGAATTTGTCCTGATTGTGGTGGAACAGGAAAGAAAATTAAGATTAAGTGTGAACACTGTAATGGTGCAGGAACTACCCGTGAAAATAGAACAATTGAACTAAATATTCCAGGCGGTGTTGACACAGATCAGGTTTTAACACTTCGCGGACAGGGTGAAGCTGGAAGAAACGGAGGCCCAGCAGGTGATATGCAAATTTTAATTCAAGTTGAACCACATAAAATTTTAAAGCGCGACGGTTATGATGTTTATGAAGAAGTTCCAATATCATTTACAGATGCGTTACTTGGTTCAAAAATTAAAGTCGCAGGAATAAATGAAACACTTGAAATTACTGTTCCTGAACTCACTCAAACTGGAACTGTTTTAACGGTTAAAGGCAAGGGCATCAAAATGCTAAACAAAAATGGTTTTGGTTCACTTTATGTAAAAATTATTGTGGAGCTCCCAAAAACTCTTGGAAAATCTGAAAAGAAACTTGTTGAAGAACTTCAAAAATCAATTTCAGAAAAAGAATATAGCAAACGAAAAGCATTTATAGATAAATTATAAAATCATAACTAAGAAGAACTTTTAGGGTTCTTCTTTTTTGCATTGATTTTTTTTACTATAAGTATTATAATTACCTTATGAAAGAAAAAAGATATTATGTAAATTCAAATTTAACTATTGGTCAAAATATAACTCTTGAAGGCGAAGAATTTCATCATCTTGCAAATGTAATGCGCACTAGAGTTGGAGATTCAATTTGTCTTTTCAATGGAAATGGTAAATTTTATTTTGGAATTGTTAAAAACATTTCAAAAAAGCAAGCTGAAATTTTTATTGAAAAAGAAGAAAATTCTTCTGCTGAACCATCAATTAATTTAACAATTTTTCAAGCACTTGCAAAAGGCGACAAATTAAGCTTAATCACTCAAAAAATCACTGAACTTGGCGCCACAACATTAGCATTATTTGAAAGTGAATTTTGTGATGTTAAAGGAAATTCAACTAAAGCTGAACGCCTTTACTCAATAGCAATTTCAGCATCAAAACAATGTGGACGAGCAACCATATTAAAAATTGAAAATACGGTTAAATTAACCGAATTAAAAAATAAAATTTCTGATTTTGATGCCTTTTTTGTTGCATATGAAGCTGAAGATGGAAGAACTCTTGTTGATGAACTTACTAAAGGTAAAAACAAACTAAAAAATATTGCAATAATGATTGGTGCAGAAGGTGGCTTTTCTAAAAATGAAATTGAATTATTAAAGAATTGTGGAGCAATAATTGTTTCACTTGGGAAAAGAATTTTAAGAACAGAAACAGCTGCAATTGCCTGCACAGCACTTGCAATGCAAATTTTAGAAAATTAGAGGAAGAGATGAAAAAAATATCAATAATCACGCTTGGTTGTAAAGTTAACCAAGTTGAAAGTGAATCAATTGGCGAAAAACTTGAATCTTTTGGATATGATGTTTCTATGGGGCTAGGAACAAGTGATATATATGTAATTAATACTTGTGCAGTTACAAATGAAGCTGAAAGAAAATCAAGAAATTACATTTCAAAAATTTTGAAACTAAACAAAAATGCTGAAATATATGTATGCGGATGCTCGAGTCAAAAGGGCCCAGAAAATTTCACTACAAAACAAAATGTTAAATATGTTATTGGAACCGAAAACAAAATCAGGCTTGCAGATAAAATTTTGCAAAATGACAATTTCAAATCAGCTAATAACAAAGTATATCGAATTACAACAAGAACAAGAGCTGATCTTTGGGTTCAAAACGGCTGCAATAATTTTTGCACATACTGCATAATTCCATATCTTCGTGGACGGGAAGTAAGCTTTCCACTTGAAGAAATTAAAGATGAGCTTGAAAAAATTTGTAAAATTGCAAAAGAAATTGTAATTACTGGTATCAATCTATCTGCATATGGTAAGGATATTCCTGGTAGTGATGGCCTTATTGAAATTGCTAGACTTTTCAAAAATAAAGAAAATAGATTTAGATTTTCATCACTTGAAGTGAATGTAATTACTGATGAATTTTTGAAAGAACTTTCAACATATAAAAACTTTTGTGATCAATTTCATTTAAGCCTTCAAAGTGGTTCAAATAACACACTTAAACATATGAATCGACACTACACAAAAGAAGATTTTAAAACCAAGGTTGACCTTATCAGAAAATATTTTCCAAATGCAGGAATCACAACTGACATAATTATTGGTTTTGCAACTGAAACAGAAGAGGATTTTGAAGAAAGTTTAAACTTTGTTCGTGATGTTAAATTTAGTGATATGCACATCTTCCCATATTCAATACGGTCGGGAACAGCAGCAGAAAAATTTAAAATGGTTGCAAAAAATGTTGATGATAGAGTAAAGAAAATGACTGAACTTGCCACACAAAACCGTAATGAATTTATAACTAAAAATATTGGTAAAATTCATGAGGTTATAATTGAAAATGAAAAAAATGGTTATTATTTAGCACACACTAAAAATTTTATATTATGCTACATCCCATCAAATGAAAAATTAAAATCAAATGAAATTAAGCAAGTTTTAATAAAAGAAATTTACAATGATGGGGCACTTGCTGAAATTGTTAATTAAATTAAAAAACGCAATTTAATCAATATTTTCTTGAAAATCGCTTTAATTTTTAGTGTTTTTTAGAAAAATTTGCAAAAAAACAAATTTTGCATTTTGCAATTTTAAAAGAAAAATTTTACATTTGACATTAATAGTAATGTGTGTTATAATGTTTTCTAGTTCAAGCAAGAGGAGGTGAAATACATAATGACAACCGTTAAAGTTGGAGAAAACGAAAGCCTTGACAGCGCACTTAAAAGATGGAAAAGAAAATGTCAAAAAGATGGTATCATCGGCGACATCAGAAAAAAGGAGGCTTATGTAAAACCTTCTGTTGCAAAAAAGCTTAAAAGCGAAAATGCAAGAAAGAGAGCAAGAAAAGGTTAATTTTGAGGCAGGTTTTATACCTGCTTTTCTTTTGCCTTTTTTTGTAAAAAAATGTCTTTTATTGCGAATGAAAAAATATTGGATTTTCTTGTGATAAAATTCTGTCTGTATTTTATTTCAAGGAGTATGTTTATGAAATCAAGTGCTTTAAAGTTACTTGCACAAAAGGCTAAAAAAAGACTTGCGTCTGCTGGAAAAACAAATGAACAAATTGAAGAAAAACAAACACATGCATATCTTTCACCAACAACATATAAAATTGTTGCTGGAAAACAAAAAATTGAAGATGATCCACTATATGACAAAGTAAAAAAAATTCTTGACACAAATCCTGATAAAATTAATCCGCTTCATGATTTAACAGATAAAAAATTTTTTGACTCGCTAACTCAAACTGAAAAAGAAATGTATATCATTGACATTTCTAAGCGATACAACAGAATTCGTGAATATTACTTATCAAATAAACTTGATGGTTAAAATAGCGTTCAGCGCTATTTTTTATTTACGAAATTTTTGTTTTGTGTTAAAATATTTTTATTAGGAGAAAATATGAATAGCGAGATTTTAGAAAACTTAAATGAAGAACAGCGCATTCCTGCATCAATCATTGATGGGGCAATTTTAGTTACAGCAGGGGCTGGGAGTGGAAAAACTCGAATGTTAACCCACCGAATTGCTCACATGGTTAAAGATGAAGGCATAAACCCCAGTCACATTCTTGCAATCACTTTCACAAATAAATCAGCAAATGAAATGAAAGAGCGTCTTGAAAAAATGATTGATAATCTTGGCGACATGTGGGTTTGCACTTTTCACGCAATGTGTTCAAAAATTTTAAGAAGAAACATTGATCTTCTTGGCTATTCAAAAAATTTTTCAATTTATGGCGACACGGAAAAAGAAAGGGTAATTAAACGTGTTTTGGAAAATAGAAGCACCGACATAAATGTTGAAACATTTGCTTGGCATATTTCAAATGCAAAAAACAACCTTCTTTCTCCAGATGATTATTCAAAATATATCCGCGATAAGAAAAAATGCGAAATTATAACCGGCGTTTTTAAAGATTATGAACAGGAACTTTTTAAGGCTAACGCACTTGATTTTGATGATCTTCTTTTAAAAACTTATCAACTTTTTGTTAAATTTCCAGACCTGCTTGATATGTATCAAAACAAATTTAAATACATTTATGTTGACGAATTTCAGGACACCAATGGTGCCCAATATGACCTTGTTAAACTTCTCGCTAATAAATACAACAACATTTTGGCTGTTGGTGATGAAGATCAATGTATCTATTCATGGCGTGGAGCCCAAGTTGGAAATGTTAAAAGTTTTACAAAAGACTTTCCAAACTGCAAAGTATTTAAACTTGAGCAAAACTATCGTTCAACAAAAAAGATTGTTGAAATTGCAAACAAAGTCATCAAAAACAACACAATTAGAATTGAAAAAAATCTTTGGACTGAAAATAATGATGGCGAAATTCCTGAAGTCAAACAAACTTACAATGATATTGAAGAGGCAGAATTTGTTGCTGAAACAATTGAATCAAGGGTTAGAAATTTGGGTGCAAAATATTCCGATTTTGCAATTTTGATGAGAGTTAACTCACTTTCACGCGTTGTTGAAGAAAAACTTTTAACATATAACATTCCATATAAAGTATATGGCGGCTACAAGTTCTTTGAACGCAAGGAAATTAAAGACACAACATCATATCTTTACTTAATTGCAAATCCTAATGACACAGAGGCAACAATGAGAATGCTTTCATTTCCAAAAAAGGGAATTGGAGATGTAAGCATAGCTGAAATTTTAGATATTGCAGGAACAAATGATGTGAGTATGATGGAGGTTATTTGCAATGCATCAAACTACGGAATTAAAGGGTCTCTTTTAAATAAATTAAATTCTATCCGTGATTTATTTTTAGATTTAAATGAAAAAAAAGAGGGAATGAACCTTGAGGATTTTGCATCATATTTAGTTAAAAAGGTTGGCATTAAAGAAGCCATTGGAACAAAAACAGAAGATGATCTTAACAAATGCTTGAATGTTGATGACTTTTTAAAATCGGTTAATGAATATGCTTCAAGCAATGAAGGATCTTCAATTGAAGATTTTTTGCAATCAATAACATTAATGAGAGATATTGATTCAATGAACGACAGCGATGACTTTGTTTCGTTAATGACTATCCACTCTGCAAAAGGTCTTGAATTTAACACAGTTTTTATTATTGGACTTAATGATGGATTATTTCCTCTTTCAAGAGCAATAAACAGCACCGATCCAAATGATCTTGAAGAAGAAAGGCGACTTATGTATGTTGCAGTGACCCGAGCAAAAAATAAGGTTTATTTAACACGAAGTAAAGTTAAATTTAGTTTTGAAACAAAACGCACTGAATACACAATGCCATCAAGATTTCTTCCTGAAATGTTTGATGACTTCAAAAAAACTCAATCAAACAACTCAATTATCTCAAAAACAAATTTGGAAGAATCTGGCTTTGGAGATTATTTAAACTCATCATCAAAAAGAGAGTCACTTGACTCAAGAATGTCAAGCCATGTAAACATTGTTGATGTTTCAAACAAAAAGCCCGAAACTTCAGCAGTTAATAATTCTCCAAAATTAACCGCCGCTGACTATGCAAAATTCAAAAATGGAACAAGAGTTCATCATGCTCACTTTGGAGACGGAACCGTAACTCTTGGTGTAACAGATTTTGCAAGTGCATTTGTAACAATTCGCTTTGATAGCGTTGGAATTAAAACTCTTTCACTTAAGTATGCAAAGCTTGAAATAATTGATAATTAAGGTGATTTATGAATAAAGACAACCAATCACAAATAGTTGAAATGAAACAACTAATTGAAAAAATAAATAAGGCAAGTTATGACTATTATGTTCTTGACAATCCAACAATTTCTGATAAGGAGTGGGATTCTCTTTATTACAAGTTGTTAGATCTTGAAAAAGAAACTGGCATTGTCCTTGAAAATTCTCCATCAAAAAAAGTGGGTGGAGAAGTTTTAGATGGTTTTAAAAAAATAACTCATGAAAGAAAACTGTATAGCCTTGGAAAGGCCCAAACCATCACCGAAATTGAAGATTGGAATATAAGAAATCAAAACATCTTTTCGTTTAATCCGGAATTTTCCGTAGAATACAAATTTGACGGACTTTCACTTTCTCTTTCTTATAACAAAGGTTCACTTATTCAAGCTGCAACTCGTGGAAATGGTGAAATTGGCGAAGATGTAACTGAACAAGTAAAAACCATTAGAACAGTTCCTCTAACAATCCCATATCTTGGAAGAATTGACATTCAGGGTGAGGGAATTATAAAACTTTCAGAACTGGAAAAATACAACTCAAAAACTGATGAAAAATTAAAAAATGCAAGAAATGCCGTTGCTGGTGCAATTAGAAATCTTGATCCAAAAGAAACAGCAAAAAGAAATTTAGACTTTTTTGCATATAACATAAATTTCTCTCCAAATAAAAGCTTTGCTTCTCAAGAAGAAATTTGTAAATTTTTAAAAGAACAAGGATTTTTAGTTGGAAATTTCTTTAAAAAAGTAAATTCAATAGAAGAAATTGAAAAAATTATTAACGAAGTTAATAAATCACGAAACAAACTTGATTTTTTAATTGATGGATTGGTAATAAAAATTAACAATGAATCAATCCGTGATCGTCTTGGTTTCACTGAAAAAGTCCCTCGTTGGGCAATAGCATATAAGTTTGAAGCAGAAGAAACTTCAACAATATTAAACTCAATAACCTGGCAAGTTGGAAGAACTGGAAAAATAACACCCGTTGCCGAACTTGAACCAGTTGAACTTTGTGGCGTAACAATAAAAAGAGCAACATTAAACAACTTTAATGACATTAACAGAAAAGGTGTTAAAATTGGTGACAGAGTTTTCATTCGAAGAAGCAATGATGTTATTCCTGAAATTCTTTCAGTTGCAGAATCATTTGAAACATCAACTCCAATTGAAAAGCCAAAAACTTGTCCTTGTTGTGGTGCAATTTTAGAAGATACTGAAACAGAACTTTACTGTCCAAATCACCTAGGTTGCAAAGCTCAAATTGTCTTAAAACTGACTCAATTTGCAAGCAGAAACGCAATGAACATTGATGGACTTTCAATCAAAACATTTGAAGCCTTATACGACACTTTTCAAACAAAAACCTTCAGTGATATCTACAAACTTACAACACATGAACTTTCAACGCTTGAGGGCTTTAAGGATAAAAAAATTAATAATGTTTTATCAAGTATTGAAAAAAGTAAAAATGTAAAACTCTCAAACTTTATTTTTGCGCTTGGAATTGGAAATATTGGCATAAAAACAGCCAAACAACTTGCAAAACATTATAAGTCAATTCAAAATCTTTCAAAATCACAAATTGATGAACTAATTGAACTTGATGATATTGCCGAAATAACAGCAACTGAAATTCATCATTATTTCACTGAAGAATTTAACAGAGTTGAAATTGATGAACTACTAAAATTTATAACAATTGAACCGGAACAAGAAGTGAATGCAAATGGCTTTTTTGCTGGCAAAAAGGTCGTTTTAACGGGAACCCTAGCAAGTTTCTCAAGGGACAAAGCATCTGAAATAATTGAATCGCAAGGGGGCAAAACAATTGGAAGTGTTTCAGCCTCAACGGATATTGTTTTGGTTGGAGAAAACCCCGGAAGTAAGTTTGATAAAGCCAAGAAACTTGGCATAAGAATAATGTTTGAAGATGAATTTAAATCACTAATTTAAAATTTTGATAAATTTTTATTAAAAACTATTGCAATTTTACATATAAAATGTGTTATAATAGGTCAGTAAATAAAAATGCAAGGAGATTAAAGTTATGTCATGGCTCTATCCACCAATTGAAACAGTAATTGAAAAAGCGGGAAACAAATATGTTTTATGCTCACTTGTATCAAAAAGAGCAAAGGAACTTTTGCTCAATAAACCAGAGTATTTCAAAAACCATCAAAGAGTTAAACCAATTGAATTTGCAAGTAAAGAATTTTATGAGGGTCTTTACACAATTGCAAAGAAACAAGAAAACTAGGTTTTGTTTTTGTTAGACAAGAGTTTAAAGTTAGTATATAATTAACATATACTAACTTTTTTTATGGAGAAATTATGCTAATTGGGAAGGTTATAGTTGATATTGCAAGCAGTTTGGTTGACAAGGTTTTCGACTACATTTTACCTGACGAAAAAATTGAAGTCGGCTCAAGGGTTTATGTTCCTTTTGGCAAAATCATTAAAGAAGGTTATTTAATTAACATTTCAAATGAAACTGATTTAGAAGAAACGAAACTAAAAAAAATAATTTCTGCAATTGATAAATTTCCCATCATCACAGCCGACCAACTTGAACTTGCTAAATTTATGCGTGAAAAATTCCATATTGGAATGTGTGATTCGCTAAGATTGTTTTTACCAAGTGAACTACGAAATGGACGCGTTAAAGAACTTGTTAAAACAAACTGTTTTATTGCAAATGAACAATTGGCAAAAGAATATCTTTCAAAAATAAGGTCAAACGCAACTGCCGTCATCGGCCTGATTAACTATTTACTTGAAAAAGGCTCTGCCTATCAAACTGATCTTAACAAAAAATTTAATCAAGCATCAGTTAAAAAACTCATTGACCTTGGCATAATTTCAACAAGCGACATGATTGTAAGGCGAACTCCTTACACATCAATTGAAATTGAAAATAAATCTAACATAACTTTAACAAGTCTTCAATCCCAAATTGTTAAACGAATTACAACTGAAAATAACATATATCTTCTTCATGGTGTAACCGGAAGTGGAAAAACAGAAGTTTATATGCACTGCATGCAAGAGGTGTTAAAAAATAATAAAACCGGAATAATGCTTGTTCCTGAAATTTCATTAACTCCTCAAGTTTTAATGAATTTCCGTTCTCGTTTTGGAAATGAAGTTGCAATTTTGCACTCTGGACTTTCAGCAGGCGAGCGTTTTGATGAATGGGAAAGAATTCTGCTCGGTGAAGCTAAAATTGTTATTGGTGCAAGATCCGCAATTTTTGCCCCATTAAAAAACATTGGTCTCATTGTTATTGATGAAGAGCATGACAATTCATATAACAGTGAATCAAATCCTAGGTATAACACAATTGAAATTGCGAAACAACGAGCAAAACTTTCAAATTGTTCACTTGTACTTGGAAGTGCAACCCCAAGTTTAATTAGCTATCACCATGCAATGCTTCATGAATATCAACTTCTGGAAATGAAAGAGCGCATAAACAAGCGTGAACTTCCGCCACTCAAAATTATTGATATGGGAAATGAAGTAAAAACTGGAAACACCAGCATATTTTCACACGAACTTGAAGATGCACTAAAAAGGACCATTGCTGAAAAAAATCAGGCAATGCTGTTTATAAATCGCCGTGGCTTCGCATCATTTTTAATGTGTAAAAAATGTGGTTTTGTTGCAAAGTGCCAAGACTGTGATGTTTCACTTGTTTTGCACAAACAAGAAAATGTTTTAAAATGTCACTATTGTGGAAATCGATATAAAGTGTTTACTGAGTGCCCAGAATGTGGAAACACAGAGCTTTCGCGTGGGTCAATTGGGACAGAAAGAGTTGTTCACGAATTGCAGCAACTGATTCCTGGTGTATCAGTTTCAAGAATGGATAATGACACAACAAAAACCAAGGACTCTCATCTTAAAATCTTGTCTGATTTTAGAAGTGGAAAAACTCAAGTGTTAGTTGGAACACAAATGATTGCAAAAGGTCACGATTTTCCAAGCGTAACACTTGTTGGAATTATTGATGCAGATGTAAGTTTATATCAGTCATCATACACAGCAAGCGAACAAACTTTTGAATTAATTACGCAAGTGGCTGGGCGAGCTGGAAGGGCAGATAAGCCTGGAGAAATTTATCTTCAAACATATGTTCCAAGGCATTACACCTATCGTCTTGCAAGCAGTTATGATTATCCAGCATTCTATAAAAAAGAAATTAATCTTCGTCAAGTTACAATGTATCCGCCATTCACACGCATTTTAAGGATTCTTTTCACTCACACTGAAGAAAATATTGCAAAAACCACTGCAAAGGTGTATTATGATGAAGTAAGAAAAATCCAACAAGACTATAGCAATGAATTTGTTTATTTAGGCGTAATGAAATCGCCAATAGGAAAAATTCAAAACAAGTTTAGGATTCAAATTTTAATGAGGCTCAAAACTGAAAAGGCGGATGAAATAACAAACAAATTATTTGATCTAGCAGATAAATTAAACAAAAATGGAACTAGCGTTTTTGTTGAAATAAACCCTCAAAATTTAAGTTAAGGAGAACTTATGGCAATACGAAAAATTATACACGAAGGTGATGAAACCCTCCGAAAAATCTCAAAGCCAGTATTAAATTTTGATACTAGGCTCGGTGAACTGATTGATGACATGATTGACACCATGCATGCCAATGACGGTGCGGGACTTTCAGCTGTTCAAGTTGGAGTTTTGAAAAGAGTTTTTGTTATGCATGCAAATCCAAAATTCATCAGAGAATGCATCAATCCTTCAATCATTAAACAAGAGGGTGAAAACAAAATTAAAATTGAAGGATGCTTATCAGTTCCAGGAAAGTGTGGAATTGTTGAAAGACCTGAAAAGGTTTGGGTTGAATATCAAGACAGAACTGGCAAAAAAATCTCAAAAAAATTTACTGGATTTGAGGCAAAATGCTTCTGCCATGAACTTGATCACTTAAATGGAATTTTATATATTGATAAAGCAATAGAAATGTTTAATGATCGCGATGAATACAATCGCAAGAAAAAGCAACAAAAGGAAACGATTAAATGAGAATAATTTTTTTAGGAACGCCTGAATTTGCAGTAAATTGCTTAGATATGCTTATAAAATCAAAACATGAAGTTGTTGCAGTTGTAACTCAACCTGATAAACCTAGTGAAAGAGGAAATAAGGTTGTGTTTTCTCCAGTTAAAGAATATGCTCTTAAAAATGGAATTCCTCTCTTTCAATTTCCAAAAATCTCACGAGATGGAATTGTTGATTTAAAGGCACTTTCTCCTGATTTAATGATAACTGCAGCCTATGGACAAATTTTAAGCCAACAAGTGCTTGATATTGCCAAATTTGGAACAATTAATGTTCATGCATCAATTCTTCCAAAATATCGTGGAGCTTCGCCAATTCAATCCGCAATAATTCATGGCGACACTGAAACTGGTGTAACTGTAATGAAAACAGAAATTGGCCTAGACACTGGCGACATCATTGCAATTGCAAAAACAAAAATTGGTGAAAATGAAACAGCTGGTGAACTTACAAACAAACTTTCAATCATTGGCGGAAACTTACTTTTGGATGTAATTGATAGGCTTGAAGATGGAAGTGCAACTTTTGTAAAACAAGAACATGTTTACGCAACAATCACAAAAAAAATTGATAAAGAAGATGCCGTCATCAACTGGGAAAAATCTTCAAGAGAAATCAAGTGTTTAATTCTTGGAACAAATCCAAATCCAATTTCACGAACATATCTTAACAACATGCTTGTCAAAGTTTATAGAGCGAAAGTTGCAGATATTGATATTTCTCCAGAATCAATGGCACTTGCAGTTGGAACCGTCCTTCCAGAAAGTTCACCAAAACGTGGTCTTTTTGTAAAAACTGCTGATGGTGCAATTGAAATTCTTGAAATTCAACTTCCAGGAACAAAAATCCTTTCAGGAAAAGATGTTCTTAATGGAAGAAAAGTCTCTCATTTTGATGTATTTAAAAATTTAGAAGTTAGAGGTGGGTAATGAAAAAAAACATTTACAACCTTTCACTTTCGGAATTAAAAGAAGAACTTTCTGCAATTGTTGAAAAAATGCCACGATACCGCGCCGAACAAATTTATGCTTGGCTCGGTGACTATAAGCGTATAAGTGAAATGACAAACATTCCTCAGGAACTTCGAAACAAACTTTTAGAGGTTTATGATGATGAACCTGTTAAAATTGAAAGGGAACTTATAAGCCGTGATGGAACAAAAAAATATCTTTTGTCACTTGCAGATGGAAACATTGTTGAAGGTGTTTTGATGAATTATAAATATGGCAACACAATTTGCATTTCAACACAAGTTGGGTGCAGGATGGGTTGTGCATTTTGTGCAACTGGCATTGATGGTTTAGTTCGCAACTTAACTCCTGCAGAAATGCTTGGTCAAGTTCTTGCTGTTAATCGCCATATTGGTGGAAGCAAATCAGATAGAAAAATTACAAACATTGTTTTAATGGGATGTGGCGAACCTCTTGACAACTATGATAATGTTGTAAAATTCATCAAGCTCATTTCAAGCAAAGAAAACTTCAACTTATCACAACGTAACATTTCACTTTCAACTTGTGGACTGGCTGAAAAAATAAAGGCTCTTGCGGATGAAGATCTTGGAATAACATTAACAATTTCACTTCATGCATCAACTGAAGAAGAGCGTAAAAAAATTATGCCAGTGGCTCGTGGAATTTCATTAAAAGAGCTGTTTTTTGCAATTCGCTATTACTTTGAAAAAACTAAACGAAGAATAGTTTTTGAATATATCACTCTTGATATGAACACAAATAAAGAAGACGCCGAAAGGCTTAAAGAACTTTCAAAGGGGATTTCTTCTCATTTTAACTTAATTCCAATCAACACAACTCCTCACTCAGTTGAAGAAAACCCTGCTCTTAAACCTGCAAGTAAACAAAAACAAGCAGAGTTTTGGGAAGAACTTAAAAAACTTGGAGTCTCAGCAACAACCAGAAGAACGCTTGGAAGCGATATATCTGGTGCATGTGGACAACTTCGTAGATCAAAATTAAAGGAGGGTAAATAGATGCCAAAATTAATTCGTGTTTCACCATCAATCATTGCAATTGATTATAAAAATGATGAGGTGCTAGATAAAGCACTTGTTAACATTGAAAAAGCAGGTGCAAACTTTGTTCACCTTGATGTTATGGATGGTGTTTTTGTTAAAAATAAAACTTTTGACTACACTTTGGTTGATAAAATCAGAGATAAAACAAATTTAATGCTTGATGTTCACTTGATGGTGGAAAATCCTGATGAAGTTATTGATAAGTATATTGACGCCGGTGCCGACATTTTAACAATTCATTATGAAGCAACAAAAAACTTGACTCAAACCCTTAAAAAAATTAAGGAAAGTAATGTTGTTACAGGAATTGCCATTAACCCAAAAACTCCAGCCTTAAAAATTAAAGACATATTGGAGCAAAAACTTGTTGATATTGTTCTTGTTATGGGTGTTAAACCTGGGGCTTGCGGCCAAGAATTTATTCCTGGAATGGCTGAAAAAATTGCTGAAATTCGTGATTTAGATAAGCATGTGTTAATTGAAATTGATGGTGGCGTAACAGTTAAGAACTCCAAAATTTTAAGAAAGATGGGAGCAAATATCATTGTCAGTGGAAAAACCGTGTTTGAATCTAAAAACATGAGAAAAACAATTAAACAACTAAAAGGTAAAGATATTCTTGGAAATATTTCTAAATTTTTTAAAAATTAACATCATAAACTTCACTTTCATATAATGGAAGTAATTAGGAGGGAAGTCTATGACCATAATGTGCATTAAAGCACCAAAATTTTTATCTGGTATACTAAAATTGTTTGTGAGAAAACAAAAATAAGGAGTGGGGGAATCCCACTCCTTATTTTGAATAAAAAAACCAGCAATCTGCTGGTATTTTTTTATTTATCTTTTTTTGAACCCTTCATACACTTTGTGCAAACATAAACTGTTTGAACTTTTCCGTCAACTTCAATTGTTTGCTTATGAAGATTTGGTCTATATACTCTTTTAGATATATTTAAAGCGTGGCTACGAGAATTTCCCGCGCTTGGGCCTTTTCCACAAATACTACATACTCTGCTCATTAAGTTCTACCTCCTAGGCGTATTGAATAACCTTGTATATAATAACATAGGAAAGTTGAATTTGCAAGTAAATATTAAAATTATTTAAAAAATTTAACAAATAACTACTTTAAATCAAATAAATTGTTGATTTTTTTTCTAGAATGATTTATCATAGTTATAGGTTTGTTGGGTAAAACCAGCTTTTTGGTGCCCACAAATTGAATTAAGGAGAAAGTTATGTCAGTTAATACAGTCAATTCCTATGGAAAGATTTCTGTTACAGACGAGTCAGTCGCTTTGATTGTTGCACATTCTGCACTTGATGTATATGGTGTTGTTGATCTTGTAACAAATAAATTTGCTGATTCAATCCGTGAGCTCTTTAGAAAAAAATATAGACCACGCGGAATTAAAGTAACAACAATCAATGACAGAATAAACATAGATCTTGACATCATCCTTAAATATGGTGTAAGTATAAACGCTGTCGCTGAATCTGTTAGACGCCTTGTAAAATACAATGTTGAACAATTCACCGGCATGATTGTTGATTCAATAAATATTAATGTTGTTGGAGTTAAAGTTTAAACAGAGGGGCGAAATGGGCCTTATGTTTTGCTGTCCAAAACAATAAACTAGGAGATAAGATGGATAAAGTTATCACTGGAGCAATGCTCCGTAAAATGGTGGTTTCAGGTGCAAACTACCTCGATGAAAATAAAGAATATGTAAACTCATTAAACGTTTTCCCAGTTCCTGATGGGGACACTGGAACAAATATGACTCTCACAATGAAGTCAGCTGTTAAAGAACTCAACATGTGCGCAAATAATGACATGGAGTCAATTTGTGATGCAATCAGCAAGGGTGCACTTAAAGGTGCAAGAGGAAACTCTGGTGTTATTCTCTCTCAAATTTTGAAGGGAATGACATCATCACTTGTTAACCTTAAAGAAATTAAAGCTATGGATTTTGCCAATGCGCTTGTTGAAGGTGCTAACATTGCTTATAAAGCAGTTACAAAACCAAAAGAAGGAACAATTTTAACTGTTATTAGAATGATGGCTGAAGCATCAACAAAAATTGCTAAGAAAACCACTGAAATCAAAGATTTCATGAAACAAGTTTTGGATGTTGGTGAAGAAGCTTTGGCAATGACTCCTGAACTTCTCCCAGTTCTTAAAAAGGCTGGTGTTGTTGACTCTGGTGGTAGAGGCCTTCTTGTTGTTTTTAACGGATTCTATAAAATTGTTTCAGGTGATGAAAGTGAACTTAAACTTTCAGCAGACACTGATAAAGTTGAAGGAACCCCTGGTCATGATTTTGCAACTGAAATGGTTGACTACAATAGCTTGGCAGACATTGAATTTGCATATTGCACTGAATTCTTTGTAATCAATATCAACAAAAAAACAACCATTGCAGATATTGACAAACTTCGTGAAACACTTATGAGCATTGGTGATTCCGTCATCTGCATTGGTGATTTAAGTCTTGTTAAGGTCCATGTTCACACAAATCAACCAGGAGTTGCTCTCACAAACGCCCTCAAACTTGGTGAGCTTAATGGTGTTAAAATTGAAAATATGCTTGAACAAAACAGAGCACTTAAAGTTAAACAAGAGCAAAAAGAACTCAAAAAACTTGGTGTTATTGCAGTTTGCGCTGGTGAAGGTCTTTCAAATCTATTTAAAGATCTCAATGTTGACTATGTAATTGAGGGTGGACAAACAATGAACCCAAGCGCCGATGACATTGCAAAAGCCGCTGACAGCGTTGCAGCAGAGAATATCTTTGTTCTTCCAAATAACAAAAATATCATTTTAGCAGCAGAACTTGCAAATGATCTTTCAAAACGTAACATTTTTGTTCTTCCAACAACTTCAATTCCTCAAGGAATTTCTGCAGCAATTAGAATTGATCCAGAACTTTCAATTGAGGAAAATAAAGCAAATGTTGAAGAAACAATTAAGGGCGTAATTTCAGGTCAAGTTACATACGCTGTTCGTTCAACTTCAATTGATGGATTTAAACTTAAAGAAAATGACATCATTGGTTTGGGCGAAAAGAAAATTGTAACAAAGGGAAATGATGTAAGCAAAGTTACTGAAGACACAATTGAAAAACTTATGACTGACGAAGTTTCAACTGTTTCACTTTTCTATGGAAATGATGTTAACCCTGCAGATGCTGGAAAACTTGTTGAAACCCTTCAGGAAAAGTATCCAGATCTTGAAATTGATTGCCATGAAGGAAATCAACCAATTTATTACTATCTTATTTCACTTGAATAATTATTCAGGAATGACACTTTGTCATTCCTTTTTTGTTGTGAAAATTTTTATAATTATGATATAATTTGCATATGGAATTGAAGGATTTATCAGGAATTGGTCCGGCGAGGGAAAAGTCATTTAATGAAAATGGCATTTTTTCTCCATATGATTTAATAAATTACTATCCATATAAGTATTATGATTTTTCAAAAACCGAACCATATTCAGATGACGGAAAAGCCAGAATTATTAAATCAACTGTAATTGACAATCCTTCAATTGTTCATGTGCGTGGAAAAATGTCATTTATAACCTGCAAAATGGCTGATGAGGTTGGGCATAAATTCAACGCTGTATGGTTTAATCAAACATATCTAAAATCAACTCTGTATCTTGGTGCAGAACTTTTTTTATTTGGTAAAAACAGTAAAACAAAAAAGAACACATTTAATGTAAATCTTTCAAAATTTATTGAAAAACTTAATGGTGAAAACTTTCTTCCAGTCTATCATTCAATTGAAAAAATTGGTCAAAAAATTATTCATGATGCAATCAATGAATCACTTGAAATGCTGGAAATTCCAACATTTGTGCCAAATAAATTGTTATCAAAATATAATTTAATGAACATTCGTGATGCTTACAAAATCATCCATAATCCAACTCAAAATGATGACGAAATATTGAGCCGTTGCAAAAGTAGAATTGAGCTTGAAAGCTTAATCCCAATTCTTGCAATCAACGACTATAATAAAATGATGCTTCGTGAAACCAGAAAATCAAGTTACACAAAAATTTTTGGTCTTTTAGAAGAATTTGAAAAACTTATCCCATTTAAACTTACTTATGATCAAATTAAAGCATGTCATGATATTGAAAATGACTTTTTGTCAAAATTTTCAATGAACAGACTTCTTCAGGGTGATGTTGGATCTGGAAAAACTATGGTAGCATTATTTGGTGCGTTTATTGCACTAAAAAATGGCTTTCAGTCGGCAATTATTGCGCCAACTGAAATTTTAGCTTCTCAACACTTTAACACCGCACAAAAAATTTTTAATAATCTTGGATTTTCAATAGTGTGTTTAACAGGCTCACAATCTGCGCAACAAAAAAATGAAATTTTATCAAAAATTGAAAGAGGGGAGGCAAATTTAATAATTGGAACTCACGCACTGCTTTCACAAAATATAAATTTCAAAAATTTATCTTTTGCTGTAATTGATGAACAACATCGCTTTGGAGTTGAAGAGCGTAAAATGCTGAAAAATAAAGGAATTACAACTGATATTCTTGTTATGAGTGCAACCCCAATACCTCGTTCACTTTCACTTGTTTTTTATGGCGATTTAGATATATCTAAATTGCTCTCACGCCCACATCGCGTTAATATTCAAACTAATATAGTTATAAAATCAAAACAAAATGACATGTGGAATTACATTCAAAAAAAGATTGAACAAAATTCCAAGGTTTTTGTTGTTTGTGCAAAAATTGATGAAGAAAATGATGATGATTCAGAAATTGCACTATCCGCAAAAAATATGTACACATTTTTATGCAAAAAATTTGATAAAACTCAAGTTGGATTAATTCATGGAAAACTGTCAAAGGAAAATCAAAATAAAGTAATTGAATCATTTAAAAATGGAAGCATAAAGATTTTAGTTTCAACCACAATTATTGAAGTTGGTGTTGATATTGAAGGAAGCGACATTTTAGTAATTGCATCACCTGAGCGCTTTGGTCTTGCAACGCTTCACCAACTCCGTGGACGAATTGGGCGAGATGGAAAGGAATCTAATTGTTTTTGTCTTGCTGATAATCTTAATGAAAAATCTTTTGCGCGAATTGCATATTTCAAGGATCACACAGATGGATTTGACATAGCTGAATTTGACTTAAAAACTCGTGGGGCAGGAAGTGTTCTTGGAACCAATCAACATGGTGACGATAATGGGCTAATAATGCGGCTTATGTCAGAAAACTATTCATTGGCACGGGAGATTCTTGAACAAATTAAAAAAGATGTTCCATTATTCACAAAAGTTCTTGAAAAAGGGGCAAAAATATCAAATAGCCACTCATTATCTAAAATAATTTTAAATTAAATTTTAATTTTTTTATAAAAATGCTTGCAATTAAATTAAATATTTGATATATTACTATTGTTCGTCAAGAACGTGGGGGTTTAGCGCAGCTGGGAGAGCACCTGCCTTACAAGCAGGCGGTCATAGGTTCGAGCCCTATAGCCCCCACCAGCTTTATTACTCGCACTGCACTTATCGGTGCGGGCGAGTAATTTTATTTTATGCGGGAATGGCTCAGTGGTAGAGCGCTGCCTTGCCAAGGCAGATGTCGCGAGTTCGAATCTCGTTTCCCGCTCCAAAGAAGAAGGTGAGAGCGGCGGGTTGAAAAACTTGCCGTTTGCACTTTTACGGCGACATAGCCAAGCGGTAAGGCACAGGTCTGCAAAACCTCCATTCCTCGGTTCGATTCCGAGTGTCGCCTCCAAAATATATGCTGATGTGGCGAAACAGGTAGACGCAAGGGACTTAAAATCCCTCGGGTAGAAATATCCGTGCCGGTTCAAGTCCGGCCATCAGCACCAAAAAAGCCTAATTATTTAGGCTTTTTATTTTTAATTAGCTAAATTAAATAATAAAAAGCACCAATTACTTGGTGCTTTTTATTTTAGTTAATCGTTAACACATTTAAGTTGTATTTTTTGATAAATTTAATTTTGTGGTTTCTCTAACAATTCTGCATAGTTAGGGAAGAAATGAATAACTTCTCTATAAGCTGATTCAGGACCATCAGATGCATGAATTCCATTTGCCGTCATCTTAATTTCTTTAATTTCTTCAGCATTAAGTTTTAAACTTTCAAATCTTGGATCATCATTTTGAAGTTCAAACATTGGTCTTAAAACTTCTTTAACGAGTTTTCTAGTTCTCAAAATAAAATCTGGTTCAAGCTCATCTGCATTTGAACTTGAAATAAGCATTGTGATAACTTTATTATCAAAAAGTGGTAGGCCAATAACTTCACCTTCAGCCATATAATTTACAAGTCCGTCATAAAAAGATTTGCCTTTGTGCTCTTCATAGTGAACTTCAATTTCTTTTCTGTCAATTGCGCCAGCAACTTGATCAATAATCACAATTCCATTTTGTGTTAAAACATCATCAAGTCCTTCTTTGTGAAACAAAAATCCTGGTTTCAAAATAAATAGGGAATATGTTTTTAATTTTTCTACATTTGTTTTTTCCATAATTTACCTCACTAAAAAAAATTATACTCAATTATTAATCCTTTGTAAATTTCATTTAAGCATTTTGTAAACATAATTTTTGTTATTTGAATAACTTGTTAGAGGAGATAACTATGATTTTTGAGGGTTCATGCACTGCACTCATTACACCTTTTGATAAAAGCGGAAATGTAAACTATCAGGTTTTAAAGCAACTTGTTGACCGTCAAATTGTTTCTGGAACAAAAGCACTAGTAATTCTTGGAACAACTGGCGAGGCTGCAACAATAACACCAGAAGAACGAAAGAAAATCATTTCATTTGTAGTAACAATCACTGCTTCAAAAATTCCAATAATTGTTGGTACTGGTTCAAATAGCACAAAAATAGCTGTATCGTTTGCAAAAGAAGCAAAAGCACTTGGAGCTTCAGCTTGTTTAGTTGTCACTCCATACTACAATAAATGCAATCAAAATGGACTTTACCAACATTTCAAAACAATCGCAACTGAATCTCAAATTCCAATAATACTCTACAATGTTCCGTCAAGAACTGGCGTAAATCTACTTCCGGAAACCGTCATCAAACTTTCAAGAATTAAAAATATTGTTGGAATTAAAGAAGCGAGTGGAAATTTGAATCAAATTAAAGACATAATTTTAAACACAAAAAGTGATTTTGCTCTCTATTCAGGCAATGATGAATTAACCCTAGAAACAATTTTGGCAGGCGGAAAGGGCGTTATTTCAGTCACTGGAAACTGTTATCCAGATTTGGTTGATTTAGAGTGCTTTTTTGCCCTAAATTTTGATTATAAAAACGCTCGTCGCATATCAAATATTCTTTATCCAATAAATAAGGCCCTTTTTTTAGACATAAATCCAATATGCGTCAAAAAATATCTTCAACTCATGGGAATAAATGTCGGTAATCCAAGACTTCCATTAACAAGTCCTAACGCCAAAGTAATAAATAAACTTAAGGAGATCAAAAAACAATATGAAAATTAACATAGGTATAATCGGCTATGGAAATTTAGGAAAGGCAGTCGAACGAATCATTCTTTCAAATCCAAGCTATAATCTTGTTGCGATATTTTCCAGAAGAACAATAACTTCACCATTTAAAACTTTAATTGAACCATTGGAAAACATATTAATTTATAAGAAAAAAATTGATGTTATGCTTATGTGTGGCGGATCATTTAGTGATATTGAAATTCAAGCCCCAGAAATAGCTAAAAATTTCAACACAATAAACTCTTTTGACACACATTCAAAAATCCCAACATTACACTCAAAACTTAATAAAATTTGCAAGGAAAATAAAACCATTTCAATCATGTCATGTGGCTGGGATCCTGGAATTTTCAGCATAATTAGGGCAATGTTTTATGCAATAACAAAAAATGAACCAACAACCTTTTGGGGAAAAGGAATAAGCATGGGGCACAGCGACGCAATTAGACAAGTTGAAGGTGTTGATGACGGAGTTGAATTCACAATTCCAAACATTGAAAAAGTAAAGCAAGCAAGAAATGCAAATTTGACTGAAAAATCAAATTTACATTTTCGAGAATGTTTTGTAAATTGTAAAAAGGAACATCAGGCAAAAGTTGAATACGCAATAAAAAATATTCCAAATTATTTTAAAGGTGAAAAAACAATTGTTAATTTTGTAAGTGGGATTGAACTTTTAAAAATTAAGCAAAAACTTATGCATAAAGGGGAAGTTATGTCACACATAATACACACAAATCACGAAAAATCAAGCCTTGAATTTCGTGTTAAAATGTCATCAAACCCTGATTTTACGGCAAGTGTGATGACGGCATATATTCAAGCCATAGTAAAATTATCAAAAACAAAATCGTATGGATCATTCACATGTTTAGATATACCTATAAGCTTTCTTTTTAATAATTATGATAAACTCATTCAAAAATTTTGCTAAAAAAAAGATATGGAAAATCCATATCTTTATGCCATAACTGTTGGTCTTTTGAATGCAATAATGCAAATAAAATCAACAAGCCATGTTATTACACAACCAAACACAATCCAAAGTGCTCCAACTACAATCATTCCAGTATTTTTTGTTTGTGCTCCTTTAACTATTCTATAAATTGCCCAGACAATATCCAAAATGGGAAGTGCTAAAACAAGTTTTAAAATCCATGGCATTTTATCAAAAGCTTTAACAATATCTTTCATTTTTGTTCTCCTTTTAATAAAACATATTCTGCTTGATGTTAATTTAGAATAAAAACCTATAATAATTTGTTTATCAAAAAAACATCAAAATTTTAAAAAGAAAGACATTTTTTAGTTGATTTTAATATAAAATGAAACTATACTAAATGTAGAAATTCAAAGGAGAGTGCAAAATATGGCAAAGAAATCAGATTATTTTGGTCTTAGCTGGATTGTTAGTTTAATCCTTGCAATCATCCCAGTAACATCTTGGGTTTGCGGATTTGTAACAAGATTCCAAGAAGGTAAAATCGTTGCTGGTCTTATCAGACTTATCTTCGGTTTCACAATTGTTTGGATTTGTGACTTAGTATTCATGATTATGAATAAGAGCATTTTAAGATTGCTTAATGTCTAAAACCAAAAAAAGCACCTAGTTTTAGGTGCTTTTCTTTTGCTTTAAAATCAATTAGAATAATGTTTTAATTGATTTTTTTTTATAATTATATTATAATTCCCATTGTAAAACAAAAAGAGGCAAATATGATTACAGATAAACAACTTAAATCTTTATGGAAAAAATTTTTTAGTGAACATGGATTTGTTCAAATTAAAAACAGCTCAGTCGTTCCTGAAAACGACCCAACTGTTTTGTTTACAACTGCGGGAATGCATCCACTTGTGCCATATTTATTAGGAGAAAAACACCCATCTGGAAGAAAACTTTTTGACACCCAAAGATGCATCCGAACCGGAGACATTGACAGTGTTGGTGACTACAATCACAACACATTTTTTGAAATGCTTGGAAACTGGTTTATGGGATCATGTCCAAAAGAAGAGATGATTAAACTATCATTTGAATTTTTAACTAGCAAAGAATATTTGGGAATTCCTGTAGACAGACTTTCCGTAACTGTTTTTGAGGGTGATGAAACCGCTCCTCGTGATGATGTTGCTGCAAACACATGGAAAGCATGTGGCCTTGCTGAAGATCATATCTATTTTAATCCTAAAGAAGACAACTGGTGGGGTCTTGGAAGTGGCGTTGGTCCATGCGGTCCTGACACAGAAATGTTTTATGATTCAGGAAAACCAAAATGCTCTCCAAATTGTAGACCTGGATGTCACTGTGGAAAGTACAATGAAATTTGGAATGATGTTTTCATGCAATACAAAATTGACAATCCAGGCGAAAAGGCAAAACTTTTGGAAAATCCAAATATTGATACCGGTATGGGTGTTGAAAGAACAATCTGTGTTTTAAATGGTGTTGAATCGAGCTATGATGTTGGCATATTTAAAGATGTTATTGATTTTATGAATGAAAAAGCTGAAATTAAAAATTCACCAGAAACAGTAAAATCATACAGAATTTTGGCTGACCACCTTCGAAGCAGCGTGTTTATTTTAGGTGATGAAACTGGCGTAAAACCATCGAATGTTGGGCAGGGATACATTTTGAGAAGGTTCATTAGAAGAAGTGTTAATCACGCAAGAAAAATTGGGCTTGACACTAAATTCTTTGCTGATGTTGCAGATTTATATATTGATTACTATTCATATGATTATGATGTTTTAGTAAAAAATAGAGAACTTGTTAAAACAGAACTTGGTGCCGAAGTTGAAAAATTTTCTAAGGCAATTGATCAAGGTTTTAAAGAGTTTGAAAAAGTTATTGGTGGAATTGAACGCCATAAGCAATTTGCAAAAGAAGGTGAAATTGTTGAAAACATTATAAGTGGAAAAGCCGCATTTAGATTATTTGACACGTTTGGTTTTCCACTTGAACTTACTGAAGAAATTGCAAAAGAGCGTGGATATGCAGTAGATAAAGCTGGATATGAAGAGGCATTTAAAGCCCATCAAGAGCTAAGTAGAACAGCTTCAGCTGGAACATTCAAGGGCGGCCTTGCAGATTCATCTTATGAAAACGCAAAACTCCACACAGCAACTCACTTACTTTTGGCTGCTCTTAGAAACAAGTATGGAACTCAAACAGAACAAAGAGGTTCAAACATCACTCCTGAAAGGCTCCGTTTTGACTTTAATCTTGATCACAAAATGACGCCTGAAGAAATTAAAGAAATTGAAGATTTTGTAAATAGAGCAATTGAGCGCAAACTTGATGTCACAAGTGAAGAGCTGACATTAGATGAAGCAAGAGCAAAAGGCGCATACGGAATTTTTGATTCCAAGTATGGTGAAAAAGTTAAAGTTTACACAATTGGTGATGTTGATAAACAAATTTGTGGTGGACCTCATGCCAAAAATACTGGCGATCTTCATCATTTTAAAATTATTAAAGAAGAAAGTTCTTCATCTGGAATTAGAAGAATTAAGGCTATACTAGACTAAAGGAGAAATTTATGGCAAATAAAAAAATCACAAGCAGAGATGTTGATTTTGCTAAATGGTATACAGATGTTGTGAATGCAGCACATTTGTCATCATATTCCAATGTAAAGGGATGCATAATCTTAGAACCAAATGGTTATGCCATTTGGGAAAATATCCAAAAAAATCTTGACAACATGTTTAAAGAAACAGGTCATAAAAATGTTGCCATGCCAATGCTTATTCCTGAAAACTTAATGAAAAAAGAAGGCGAACTTATAAATGGATTTGCACCTGAAGTTGCTTGGGTAACTGTTGGTGGAAATAAAACGCTTGATGAAAGAATGTGTATTCGTCCAACCAGTGAAACGCTTTTTAGTGACTACTATTCAAATGTAGTAAATTCATACCGTGATTTGCCACTTAAATACAACCAATGGTGTTCAGTAATGCGCTGGGAAAAAGAAACAAGGCCATTTTTGCGTTCTCGCGAATTTTGGTGGCAAGAAGGTCACACCGTTCATGAAACCGCCGCAGAAGCAGAAGCAGAAACACGTGGAATGCTTGAAGTATATAAAAAGTTTTTTGAAGACTATCTAGCAATTCCTCCAATAACAGGAAGAAAAACTGAAAAAGAAAAATTTGCTGGCGCTGACTACACTTTAACAATTGAAGCACTTATGTATAATGGTGTTTCACTTCAATCAGGAACCAGTCATTATTTCGGCCAAAAATTTAGTAAAGCTTATGACATTAAATTTTTAAACAGAAATAATGAATATGAATATGCTTATCAAACATCATGGGGAGTTTCCAGCAGAATGATTGGTGCTCTAATCATGGTTCATAGTGATGATGACGGCTTGGTTTTGCCTCCAAAAATTGCTCCAACTCAAGTTAGAATAATCAATATTGGAAATGATGAACAAATTAACGAACTTTCACAAAACTATTATCAAAGGCTTAAAAATGCTGGAATTGCAGTTGAAATTGATGCAAGCGAAAACAATCCAGGGTTCAAATTTGCAGAAGCTGAAGTGCTTGGAATTCCTGTAAGAATTGAAATTGGAAAGCGTGATCTTGAAAAGGGACTCATCACTTTAACTCGTCGTGACACTAAAGAAAAAATTCAAATATCAAAAGATGCTGACATAGTTGCTGAAATTAATGTACTTATGGATAAAATCCAAAAAGAAATGCTTGAACGTGCAAGAACTCGCCGTGATAACATGACCTATGAAGCAAAAAATCTTGAAGAGTTTGAAAAAATTATGAACACAACTCCTGGATTTATCAAGGCTGATTGGTGTGGTGATCCAAATTGTGAACTTAGAATAAAAGAAATTCGTGGAACTAAATCAAGATGCATAATGGAAGGTGAAAAGCCACTAACTGGAAATTGTGTTGTTTGTGGAAAACCTGCAAAATATTTAGTTACTTGGGGAATTCAATATTAAAAATAAAAAACCACCAAATTGGTGGTTTTTTTATTTTCTAAGAGAAACTGCTTTTGATGCATCACGTCTAATTCCATCAGAAATTGCCGCATAGTGTTTTTTAGTTGTGTTAACATCTTTATGTCCTAAAACGTCTGCAACAACATAAATATCTTGTGTGGCTTCATAAAGCCTTGTGCCATATGTTGAACGAAGTTTATGTGGAGTTATATGCTTAAGAGGTGTAACAATACTTGCATATTTTTTAACCAATTTTTCAACAGCCCTGGTTGAAATTCTTTTATTTTGAAGTGAAACAAAAAGAGCTGGTTCATCAATTAAAAGGGGATTTTTTGCCCTTTCTTCAAGCCAATCATAAAGGGCAACTTTAACTTCATCACTAAAATACAAAATAACCTGATTTCCACCTTTTCTGGTAACATTAATTCCATTTATATTAAAGTCAACATCAGTAACATTAAGTCCAACACACTCAGAAACACGAAGACCCGTTCCAAGAAGAAGAGTTATAATTGCAACGTCACGAATTTTGGTATGTTTATGGAAACCTTGTTCATGACCAGAAAGTCCATAACCAGTATCAACTGTATCCATAAATCTATACATTTCATTTTCTTCAAATCTAATAATTGGCTTATCGTGAAGTTTTGGCATCTCAATTTTACTTGCAAGGTCAACCGAAATCATTTCACGCCTAAAATAATACTTAAAAAATGAACGAACACATGCAATCTTGCGCGCTTTTCCTCGTTCTTCATTAGTAATTGTGTTACCATTATCATCAACATAAGATGACAAATAACTCATATAGCGCTCAAAGTGAGTTGTATGAAATTTTTCAAGATCTTTAACTTCTAAATCAAGCATGGATTTTCCAGGAAATAAATTAGTTTCTGACAAAGCCCACTTAAAAAACAGCCTTAAGTCATATGCATAATTTAGCCTTGTTAAAGCACTTGTTTTATTTTCAATTCCAGTAAAAAAGTCCCATGCAAAATCGGGGAGATCATGTAAAACATTTCTAAGTTTTTCAGTATTTTTTGTTTTTTGTTCATTATAATAAGTTTGATTTTTCATAATTAAATTTTAATTCTAAAAAACATCATTGTCAAATATTTTGCGAATAGTTAAATTTAATTTAAAACTTATCAAGGGAAGAAAAAAGAGACGCATACATGCATCTCTTTATTTTGTTTTTCTTTTTCTCTTGGTTGTTTGTTCACTTTTAATAACATCAACAAAATTTCTTGCTTCATCATAAGTTGGATTTTCAATTTTTTGCTTTGGTTGTTCCTTTGGTTTTTTTGTGGTCTTAATTTTAGTTTTGCGTGGAGAAGGAGCAAAATTAATAACTTCTTCTTTTTTCAATGTCTTTTCCTTTGGCTCATCTGAAACTTTTACATCAGTTGCGGGTTTATCCTTAACTGGCTCATAAATTTCATTTATTTGCGATGAGAAATGTTCAACACGATTTGTTTTAATTTCAACTGGATTTGAATCTGAATCATTTGATGACTTTTCAATCACATAGGTATCAGAATTAATTTTTTTCACTGAGTCATCTTCAACTTTACTAGAAGACTTTCTAATGAACATAAAATAAAACCAAACAAATAAACCAATTGCAGTGAGCATCAAAAGCACATCAACAACAATCCAAAGAGCTGTTGCACCAGAACTCGCTAAAAAAAATCTTTCCATAATTTCACCTCTATATATGTGAATTATAACATAAGTTAAAAATAAATAAAATCAAAATAAACATTTTTTTTAAATAATTTGATAAAAGTGCTATGTCACACAAGCAAATTTGGGGGAGTATTACACCATAATTCAAATTAATATTGAAAAATTTAAAAATCAAAAACTTTGCTCAAATTGCAAAATAACTCATAAATTAAATACAGTGAAAGTTAATCAAGAAATTTAAAATATAATTAAGTGATATGATAAAAACATTTCTATTATGGCGCACATAACACAGTCTATTATGATTCACATAGCACCAATTTATTCAAATGGTATTATGTGAGATAAGAGTTTGATAAAATAAGCATTTACAGCGATTTAAAAATAAAATATCCATAAACTTTAAATCAACTCAATTAAACAAATCAAATTTCCGTATTGTTTTTATCAATTGTTAAAAAGTGTCAAAAACCCCTATCCAAAACCCCATATCTATTCGCAAAACACGCGTTTTGCGAATAGATTGCATAAAAGTTGTTAACAATTAAGTTTAAAACTAAAGTGTTTATATCACTAAAAACCTCTCATAAATACGGGAAATTTCAGTGTTTTCACTTTCATTCCCCATTAAAATTAAAAATAAAAAGGAATACTTTTCTTGTATTCCTCTAATTTAAGAATATACTTTTTGTTTCATCCACACTGAAACTGCCAGCATGTATTCATTAATAAAAGACATTTGATCTTTTTGAAGTATATTTTCTATAATTTCTCCTGGCATTCCAAGTTCTTCCATATCAACGCTTTTTTCATAACATTTTTTATATGAACTTAGTAGCTTATTAAAAATATGTAACAGGAGCTCATCTTTTTTAGTTATGATTTTTTTGTCACTCTGTTTTATTTTTGTTTTTACATTATTTGGAACTTGTATATCAATTAAATTTAGCATAGCTTCATAGTTCAAATTAACAACTCTTTCCACCTTACCTGCTTCGCCAAGCCTTCGAAGCAACCCTTCCAGTGCAGTTGCAGCATAGGGCAAAAGTTTAAATAAATCATCTTCATTTTCAATTAAATCTAATACAATCTTTAAACCTACAATAGCATTTTCATATCCATTACTTTCTTCTTCAATGCTACTATATGCTTTAAATTTAAACGCATCATTGCCAAACATATTAACAAGTTCAGAGATAACAATATCAAAATTTTCTTGTTCTTTAACAAAATTTGATTTGTTAAGGTCGTTGTAAACCTCTAAATTAGACTCACCTAAAACATAATCATGGATATTTGCATGATATCCTTCATGATGAATTTGAATAATTGCGTCCATTGGATTTTCAAAAAATCTAATTATGTAGATTGTTTCTGGCTCTTCCCTATTATAAAATGCTGAAGCTTTTGCATATTGAATATTTAAATTTGCGTAATGTGGAGCATAAACAACTCTTCTAGATTTTCTACCTTCTTCCCTAGCAAAATAATTTTCAACTTCTTGCAGTAAACCAATTCTCCTTGTTTCACTTGCCTCTGGCCATTCACTAATCACTTTTGCAAAAATATTATTTCTCATTTATTCACCTATCTTTACAATTTTATCATACTAAGTGCTTTAATTCAATACCTAAACCAAAATTCATTTTAGTTTGACAACAAGACATGTTATAACTATAATTTTTTATTAGGAGAAATTATGGTTAATATTGTTTTAGTTGAGCCAGAAATACCTCAAAATGCCGGTAATATTGTTAGAACCGCTGCCGCAACTGGTTCAAAGCTTTATATGGTTAAGCCCCTTGGATTTATTTTAGACGATAAGCATTTTAAACGAGCTGAAATGGACTATAAAGATTTTGCTAATGTAACTGTGGTTGATTCATTTCAAGAAATTTTGAATCAAAATCCAAATGCTTGCTTTTATTATGCCAGCACAAAATCTCAAAAAATATATTCCGAAGTAACATATCCAGATGGCTGTTTCATTGTTTTTGGAAAAGAAAGTTATGGCCTAAGTGAAAATCTTTTAAAACACAATTATGATAAATGTATACGAATTCCAATGGATCAGAAAGCAAGAAGTTTAAATTTAAGTAATTCTGTTGCAATAATTGTTTATGAGGCATTACGTCAACAAAATTTTAACGGACTTTTAAATTTTGGTGAATTAACTGGACGAATTGAAAATGATGAATTTTAAAAAGGGACTGCAAAATGCGGTCCCTTTAAATTTCGTTTAAAAGTGAAAGTAAAAATCCATAATCTTTAATTTTATTTTTAAGTTTTTGATAACTTGGCAAAAACTTTTCAACTAATGCCCAAAATTTTTTACTGTGATTCATCTCAACAATGTGGCATAGTTCATGAACAATAACATAATCAATAACATCTGGTGGAAGCATAACAACTCTAAAATTAAAACAAATAGCTCCTCGGCTATTACAACTTCCCCATCTTCCCTTGCTGTCACCAATACGAAGGCCGGTTGATTGAATTCTAATTCTGTTTTCAATAAATTTTAAACGTTTCCCCAAAACCTCTTTCGCACATTTTTTATACCAAGACTTTATTGTTTTCAAAACTTTTGCCTTATCAGTTTTTCGTGGAATTATCAATTGGAATTTATCATCTGTTTCAATTTTTTTCACATCACTATAAATTGGTGTGTATCTGTTTCCATAAAGCAAAAACCTTTCATAGCGAACAACATCATCAAATTGTTTTCTATTTTCATGAATAAACTCAAGTTTTTCTTCAATCCAATTTTGTTTTGATAAAACAAAATCATAGACCACCGAGTCTTTCATTTTTAATGGTGCTTTTACAACAATTTTACCATCTTTTAAGATTGATAGTGAAAGCGTTTTTCTGTTTGATCGTTCAATGTAGTCAGGTGTAATCACTTGTTCCTCCACATATAATTTTATACATTTTTGCTCAAACCAATAACGAAATTATAACACATGTTAAAGAAATTATTAACTATTTTTTGAAAATATAACACTTATTTGTCGTTCAAACAAGGTCTAAACATTGATTTTTGTTTGACTAACGCCCAAGTTAAAGTTATACTTAAAATAAGTATAATTATAAACACTTACATAAAATAAGTATGGGGATGAAGCGTATGCCAAATATTGATAGTGATTTAATTCGTGGCAACATTGATACCATTATTTTGAAAACAATGGTTGATCAAGATATGTATGGACTTGACATTATTAAAGAAGTTGAAGCCAAAAGCAATGGAACTTACGAACTTAAACAACCAACACTATATAGCTGTTTAAAGCGTCTTGAAAATCAAGAGCTAATTTCATCATATTGGGTTGATAGCGATATTGGTGGAAGAAGACACTACTACAAACTTACAGATAAGGGTCGTGAAACCCTTCAAAAGAAACAGGAAGAATGGCTAAAGTCAAAATTTATTATTGACAACCTTTTGTCAAACCACGACTACGACGAATACCGCTTGGTTAACAAAGAAGATTATGACAAGATTATTGAAGGAAAACAGTTTGAATATAAACCAGCAAATGAAAACGAAACAACAGAAGCAGATGTAGAAAACACAGAAGAAACAGAATCTGAAAACAATCAGGATTATCAATCAAATGTTGAATTAATAAATTCACTTAAAACAACCCTTTCTGAACTTCAAGATGATAATGAAACTCAAGAAATTGTTGAAGATGAAGTTGAAGAAGATCAAGAAAATTTAGATGATGAACCTCAAGAATCAAATGAAACAATTTCTGACTCACCTGCTCAAACTCAACCTTATAGAAAATACTTTTTAGATATGGACGATGAGGAAAATCAAAATGATGAGGCTCAAAGTTTAAACGAAACTGAACCACTTGAAGAAAATAATGAACCAGTTGAACTTGAAGAAGTTGCTGAAACTGATGCTGAAAATGAAGAATTTCATGAAACAGATGAAAGTAAAGAACTCAATCAAGAATCAACTAATGAGGTTGAAAATGATGACTACGAAGTTGTTCAAGAAGAATTTTCAACTGAGACTGCTGATTCTGAAGAACCTTCAACAGAACTAAATGAAACTGACAATTTTAAAGATCAAGAAGCATTTAGTTATGAATCACCATCATACAGCTATGGCGATTATGAAACAGAAAATCAAAATGATAACTACTCATCTGAAACAACTTTTGTTCAAAATGAAGATCATTCTGAACAAGAGAAAAACATTTTGTCAAAGTTGCGCCATGATGAAGAAGTTAATGAATATGTTGGAGAAAATGATTCATACACAAGCATTTATGGAAACCAAAATGTTGAACAACAAAATATTTTAAACATGGATCTTGGCAAAAGTGAAGATGAAGTTGATGACAAAATTGATCAATTTTCATATGCAATTGATGAACTTAACAACTTTTCAAGTGAGGGCGAAACAACCAATCAAGGGCTTGAATTTGAAGAATATGTTCCAGATGAAGAACATGCTGAAGACACATTCAACCAACAAACTTTTGTGGCTGAAAATGAAGACGATGAAAATTATTTAAGTGAACTTGACAATATTAATGATGAAAATTCAGCAAGCTTTTTCAATAGCAGTGAAGTTGGATATGATGAATCATTTCCCAGTAAGGAGGAAAATTCGCATGAGAAGACTGTCCAAACAGTTGAAAATGTAGAACTTTCCCCTACCACAACCATTGAAAATGACACTGAAGAAACTGAAAATAATGAAGTAAATAATTTTGATGATATAATTTCAAAGAGTGCTGCAAACTATAAAACTGAAAACACTGAGTATCAAAATAGAACCTATGAATCATTTAAACCAAGTTATACTGGTGAAACATATAAACAGAAACTGTCAAATCTTTCTGAATACTCAAAAAATCAAAATTTAAACGCAGAAGAACCTGAAGCAATTAAAAAATCAAAAGATATTGCAACACTTAAAAAAGAGTTTGAACAAGAAGGAATTAAAATTAAAACCTATCAAAAATCAACAAGCTTTGAAGTTGAAAAGAATTACCTTTTGATTAACAAGCTTAATTTAGTTAAAAGCTTGATACTCCTATTTGGATATGTGTTTGTTCTATCTGCACTTTACATAATTTTGAACAACACAGGTGCAAGAGAAATGACTGGATTCCACATTAAATTTTTCCTGTTTGGATTTATTCCATTTGTAATTTATGCTGGATATTATGCAGTTTTATATATAATCAATCCATACAAAAAAATTCCTGCAAAATTTGCACCAAGAATTGTGACATTTATTTCAGTTATTATTACGGTTCAACTTTTGCTTATAACTTATTGCGTTAACCTGCAACTTGGTTTCTATAGCTTTTCACAAAGCCTATATAACCATTTGTATTGGATAATTCCTGCAATTATTAGTTTTGCACCAGTTATTTCAAATGTAATTTTTATGTCATTATTCTATTCAAAGAATTTCAATGTATAATAAAAGCACACCACTTGGTGTGCTTTTTAAATTTGATTTGAATGTTTTTCAATTTCACCAGTTGCAAGCTCATCACAACGATTGTTCAATTCATTATCTGCATGACCTTTAACCTTATGAAAAATTACTTCATGTCGATCTAAAAGATTTGAAAGTCTTTCCCAAAGTTCTTGATTTTTTACTGGTTTTTTGTCTGCTCCAAGCCAATTGTTGTTCTGCCAATTTGAAAGCCACCCTTGATTTATAGCATTAACAACATATGCCGAATCCGAATATAAGTTTACAGTGCATTCAGTTTTAAGCATTTCTAACGCCTTTATAACTGCCAAAAGTTCCATTTGATTGTTTGTTGTTGATTTGTCAAACCCAGAAATTTCTTTTTTGTGTTTTCCATTTAACAAAACCGCTCCCCATCCACCAGGACCAGGATTGCCCGAGCAGGCACCATCAGTATAAATTTCAACACTCGCCTTATTTCCATTTTGCTCATTTAAAGTTTTTAAAACTTTTTCAAAATCATCTTTTAAATTTAATTTATCAATTTCAGCAACAACGGAAACTTTTAATCCAAAATCATCATTTAAAAGTTTAATCCATGAAAGAACTGCCCTTGCATCTTCATTTGGAAATTCTGCTAAAACTAATTTAATTTCAAATTCATGGCGTTGTTCTACAAACTTTTTAAATATGTTTATAAGTTCATTTGGTAAAAACTCTGTTTCAAGTGATGAAATGAAAATTGCACTATCATTTAAAGTTTCAAATGAAGTAACTAATTCATAATCATATTTATTTACAATTTTTTCAATATCGTTTAAATCACCAAAAACTGCTATTTTCATTGTTTCCCTCTGAATTTATATTAACACAAAATGAACTTTTAAACAAATAATTTATCATAAAATTATATTGACATTTTTTTTACTTCTATGCTATACTTTTACTTGTTTATAGGGGTGTAGTTCATCGGTAGAATGAGAGTCTCCAAAACTCCAGAGGAGGGTTCAACTCCTTCCACCCCTGCCAAAAGCTTCGGGCTTATAGTTCAATTAAAAAAACCATCACTTTTGTGGTGGTTTTTATTTTATCACTATGCCCTTCGCTTGTCTGGCACCAATCGAAAAATCTTGCTTCGCAATCTTTTTGTGCCAACTTTTATTTGCTATATGTTTTATTTTCGGGCTTATAGCTCAATTAAAAAACCATCACTCTTGTGGTGGTTTTTATTTTTCAATAATTTTGTATTGCTTTTAAATTTAATTTGAGTATAATATTTTTAGGAGAAATTTATGAACAGAATTCATGGTGATGAAAACGGAATGTGCGTTTTAGATGAAAATAAAAGTTGCACAGATTGTGGAGAATGCGACTTATGCGACCTTGATCCAAACAAAATATGCGACAATTGCGGCCTTTGTTTAGATCAGTTTAACACGGATGAAAAAGGATATGTTAAAATTCCAATAGATAAAATAGACCTAACTGGTGCAGAACCAACTCTTGAAGATTTTTACAAAGAAATGGGACTTGATAAAGATGATGATGATGAATAATGATCACTTTAAGTGGTCATTTTTTGTTCCCTTCTTAACAATTAACCTTCGCCCCTTTCGCTCACGCTTATTATACCATTGAAAAATTTATATTTCAAATAGTCGTGTCACTGAATTATAAAAAATTTAAATTGTTTGTTTGGTTATTATTTTATAACTTTTATACAACAAAAAGAAAAGCCCATAAACTTGGGCTTTTCTTATTTTTCAATTAAACCAAATTCATTAAACACTTTTGCAATGATATCAGCAGCTTCCTCTAGAATCTCAGGTGTGTGGGTTGTTGTGTATGTTGTTCTAACAAGACACTGCCCTGGAGGTGTTGCTGGTGTTAAAACTGGGTTTGCGTAAACGCCAAGTTCAAACAAACGCTTACATACTGCTAATGTTACCTTTTCATCATATGTAAACAGTGCAATGATTGGAGCCTTGCTTGGAGCAAACTTAATTCCTCTTTCACGAAGAAGTTTTCTCATATATTCAGCAACTTCAGTTAAATGAGCCACTCTTTCAGGTTCATTTTTAATTATGTGAAGGGCTTCAAGCGTTGCAGCCAAACACCCTGGAGTTATTGAAGCACTAAAGATGAATGGTCTTGAATTATGACGAATGTATTCAGCAACAATGTGGTCACATGCACAGTAGCCACCCATACTTGCAAGTGATTTTGAAAAAGTTCCATAAATAAGGTCAACTTCATCAACCAATCCAAAGTATTCAGCAGTTCCAGCACCTGTTTTTCCAAGAACACCAAATGAGTGTGCATCATCAACCATGATTCTTGCACCATACTTATGTTTGAGTTCTACAAGGCGTGGAAGATCAGCAATGTCACCTGTCATTGAGAAAATTCCATCAGTAACAATAAGCTTTCCTGCGTCTGCTGGGCACTCTGCAAGCTTTCTTTCCAAATCATCATAGTCAAGATGTTCGAATCTAACCATTTTTGCGTAAGACAATCTGCACCCATCATAAATTGATGCATGGTTTTCTTTATCACAGAAAATATAGTCATTTCGCCCTGCAATACATGAAATTACACCAAGATTGGTTTGAAAACCTGTGCTCATTGTTACACAGTCTTCCTTTCCAAGAAACTCTGCAAGTTCCTTTTCAAGTTGAATATGCAAACTTGTTGTTCCATTTAAAAATCTTGAACCGGAACAACCAGAACCAAACTCTTCTGTTGCCTTTACTGAGGCTTTAATTACACGAGGATCACATGTTAAACCTTGATAGTTGTTTGAGCCAACCATTATTACTCTGTGACCTTCCATGTTAACAACTGTGTCTTGCTTTGACTCAAGCACATGAAAGTATGGATAAATACCAAGTTCCTTAACTTCTTTTACCCTGGTAAAATCTTTACATTTTTGAAATAAATCCATTTTCTTCTCCTAAAAAGTACTGTTTTCATTATAATTAATTTTGCTGATAAACACAAACAAATTTATTTGAATTTAAACAAAAATTGTATATAATTGAAATATGAGCAGATATAGATTTTTATTGGAACATACAAACCTCAATTTTTTTGATATTCCTCATGGTAAATTTAAAAGTTTTTGGACTTCAAAAAAGTTTGGTTTTTTGAGCTCAAAACTTGAAGATCATTCGGCAAATATTTTTGTGGTTAACAAATCCACTAAATTTGATGCGCTGTTTGTTCAAAATTACTTTAATGTTCCATTTGTTTTTCTTAAACAAGAAACTCTTGCTTGCATTGACGATGGAACACTAAAAAAACAAGAAGAAAAAAAACTTTTAGATGCCTTCAAAACACTTGCTGAAAACAATATCTCTGTTGTTGTTTTTCCAGAAAGAAATTTAACAGTTTTTGGAGAAGTTGCAAAAATTTCAATAAATATTACAGATTTTTTAACCAAACTAAAAATGACAATCAAATTTTTGACAATTCATGGTCCATTTTTTGAACTTCCTGTTTGGGCAAAAAAACAGAACAAGTGTGAAGCAAAATTTATTTTGCACTCAATAATTAAACCAGAAAAAATTCATGGGAGTGACTCAACTTACATAAACGCCTTGTTTAATGATTCAATGCCATCATCTGCAAGCACTTATGCAAGAAAGTTTCCAATTAACATAACAACTAAAACTCGGGCTGAAGGACTTGAAAAAGTTGTTTATTGTTGTCCAAAATGTAAAGAATTATTTTCAATTTATAGCGAGTTTAACTGCATTAAATGTTCAAATTGTGGAACAGCACTTGAAATTGATGAGAATGGCCTTATTGCATTATTTAACGGGATTGAAGACTTTGACGATTTAAGTAAATTTCAATTTAATGAACTAAAAAAATTAAAAAACTTAAAAAAGCCTTTGATTCAATATCACAATATTAATCTGTTGCAACTATCATTTGAAGATAAGCATAAACTAGAGTCAAAAGTTAATGTGGAAATTTTTGTAAATAAACTAGTTTATGGCGAGAAAATAATTAAATTCACAGAAATTTATGATGCCTATTTACTTCCAGATAACATTTTAAAAATAACCCTTAAAAATGGAACAATTTTTGGACTTCAAGGTGAAACTAATGAAAACCTTTACATTTTGGTTGATTTGTTAAGAATAAAATAAAACACTGCAATTTGCAGTGTTTTTTTATACAACTTCATTACTCGCGGTTTTTGATGCTGTTATGTCAGGCATAACACCTGAATTTTCCAGCATTTCATAGCCTGAACCAATTGCAAAGTTTGGTTCAGTTGAAAGCATTATGCTTGATAATGAAATTTCATAAGCTGTTCTTGTTTCAAAAGTGTTATCATCAACTCGTTTTTGGTATTTTCTGCTTTGAACGCGTCCCTGAACTTCAAGTTTTTCGCCAACTCCTAAATCACGAACAAATCTCGCATTTCGTCCCCATGCAATGCATGGCAAATAATCACTTTTGTTATAAGCTCGATTAACTGCAAGCAAACAATCACAGATTTCCCTACCAAATGGCGTGGTTCTATATATTGGTTCTTTGCATATGTAGCCAATTAAATAAATTTGATTACTTTCACTCATTTCATTTGGGTTTAACAATTCTTTAACAAAAATTGTAAGCATTAACTTGCTTTTTTCATCTTCAAGTTTATTGTAACTTCTAAATTGCCCATGAATTCCAATTTCATCACCCAGTTTAAAATCTCCAATCAATCTTTCTGAAATGGTTACAGGCAAAATATCAACCTCGTTTGACAGTCTTTTGACCTCAATAAACATTTCAAAAAATCCTTCTCCCATTACAGTGTGTGAATATACGGGAAGTTCCCGAATTTTTCCCTTTAGTATGACATGATTGTTGTTTTCATAAACAGCATAGTTCATATATTTTTCCTCAATTATTTAAGTTTTTGTAATCCGCTATTATCAATAAGATAGTCATTTTCATAGACTAACTCCGATATTTTCACCATTTTGTAGCCTTCACTAATTAGGTAATTTATTATTAGTGGAAGCGCATCAAGAATATGGTCGGAATTGTTATGACATAAAATTATGGATCCATTTTGAACACTTGCTTTAACTCGTGCCAGGATTTCATTGGCTGAAAGTCCCTTCCAATCTAAGCTATCAACATCCCACTGAATTGTTTTTAGTCCAAGAGATGATGCTTCGTTTAAAACTGTGTCATTATAGTCGCCAAATGGCGCCCTGAAAAATTTTACAGGCTTACCGGTGATGTCTGTGATTAATTTCATTGACACTGAAAGTTCACTTGAAATTTGGCTTGCAGAAAGCGTGCTCATTTTTGGATGAGTGTTTGAATGTGTTCCAATGTCAAAACCAGCCTCATCAATCATTTTTACCTTGTCAGCATTCTTTTCAATCCAAAATCCAACCAGAAAAAATGTTCCCTTTATTCCATAACTATTTAATGTTTCAACTATTTTTGATGTTTTATCCGAACCCCATGCAGCATCAAATGTTAGTGCTACTTTTTTCTCCGATGTTGATACTCTATAAATTGGAACAAGCCTCATTGCATTTCCAAAATATACAGCGCCTGTATTTGTTACCGCGATAAATAAAGCTAACAAAATTGCAATTAGTGGCAAGACAACCACACTGACCACTGATTTTATTTTTGTGCAAAATATCTTCATATACAAATTACCCCTCTATTGTAATAATGACGCTTTTAACTCACAAATTATAATTTTTCTATTAAAGTTGAATATGAAAATTTATTGTCGAATTGTGGCTAAATTAGACGCATTTATGTTTTCTTATTAAAGTGTATTCAAACTGAGAGGCGTATATTCAAAACACACTTTTTTTATTTTAACTTTGATTTTAATTGTTCTATTATTTTTGCTTCAAGTCTTGATACCTGAACTTGCGAAATATTCATAATTTCAGCAACTTCACCTTGGGTTTTTCCTCTAAAAAAACGAAGAAGAATTAACTTTTTTTCTTTTTCATCAAGCTTTTTGATTTCATCTTTTAACATTATTTTGTCAATAATGTCATCACTTTTATCTGGTAAAACAAGTTTATTTTCAAAACTTTGACCAGAAGGATCATCTTCATCAAGTTTTGCTTGAAGTGAAATTGGAGCACGGGAAGAGTCAAGTGCCAAAATAATTTCATCTTCTTCTTCGCCAAAATGTTTTGCAATTTCAGAAATTGTTGGACCTTCTCCCTTAATCCGTTTTTCTTCTTCAATGAACGACCTTATTTTTATTGCAAGGGTTTTAATTGACCTTGAAACCTTTATCATTCCATCATCACGCAAAAATCTTTTGATTTCACCAGCGACCATTGGAACGGCATAAGTTGAAAATTTTACATCAAAACTTGGATTGAAATTTTTGATTGCCTTTAAAAATCCTACGCAACCAATTTGATAAAGATCCTCATAGTCGGTGCCCTTGTTTAAATAGCCTTTGACAACTGCTTTAATGAGTGGGAAGTTTGCGTTCACAAGCTTTTCACTTGCTTCAGTGTCACCACCTTTTGCTTGCTTGATAAGTTCGCAAACTTCACCTTCAGTTAAGGGTTTATATTCATCCATTAACCTTTGATAACCTTCTTCATTTTTACAATTAAACCAGTTGGTTTGTTTGGCTTAACTTCAAGCCCGTTCATAAATGAATCCATTAAAGTGAACCCCATTCCAGAGTGCTCCTCGGAAGCCTTGCTTGTGTAAAATGGTTGAAGCGCCATTTCAATATCGTCAATTCCAGAGCCAAAATCAGTTACGGTTATGTAGACAGTTGAGTCAACAATTCCCGCTTCAAGAACAATTTTTCCTCCTTTGTTTGAATAGCCATGAACAATTGAATTTGTTACCGCTTCACTAACTGCTGTTCTTATGTCGTTTACTTCTGAAAGCGTTGGCGAAAGCGAGGTTGTGCAAAACACAGCAGCAACACTTCTTGCAAAACTTTCATTTACATTTTTTGCTTCAAATTCAAGCTTAAAATAATTATCAAATTCCATATTCACTCCTTAACCTACCTTTGGAATAATTTGATATATTCCTGTCATTTCAAAAATTCTGTTTACATAAGATGATGGATTTTTTATATAAATTGAAACATCTTTTTTAATAAATTTATTATACCTTCCAAGTAGCATTCCAATTCCCGTGCTATCCATAAAAGTTACGCCTGAAAAATCCAAAATTAGTTCCTTTTGTTTATCACTCAGTTTGCCCGCAACATCATCAAGTGAAATTCTCACAAACTCGGCTGAATATTCATCAAGTTCACCGCAAAGTAACGCTGAAACTGATTTTTCTGAACTGGTGTATTTAATGTCCATAACTCTTCCCTCCTACAAATTGATTTTAACACCTATTACCACTTATTAACTTAAAGAGATTTGACTTGTTTGGTTCTTTATTGTCTATTTTTGGCAAAAGAAAAAGGCCCTGAATTTAGGGCCTTTATTTGTATTTTAAGCATCTATTTTAACAAAATTCGTTTCGTCAACGGTTAGTGTGTGCTCAACTTCAGAGACGGTGTTATTTATGCTTTCAAGCACTGTGATTTTTAATGTGTGGGTTGAAACATCATTTAATGAAATTAAAAGCAATAAATCATTAAAATCATAAGCGTTTTTTAAATAGTTTGAACTTGAATAGACAGTTCCATCAATTTCAACTTTTGTTATTATGTTTCCATCACTAATTCCAGCAGCGGCTGCTACCCCAATTGAAGTTTTAACAGTTGAATATGTTACAGTTTCCCATCTTAAAGATGAACTATCATAATCAGCTTTTGCAACATAAGGTTCACCGAGCTCAATTCCAATTGAATTAAGTTTAATTACCTTTATTTCCGTGTTTGAAGTGTTGTCACACTGACTTATAATTAAATCAGCCAAACGAGATGCTATGTTTATTGGAATTGCATATCCAACGTTGTCATAACTTGAACTTTCAACTTTTCCATTTACAATTCCAATTAACCTTCCCGTTAAATCAAACAAACTTCCACCAGAGTTTCCAGCATTGATTGCTGCTGAAACACGAATTAATCTGAGATTCATGGCTGTTTTTGAATCAGTTATAGACTGAAATGTTGCAGATTCAGAAACTTCACTGATAACACCATCTGTTGATGTTAAACAGAGCGCATCAACATATGTTTGCTTGAGTCCATCAACATAATCAGCAATGTTTGAATACTCGTTTCTATTTACTGAAGTTGTGTTGGCTAAAAGTGGATTTCCAACTGCAACAACATTTTCACCTGTATAAATTTGAGAACTGTTTCCAAGATCAGCAGCTTTGTAGTTTCCATTGAAAAGCATTGCATTATTTTCAGATGCCGACTTTTCAATCTTTAAAACAGCAATATCATTAGTTGAAGAACCCCCAACAAATGTTGCTGAAAGTTCATATCCAGCCGATTGATAACCATAAATATAAACTCCATAAGAACTTAAAAAGTGAGTTTCAAGCGGAGCATACTCAACATCAGACATTTTTATTCCATAATAATTGTATGAAGGGCCAAGCATTGATCTTGTAGTGTAAGTTTCACGCTTTGACTCATCATAAGTTCCTGTGAAATAAGATTGTGATGATGAATCATAATAAACACGATAAGGATTAGTTGTGTAATTTGAAACATAAGCGACATGATAGTTTGTGATTATGTAAGCAGTTGTTTCGTTCATTTGATAAATTACTCCAGCCCCAGCAGAAACACCTATTGACGCATAATTTTCATTATTTATTATGAATACCTGCTCACCATTTACTGTTGTTACTTCACCATAAATGATTGGACTATCAACATAATAGCTGTAGCAAATGTCAACAGTTGAGCGAAGCGCTGTTTGAGTTGCATTTTCAGTTAAAGTTGCACGAGTTTGATCATCAACAACAAGCGTATCAAAATAATCTGTAATAAATTCAGTGTATGTGTATTCATCACTAGTTTTTCCAACTTCATTTAAATATGCTGAGTAAAGATCTTCAATTTCAACGCTCTTACCATCTTTTCCCTGAAGACTCATTAAATATTCAAGTTCTGTTCCTGAAAAAATGCCACGCTGAACGGCAAGTTCATAAGAACTTTTTCCGTTCATTCCATCCTTTCCAGCCCCACGGCTTATTCCAATATATATTGAAAAAGCACTCATGATTACAATCATGATTGTCGCGAAAATACCAAATTTTTTAGACATAAATTACCTCTTATGAAAGACCAATGATTGTTCCATCTTCAAAAATATCAATTTTTTCAGCATTTGGAACTTTTGAAAGTCCTGGCATTAACATCATGTCACCAGCAATGGCAACAATGAATCCAGAACCTGTTTTTATTTCAACATCACGCACATAAAACTCAAAGTTTTGAGGTGCTCCAATTTTTTCTTTATCATCAGTTAAACTGAATTGTGTTTTTGCAATAATTACAGGTAAATCAGCATGACCTGTTCTTTTGATAAATTCAAGTTTTTCAAGTGCCGCATCAGAATATTTTACACTTGCACCACCATAAATTTTCTTAACAATTGCTTCAATTTTATTTTCAGGTGTATCGTTAAAATTATATGCAAAACTTATATTTTTATTTGAAATGTTTGCAAGAACAGCTTTTGCAAGGTCAATTGTTCCCTCACCACCTTTTGCAAAACACTCATTAACAACTGCATCAACACCTCTTTCTGCAAGTCGCTTAATTACCAAATTAATTTCATCATCTGTATCAGTTAAAAACTTGTTGATTGTTACAACAACATTAACTCCAAATGTGTTGTGAAGCGCATCAATATGATGATATAAATTTGAAAGCCCTTTATCAACAAGCTCTAAATCTGTTGCTGCTTTATCAATTTCACTGCCACCATGGAACTTAAGACCACGAATTGTTGCAACCAAAACAACTGCGTTTGGATTGAGCCCACCAATACGGCACTTTACATCCAAAAACTTTTCTGCACCAAGGTCTGCACCGAATCCTGCTTCAGTGATTGTGTAATCTGCTAGTGACATTGAAAGTTTAGTTGCTAAAATACTGTTGCAACCATGAGCAATGTTTGCAAAAGGTCCAAGATGAACAAATGCTGGCGTTCCACCAAGTGTTTGAACAAGGTTTGGAGCAAGAACATTACGAAGAAGTGTTGCCATGCTTCCCTCAGCGTTTAAATCTCTTGCATAAATTGGGTTGCCTTCATAGCTTATTGCAACCATGATGTTTCCAAGCCTTTTTTTGAGATCATCAAGACTTGTTGAAAGACAACAAATTGCCATTGTTTCACTTGCTGAAGTGATTGTAAAACTGTCATGCCTTGTTACATTTTGCTTGTTTCCATTTCTATCTTTTCCACCAATTGTGTAACTAACATCACGAAGTGATCTGTCATTAACATCTAAACACCTATGGAAAAGAACTCTTTCAGGATCAATTCCAAGTTTATTCCCAAAATAAATGTGATTGTCAATCATTGCAGACAAAAGATTGTTTGCTGAAGTGATTGCATCAAAATCACCTGTGAAACTTAAATTGATATCTTCCATTGGAAGAACTTGTGAATAACCACCACCTGCTGCTCCTCCTTTAACACCAAACACTGGCCCAAGAGAAGGTTCACGAAGCGCCAAGCACACATTTTTACCTAAAATTTTCATGGCATCAGCAAGCCCAATTGAAACTGTTGTTTTTCCAATTCCATATTTAGTTGGACTCATTGCTGTAACCAAAATTAAATTCCCATGCTTATTAAAATTACCAATATACTTTTGATAGTTTGTTACCTTTGCAATTTTATCGCCATAAAAATTTAAGTCCTTTTCTTCCAATTTTAAAGTTTCAGCAATCTCTCTTACTGGTTTGAGCACGGCTTCCTGTGCAATTTCAATGTCTGTTTTCATTTATTTCTCCTCCATTTGATAAATATTTCTCAATAGCTGATTTTATAAGCTTTTTTGCATGTGTTATGTCTGACATAATTGTGCATCCAGAAGCATTTTTGTGTCCACCACCACCAAACTGTTCCGCAATTTCAGCAACATTGTAATCAAACTTTGAACGAAAACTGCAATGGATTTCTCCCTTTTCCTTTTCTTTCAAAATTACACCAATTTTGTATCCACAGTTTAAATAAGTGTGTGGCAAATTTCCAAGGTCTGTGTCAAACAAATTATACTTTTGATAGTCTTCATATGTTGCTGTCATTAATGCATATTTATATTCATCATTAAGCTCTGCTTTTAAAGTGCAATTTGCAGCCATTTGAACATATGGAACAGTTTTAACTTCAAAAAATTCTTCATAAACTTTCCTAGCATTTGCTCCAGCTTTAAAAAGATCGGCTGCAACCTCAAAAGTTTTACTGTCAGTGTTATTGTTTTTGAAAATTCCTGTGTCACCACAAATTCCAAAATAAAGCCTTGTTGCAATTTTGTCATCAATTTTCACGTGAAGTTTTTTTGCAATTTCATAAATTAAAATTGCACAGGCACTGTATGGAACCATAACATTTACTTTTGCATAGTTTGTTCCAGAAATATGATGATCAATACGCAAAGAATTTTGAGCTGACAAAATTTGATCACGCCATTGCCCCATCATTTCAGGACTTGCCAAGTCAACAGCAACAATTAAATCATAATTATTTTCATCATATTGCTTTGAATTATATTCACCTGCTTCTTCTAAAAACAAATAGCTTTGGGGAACAGGGTCACCACAAAACAAATCAACCACTTTTCCAAGCTTTTCTAAAACTAGCTTAAGCGCAAGAGTTGACCCAATTGTGTCTGGATCAGGGTTTGCATGAGAAAAAAGAGCAACTTTACTAGATTTTTTAAGTAACTTTAAATAAGCTTCCATCAAAGTCCTCCAATTAACTATTTTAATAATAACAAATTACAAAATTAAAGTAAAGAAAAGGAATATGCAAATTAACTAAAAAATAAAAAGCCAATCATTTGGCTTTTTATTTACATGCAACATCTTCATAAATTTTTGAATAATCAATTTCAATGTAACCCTGCCCTAAATTGCACAACGGACAAATGTCCCAACCTTGTTTTTGAAGAGAAATATGGCCACAATTTGAGCATCTTAAAACGTGTTTTTCCTTTTGCTTATAAACTCCTCCGCCCTTATAATTTTTGCCTAGGAAATTAAGTATTTGAGCGTGGCTTTTTTCAACTTTAGCAACCATTTCAAAGGTTTCAGCAATATCATTAAAGCCCTCTTCTTTTGCAACTTTTGCAAACGCTGGATAAATTTCTTCACCTAGTTCTTTTTCAAGCTTTGAATCTTCAATTAAACTTGATTTAAGTTCTGGAACAATATAGGGATAATCAGCACTAAAACCAGCCTTAAAGTTATCACCACCCTCTTCAAGCAGATAGTCATAAAACAGCTTTGCATGAGCCATTTCGTTCTTTGCAAGCGATTTTAAAGTGAGTTTAATGTAAATTAGCCCATCTGCTTCTGCCTGTTTTGCCATAAACTGATATCTTGCACCATCTTGACACTCCGCTGCAAATGCCCTGGCTAAATTTTTTTTAGTTTCACTTGTTTTAAAATTCATAAATCCTCCTTGCACAAATGATTTACAAGAAGAAAAATTTTATACAAAAAAATAAAAGCCAAATGGCTTTTATTTTATGAATTTTGAAAGACTTATTGTTCCGTTTAATCTAATTTTTTGCGAAACAATATGGCTGTTTTGCGCAAGTTGTTCATTGTTTGATTTTACATACTTTGTGTTTCTTTTTATAAAGTTTACCTTTCTCTTATGAAGCAAGATAATTGAAACAAACGCTGCAGAAACCAAAATTGCTGCTGTGAAAATAATTTTTAAATAGAATCCAGCTCTGTCAACTTCTGTGATTAAAATGCTGCCAGATTTTTCATTAACAGTAATAATGTAATTTCCATCAACCTGCTTAAATGTGGTTGCAACCATATTATTGTCTTCATCAATTATATAAATTTTAACATCTGATGCACCAAACTTTGATTTGATTGCAATTTCATAAATTCCACCATCTTCATTTGCAATATTGAATTTGTAGGCAGAAACTGTTTTTCTTCCATCACGAAGCGCATTGAAAACTGAAAGAAGTTCAGGAGAATTGTTTTCATAAACTGAAATTCCAGCTCCAAAAATTGAATTGCCAGAACTTACTGATGAAACAAGGTCAATCCCTTCACTTACTTTCATTTCTGGATTTTCCTTAATTTCAATTGTTCCAGAAGCAAGAAGCATGTAGTTTGGATCATTTGATGAAATTGTGAAATCATAAGTTCCAATTTCAATTGGAAGAATTCCATCAGCATAAGTTATAACTGTTGAAATTTCATCATCACAAACAACTGAATATTCAGGATTTTGTTCATTTCCATTATAAACAAATTCTGTTTGCTTTATAACAACAGGAACATATTTCTTTAAAATTGTTAAAGTTGCAACATTTGAAGAAGTTGCCTCATGATTTTCATCACCAGCAAAAAATGCCTGAACAGTATATTCACCAGCATTGATTGGCTGTGCTTCAATTGAACCATAGTATAAATAAACATATTCTAGTGCATATTCACTGTCAATTTCACATTGGTTCATCACCTCACCTGTGTATATTGTTTCAGCGTCTTCAATTACAATTTCAATTTTTGCTTTTTTAATTTCATAAACGCCAGTTGATACACTGTTGAGTTCAAAGTTTGATGAGCTAAATGAAACAAGGTTAATTTCATAATTACCGGCATTTTCACCAGCCTCTCTTGAAAGTTCAACTTCACCAACAAAATTGGCTTCTGAAACAACATATTCAAGAGCAACATCACTTTCACCATAAACTTTTGATTTATTTAAAATTTCAATATCAACATGTTTTTTAGTGATTTCAAGAACTGCTGGAACAAAGGTTATTTCATAATTTTCACTTGAAGTTGAAATTCCTGAAATTTCATAAGTTCCAACATCTTCACCATTCTGTCTTGTTAAAACAAATGTTGTGTCAACTGGTTCACTAACTTCAAATTCAAGTAAGTCAGCATCGCCATAAACCTTTGTTGCATTTTTAGCAGTTACTGTTATTGCTCTTTTTAAAATTGTGTAAGAAGCAGGAATAAAGTTGATTTTGCAATTTTCAACTTCAAGTGAACCAATTTCAATTTCGTAAGTTCCAACATCTTCACCAGGTTCTCTTGAAAGTGAACCAACTAAAACATCTCCATCGGCCATGTCAAAAACATCATAGGTCAATTCAGCAGTTTCACCATAAATTGTTGAAACATTATGAGCCACAACTGTTACCGCTCTTGAGAAAATTTTGAACACAGAAGAAACTGTTATGACTGTGTAGTTTGGAACAAGTGATTTATCAAATGAAATTTCATATGTGCCAATATCTTCACCAGGTGTTCTTGAAATTGCATTTTCAAAAATTTCAAGATCAGCACTTAAAATGTTTGAATTTCTTACGATGATTTCAAATTGTGGATCTGGGTTTCCATAAACTTTTGATGTGTCTTTAATTTTTACAAAGGCAACACGCTTTAAAATTTGGAAAGCTTCACTCACCAGTGAAATTTCGTAGTTGTCATTTGAAAGAGTTCCAATGGTTATATTGTAGTATCCATTATTTTCACCCTCTTCTCTTGAAAGACTTCCCATTAATGTGTCACCATTAACAAGCCCACTAACAGAATAAGTTAAAACTGGATCAGCTTCACCATAAACTTTTAATTGCTTTTCAGTTGGATAAACCGTAATTGGTTTTTTCAAAACTTCAAGATATCCATTAACAAAAATTAAATTATAGTTTTTAAACTGTTCTGCTTCAGCAACGCTAAAACCTTGTGATTGTTTGAAAGTTACTGGATAATAGCCCGCATTTAAATTTAAAGTGTAAATTAAATTAAACTCAACAGGCTCTAAATCTAAACTGTTTTCAACAGAGTAAGTTACATCTTCAAATGTTTCGCCGTAAGTTATTGTTTGGCTGTTTACTGAAACGGTGATTTCCCTTTTATTTATTTTTAAAATTCCTGCAAAATTTAAAATGTAATTTGGATTTTCAGTTTGATAAATTGAAACGCTATATTCCCCAGCATTTTTTGGCAAAACTTCTGTTCCGTCAATTTCGTAAGTTTCAACCAAATTCAAATCTTCAGTGTCTAAAGTGTAAACGAGTTTGTGAACAAGTGAATCATACTCAAATTCACTTTGAGAGATTGTAATTTGAACAGTGTGAGGAACAATTGTTGCAGTGCCGGTTTCTTCAACTAAATAGTTTGAATTTGAACACTTAAATTCATAGTGGTATGTTCCAGCATTAACAAAATCTTTAACTTCACCATTTATAGTAAACTCAACTTCAATTGGAACACTGTCTTCACTTGAATTATATTCAAAATTTAAAACTGAACCAACATATTCATAAGTTGTTACAACTTCAGAAATAATGATTTGCTTTGGAGAAATTACAATTTGCTTTTCGCCATTTCCAAAATACTCATCATTGCTTATATTATATTCAACAACATAAGTTCCAACATTTGAAATTGAGGCAAAACTCATTGACTTGTCAGCATTGAAATACTCAAAACTTATTTCATAGTTTCCTTCAAGTGATGCAACATAGTTAAGAGAAAGGCCAAGTGGTGAATAAATGTAGTTTTCGGCAATATCAAGCTCAACCTTTTCACGATAAAATACCTTTAAAGTTGTGTTTCCCTGAATAACAAAATTGTAGGTTCCATCAACAATTTCACTTTCTGGAACTAAACTTCCATTGTTTGTGAGTTTATAAAAGTAAACCCCATCATTTCCTTCAAAGTGAACCGACGCTGGACCTCTTTTTGATTCAAATCCAGAAGAAATTGTTCCATTTTGAGCTTCGGTTGTAACAGTGTAAACAGTGTCATCAATTACCACATGTTTTACAATTGGAGCAGTTTTATTTCCAGACTCATCATATGCATTAAACTCAAAGGTGTAATCACCATTTTCGGTTGCAATAAATGAATTTGTTCCATTTTGAAGCTGAATTAGAGCTGACTTTACACCATTAAATGAATATGTGTATTCAAATGTATCAGCACTAATGCCAGTTGCACCAAGTGCTGCTGAAAACTCAATTGATTTTTCTGTGTAAAGATCATTTATTTCAACTGAAAGTGTTGGTGAAACTTTATCAATTTTGCTTTCAGTGTAGGTTTTGGTTTGAACATTTCCAACATTGTCAGTTGCACGGAAAACATAGTTTCCATTGCTTTCAATGACATAGTTTATTGTTTCTTTTTTAGTGTTAACCATATCTTCGGCATAGTTCACAATTTCAGTGAAATCACCACCATTAACACTGACTTCAATTTTACAAATTCCACTTTGTGTGTCTTCAACTGTAATAGGCAAAGTTCTATTTTCATTTGTCCAATTTTGAGTTGGAATTGTGATTGTTGGCTTAGTTGTGTCAGTTGAAGAAACAGTTATTGTTGGTTTTTGAATATAAATTATGTTGTGTGTTATTCTACCAAAAATGCCACTACCAACAACATAGCTTGAATTAATTTTCAGCATTACAGCTTGCGATGAAATGTTTCCAGCATTAAACTTCATTGTTTTATAAGAAGTTGTTGCAGTTCCATTTACTTTATTTGAGTCATTAACTGTTGATGACGAACTAAATGCCTCGTAATCAAGAGAATCTGCTGAACCAAGATCCATTGATCCATATAGTTTATCAGCAACATCCCTGCTTCCATTTGTTCCAGACTTCACATTTGCTGTTGCAATCAAACTTGCATAGCCATTTGCACCCGCAATTTGCAAGTTGTTTGATAATTTTACGATCATGTAAAAATATCCATCAGCCTTGCTTGTGTTTGAAGCTGAATCAGCATCATGTTTAACTGTTGATGAATCATAACTTGAGCTATAATCATTTGTTGGAATAATGCCTCTATCAACATGATATGACCAATAAGAAAGTGATTCACCATTGCCATACAGGTTTGTTGTTCCAACGGTTGAAATTGTTATATCTTGGGTTTGAAGATTTGTTACACCATAACTAAGCGCACTTGCTTTTAAATTTGAAATAAAAGGAGTTACGCATAACAAAATTGCACTTAAACAAACAAATGCTATTGAAATAATTATATTTGAAATTGATTTAAAATTTTTCTTTTTCATTATGTTTTCCTCCTTTTAATTTCCGTAGATTAGTGATGTCACTAAATCATTTTTTATTGAATAACTTTCAGGTATTACGGTTTGATTGCTTTTTAACAGCGAATTGTTTAATGCTGAATCACTAGCAATGCTGATGTTGTCAATTGCAAGATTTGAAGCATTGGTGTAATAATTGTAAGTTATATTTGAAGTTACTGAACAATCAACAGTTTGATTGATTGTGTATGCCTCACTAGTTACTATTTTTGTTATCCAACCATTTCTATCAATTGTGTAAGTGTGATTGAGTGATGAGAACGACTTGAATGTTGTTCCACTTGGAGCCATCGCAACAATTTGTGATTTATAACCATTTTGAGTTGTTGAAAGCGAAAGCGTGAATGTGAACCCACCATCTGCATTCTGCTTAAATCCGCTTATCGATTTAAGAGATGATTTTGAAACAGAGTATGGCGAATATTCAGTCGGAAGTGCACCATAAGTGTTTTTAATGTTTTGTGGAGTTGTATCAGAAAGTCCACTAACAGTGTGTTTTGCAGAAGTTTTGCTTGTCACATTGTTTATTCCCTTCACAACTTGATATTTGGTTGCTCCAGTTGAAGCGTTGTAATAAACAAAGAGTGAAATGTTTGGATCAACTTTCATAACAACAGCATTGACAACTTCACCACTATTTAAGTTTTGTTTAACAATGTTTCCATTGTTGTCACGCTTGAATACAGAATGAACATATTGCGTTGTTTTCATGATTCCAGCATCACCAACAACTGTTCCATCTGCTAAAATTTGAACACTTGATGCACCATTTAATTTTGCATAGGCATTTTCATATAAGTAGTATGCAAAATCATTAACGGCAATGTTTGTGAATGAATAATCACCATCTGCACTGATTGAAAGCGAACTTGAAGATAAATTTGAATTTTCAAGTTGAACACTTCCAGCAACGCCAGAAAGTTCATAGTAACCACTGCTGTTGGTTGATGTGACTTTTGAACCCACTTTAACTTTTGCACCTGAAATTGCAATTCCTGTTGTTGTTTTGACATATCCATAAATGTTGTATGCAACAGAAAGTGAAACGGTTATTGTTCTTGGGCCATCAACACTCACATTGTTTGGAGTGAAAGTTGTGTTGTTCTTTTCAAAGCGGAACAAATTTGTTCCAGTTAAATTATCAAAAGTGATTGATTCAACACCAGTTGTGGTTTTTTCAATATTATTTAAATAAATTTTGACACCAGTTGAACCAAAATTAAGTTTTACTGAATAACTTAGATTTGCAAAAATTTCAGAAGTTGTGTCACTAAAACCATTTATCAAAACTGTTTTATAACCGTCTTTTGAAATTCTAAGCGAAACAGTTTCTGAAACATCTGTGAACTTAAATTCACCAGATGCATTTGTCTTTACGTATGTTGATGCTGTTCCATCTTCTAAAATGAGTTCAACATTCGCATTTGAAACAGGTATATCACCTGACATAACAATTCCTGAAAGTTCATATTTAGCGGATACAAGAACTCTTTGTGAACCAAATTTATCTTTTATAGCATCAAATCCATAGCCCTGTTTTTCAAATGTTAAATTGAATTTGCCAGAAATTCCTGAAAGTTCAAACTTTCCTAATTCATCAGTTTGAACAGTAAGTTCACCATTTAAGTAAACATTAACATTGTCAAGCGGCTTTGAGCCAACCATTACAGAACCATAAATTGAATATGTTAAATTAAATGAAAGGACTTCACCTGCTTTAGCAACTTTGTTGACACTCTCAAATCCTGTTTTTGAAACAGAAACTTCAACTTCACCTTCAAGACCTGAAAGAACAAATGTTCCCGCTTTTGAAGTTTGAATTGTTTTGCCCATATATGAAACAATTGCGTTTGAAATTGTTTCTGCTCCAGACATTACACTTCCAGAAATTGAATATGTGCAATTAGCAACATATGATGAACTGTCACCAATTAAAACACTTGAAATAACATAGCCATCTTTTTCAAATGTTATTAAATCACCAGCAACAACTTCAACTGAAACTGTTGAAAGATTTGAAATTCCCTTATCGGTTCCATTAACAAAATATCTAAATTCAGTTATTTCAAGGTTTCCTGAAACAACAGTGATTGTTTTCACTGCAAGTGCAGTCAATTCCAAATTAACATTTTTATTAACTATAATTGATGAACCAATGTTATACCCTGTTTTTTCAAATGAAACCAACAATTCATCTTCAAGACCTGAAACAATAAATTCACCATTGGAATTTGTTGTTGTTACTAAAGTTCCATTAAGTTTAACAGAAACACCTTCAAGACCATTTTCACCAAACATAATTTTTCCAGAAATTGAATATGTTGCAGTGAAATTGATTTCTTCGCCATCTCTTGAATCATCAACATTAACTGGAGAACTAAAGGCAAAACCTGTTTTTTCAACAGAAATTGTGCACTCACCAGTTAAAAGTTCAAATGTGTAATTTCCATCAGCATCAGTGTATGTGCTGGTTGAACCAGCTGTAACCCTTGCACCCTCAACAGAAAGACTTCCATTTTTAACATTACCTGAAATTTTGTATCCACTCAAATTAAAGTTATATTCTCCACCAGCTGCAATTAAATAGTAATCTGGTTTTAAATCTGGAACACCATTTTCATTTAGTGAAAGAAGCCAATATTTTTTATTTAACCCCAAAATTTCAAATTCACCATTTGAATTTGTTTTATAAACAGCATCTTCAAATGTGTCAATATCTCTCAAAACTATGTCACGATTTGCAAAAACTTCATCTCCATTGCTTACCTTTCCATAAATTTTGAAAGTTCCATCAAATTCAAGTTCACAACCACAAGTTGCATTTTGTGATTCAAAAACATATGATTCTTTTGTAACGGTGACATCCACTAAGCCATATACATTGGAAACTTCAAAGTGGCCGTTTGAATCAGTTGTAGTTTGAGCACTTCCAACCATAACTGTTGCCATTGCAGTTGCAACATCACCTGTTTTAACCGTTCCAGAAACAGTGTAGCTTAAATCAATAACTAAATCAGTTTCTGAATTAACGATGAGCTTTGAAGATTTGTAACCATCACATGAAACACAAATTTCATTTTCACCAACAATTTCCAAAAATTCAATTTCACCATTATTAGCCGTGTAAATTTCCCCGCCAATAGAAACTGTTGCATTTTCAAGAATTAAATTTCCAGAAACAACTTGAAGTTTTACATTGTAAGGAATTTGATAGAAAATTGACGCTGTTTGATTATTAAAATTAACAAGCGATTCCGTAAAATGATAATTTAAGTATTTTGCAGAAATTACATGTTTGCCATGTAAGTTTGTTAAATTTGAAAGTTCAACCTCATTGCCATCTAAAAGCAATGTGTAGTCAAAATTTGCATTTAAAATAACTTCAGGGGTGTAAAGTGCGTAAGCACTGATTAAATGCTCATCGCGCTCATCAACAACAATTGTGTTTGGAGTAATTAAATAACCATCAGACTCAACTGAAATTATATCACCAAACTTAACACCCTCAAGAATGTTTTCTGCATTAAGTTCAAGTTCGATTTCATTTGCATACACACTTGCAGCATCATTCTCATCACAATTCAAAACCAAACTGATTGACTTTGTTCCATCAAAATTTACTTTTTCAGTTGTTTCATTGGTTACAACTTGATCTTCAAACTCAAGCCCCGGATAAACAACGCTGATTGTGTTTGTTTCAGTTAAACTTCTTATAGTATAATGTCCAGTTCCATCAGTATAAGCAGAAAGTTTTCCATTAACATAAACTTCCGCACCGAGAAGCCTTCTGTTTCCGCTTTTAACAATTCCAGAAATTGCATAAAGTTTTTTTGCTGTTATATATTCAACTTGATTAAGCGAATTTACAACAAACAATTGTTTTGAAAAAGCATATGCATTTGAAATCAATTCAATTTCAGTTCCACAAGTGATATTATCACTATAAAAACGCCCACTTGCAATTGAATAATATGAATCACCAACTCTTATTGTTGCATTTCTTGAAGTTGGCCTTCCTGCATCAAACTCAACATTGATTTCAATTGATGAAGTTGTTTCAATGGAAACGCTTGATGAATTTATCGTTGCACTTGCTGGATAAAACACCTCATCGGCAAAACAATTTATTGTTGCTGTTCCCGCAACTCCTGGAACGATAAATTGACCAAATGAATCCGCATTAACCGACCAATTTTCACCAGCTAGTGAATTTACAACCACTCTTGCATTTGGAACTGGTGTTCCATTGTTTGAAACTCCACCAGTAAGTGTGTATTTTTTTGAAGCAATGAAGTTTGCATCATCATTCGCACTGGTTATTTTTTTGCTTATAGTTTCAAAACAATAGCCTTCAATTGATGGACGAACAATTATGCTGTCAGTAATCCCTGGAATTACATACTTTCCATTAGCATCTGTTAAATATTCACCAAGTTCACAATTAATTAAAACACCTTCAACTGGTTCAGCATTTTCATCAAACACATATCCAGAAACGGAAAATGCACTGGCTGTTTTATTAAATAAAGAACAACCTGGAACGCAAAAGAAAACAACAAGCACTAACGATAGTGCTGCAAGTAGTTTTTTTATTGAAATTCCAAGTTTTTTACCCATATATAATGTAATTATATATGGTTGTGAACAAAAAGTCAAGACTGTTCATTTATAATATATAAAAAACTTAGCCTTTTTATTGAAAATTACAAATAAAAAATGGTGTTGTTATATTTTTATAACCACACCATTTTAATAACTATACACTCGCAAATATCTTTTCTAGAAATACAAGTATATCATCATTTAACTGCTTTTCATTATCTTTGTTTATTCTTATCATATAAACTATCGTACTCACAACAACATATGAATAAATTTCAGCTTGATGAGAAGTTAAATTAGCAACAAGTTTTGACATTGTTTCTTGAATTAATTTCATAAATCTCTGTCTGATGTCAGCATAATCACTCCCCTCACTCCTTTCAAGCAAAATGTAAAGTTCCTTTCCATTTTCAGAAAATGTTCTAACAATATACTCTAGAAGTTTGTGCTGAAATTTTGAGTTTTTGTAAACATTTTTCTCATTTACACCAAACTGTTTTGTCTTCATGAATTTTTGAACAAACTCTGTCAATTTAATCAATTTTGTAATTTTGCTGTATGTTTTTCCAACAATATCCTCAAACAAAATTTGCTTGGTTTCATAATAACGATAAATGCTTCCAACGGCAATTTCACTTTTTGTCGCAATATCACGCATTGATGCATTTATATAACCAACTTCAAAAAATATTTCCGCTGCTTCTTTTTTTATCTTTTCTTTTATATCTTTGTTTGCTCTTCGCATTTACTTTCTCCAATATGCGCATTATAAACAAAGATTTAATTGAAATCAAGTTTTTTATGAAAAAAATTGAGATGCATTTTCATAAAATATTTTATTTATACTTTTTTGAGTATAACCAATATTTTCAAGCTTAAGAGCTAGTTTTGAAGTTAAATCGTTATAATTTTTTATTGTTTGAGGAAGTTGTTTTGTTCCATAAAAATCCGTTCCAATTGCCAAATTATCAATTCCAAATTTACATGCAAAATAATCAATATGGGAAACCAAATCATCTAACTTGCAATGCCTGTTTCCAGCAATAAACATTGAAACTAAACACAAACCAACAAGCCCACCTGAATCAACAATCATTTTTAATTGATAATCTTTTAAATTCCGTTCGCACGCCTGAATTGAATAAAACGCAGTGTGAGAGCAAAAAAGCGGCTTTTCAGTTATTTTTGCAACATCCATGAAACTTTGTTCATTTAAGTGAGCAAGGTCAACCTGAATGTAATTTTCCTCTAATTTTTTTACAACCTTTTTGCCAAAAGATGTAAGCCTTCCACTTTCATGTGCACCGCCAGCAAGGGCATTTGCAGTGTTCCATGTTAATCCCGCATAAGATGGCCTGAAATTTATAAAATTATCTAAATTTTTTTCATTTAAAAAGTGTAAATCTTCAACCCCAAGCTTTATGCCATTATGCGAATTTACAAATTTACTTGCATTTTCTATAGCCTGCATTGACTCAATAAAATTTAATTCACTGGTCCAAACAGCAGAAACAATTTCATTAGAGTTTTTTAAACTTTTATTAAGATATTTAACTGCACGGCGTGAACTCATTTTTAAAAAGTAATCATTGTGTAAATCAAATATTTTATACATATTATAATATATTGCTTAAATCAGCAAAAGTATACATTTTTAGAAAAATTTGTATAAAAAAACCACGCAATTTGCGTGGCTGTTTTATTAACTTCTTATGAAGCAACATCTGTTGCTCTTGTTTCACGAATGATGTTGACTTTAATTTGACCAGGATATTCAAGTTCTGCTTCAATTTTTCTTGCAATTTCTTTTGCAAGAATTACCATTGACGCATCATCAACTTCCTCTGGTTTAACAGCAATTCTAATTTCTCTTCCAGCTTGAATTGAATAAGATGTTTCAACACCCTTAAAGCTGTTTGCAATTGTTTCAAGTTTTTCAAGACGCTTGATATAGTTGTCAAGCGATTCACGCCTTGCACCAGGACGAGCCGCTGAAATTGCATCGGCAACTTGAACAATGATTGCTTCAATTGATTTGAATTCAACACCACCATGGTGTGCTTCAATACAATGGATTACTTCAGGGCTTTCCTTATACTTTTTAGCAACTTCAACACCAATTGAAACATGTGTTCCTTCCATTTCAAAATCAAGAGCTTTTCCAATGTCATGGAGAAGTCCACCACGCTTTGCAATGGCAACATTTGCACCAAGTTCACCAGCAATAAGCCCCGCTAAATAACATGTTTCCAAACTATGCTTCAACACATTTTGACCATAACTTGTTCTATATTTAAGCCTACCCAAAATCTTTACAAGTTCTGGATGGAGATTATATATTCCAGCCTCTAAACTTGCATTTTCGCCAGCTTCTTTAATTGTTTTTTCAAGATCTTTTTTAACTTTATCAACAATGTCTTCAACCCTTGCAGGATGAATTCTTCCATCAGTTACAAGCTTTTCAAGAGTGAGCCTTGCAACTTCCCTTCTAATTGGATCAAAAGATGAAAGAGTTACTGCATCAGGCGTGTCATCAACAATTAGGTCAACCCCTGTTGCATTTTCAATTGCACGAATATTTCGCCCCTCTCGACCAATTATTCTTCCCTTCATTTCATCTGTTGGAAGCGCAACGGTTGTTACTGTTACATCAGCTGTTTGATCGGTTGCACATTTTTGAATTGCAAGGGCAACAATGTCACGAGCCTTCTTTTCACCCTCTTCTCTGGCTTCATTTTCAATGTCACGAACAATGTTTCCAGCTTCTTTTCGTGCGTCATCAATGATTGAATCAACCACTTGTTTTTTTGCTTCTTCTTTGGTAAGACCCGCAACTTTTTCAAGTTCACGAGCAATTCCCTCTCTTTCTTTTTCAAGATCTTGCTTTGAAACTTCAAGTGCTTGTCTTTTATTTTCAAGATCTTGCCTTGAAACCTCGAGCGCTTCAAGCTTTTTATCAAGCGCATCATTTTTCCTGTCAAGAGATTCCTCTTTTTCAAGAATTCGAGATTCCATTTTTTGAATCTCATTTCTTCTTTCCTTGTATTCATTTTCAGAATCAGTCTTAATTTTTAAAGACTGTTCCTTGGCCTCTAAAATGGCTTCCTTTTTAATTGAAGATGCCTTTTCTTCTGCATCTTTGATTGTTTTTTCTGCAATATTTTTTGCATTTCCTAATCTTTTTTGGAGCAAATTATTTGTTAAAAAATAAGATGCTACACCACCTATTGCCAAGGAAACAACGATAGCAACTGCATACCACATAATTGTTTCCTCCAATTTTTATAACTGCGTCATTTAGACACAATTAAATATTAGCATAGTGAAACAAATTAAGTCAAGCAATATGATATTTTTCAAAAGTTGTAAATAAAATTTTTTACACAAAAAAAGACATCATTTGATGTCTTTCAATTTCTTTATTCTGCAACTTCAGTTGTTTCAACAGATTCGGTTCCTTCTGGTCTTGGAATTGCTGCCTCACGAATTTTTGCAGTGATTTCTTCCGTGAATGCTGGGTTTTCAAGAAGATATTTTTTGACATTTTCTCTTCCTTGTGCAATTTTTTCACCATTATAACTGAACCATGCACCACTCTTTTGAATGATGTCATAGTTTACAGCAAGGTCTACGATGCAAGATTCATTTGAAATTCCCATTCCAAACACAATATCAAATTCAGCAGTTCTAAATGGAGGAGCAACTTTATTCTTTACAACTTTAACTTTGGTTTTAGCACCAATTGCAGTGTCTCCTTCTTTAATAACTTCACCTTTTCTAACATCTAAGCGAACGCTTGAATAGAATTTAAGAGCCTTTCCACCAGGTGTTGTTTCAGGATTTCCAAACATAACGCCAACTTTTTCACGAAGTTGGTTAATGAAAATCACACAAGTTTTTGTTTTATTTGTGATTCCAGCGAGTTTTCTAAGCGCCTGGCTCATAAGTCTTGCTTGAAGCCCAACATGATTATCACCCATTTCTCCATCAATTTCAGCTTTTGGTGTGAGCGCTGCAACAGAGTCAATTACAATTATATCAACTGAACCTGAACGCACCAAACTTTCAGCAATTTCCAATCCTTGTTCACCATTATCAGGTTGTGAAACATAAAGATTTTTAATATCAATACCAAGGCGTGCTGCGTAATTTGGATCAAGTGCATGTTCTGCATCAATAAATGCAGCCGTTCCACCAAGTTTTTGAGCCTCTGCAATAATATGAAGAGAAACTGTTGTTTTTCCAGATGATTCTGGTCCATAAATTTCAACAATTCTTCCTCTTGGAACACCCCCAACGCCAAGGGCGAGATCAAGCGCCAAACAGCCAGTTGGAATTACATCAACTTTTTCAGCTTGAACATCACCAAGACGCATAATGCTGCCTTTTCCAAATTCTTTTTCAATTTGAGCAATTGCTTGCTCTAAGTTTTTTTGCTTATCTACCATTTTTGTTACTCCTATTTTTTATCTGCTTCGGCAGTTTTTTGTTCAACATTTGAAAGTGCCTTTATTGCTTTGACTGAATAGTTTATACATGACACTACTGCTAGTATAACACCAATTCCAACAATAACCAAACCTAAAACTCGTGCAACTTCAACAAATTTTCCACTTGTGCATGCCCTAAGTCCAACATAAAACATTAAAATCATGTTGCCTAAATCAAGGAAAAATGATTTAACTTTTCCAAACATATCAGCTGCAATAACAATTCGTTTGTTTGCCGCAACCATTCTAATTCCACTGATTAATATATCACGAAGAACAACTACTAAAAGCATTAAAACTTCAAGCCAAACATATGTTACCCCAGCAAAAAGAACCAAAATTAAAGCAGTTGTGGTTATAAACTTATCAGCAATTTGGTCCATAAATTTACCAAAATCAGTAATTAAATTATACTTTCGTGCAATTTTTCCATCAAGCAAATCTGTGAAACACCCCAGAATATAAATTCCAAGCGCCACAAAAACTCCAATTCCTTTTTCAATTGGAAGCAAAAACATTAAAACAATTAGAGGCGTGCATGCAATTCGCGCCATTGTTAAAATGTTTGGAACATTCATAACTTCTTTAAATTTAGTCATTTACAATTTCCCCCTGTAAATCATAACCACGAACTTTAGTGATTTTTACTTTATAAAACTTTCCTATTTCAATTGGAAATTTTGATTTGAAAAATACGAGTGTGTCTGCTTCTGGAGTTTGATATTCACATCTTCCAAAGAAAAGTTGCTTGTCATAATCAATCCCCTCATAGCAAACTTCCAATGTTTTTCCAATAAATTTTTTATTGTTTTCAGCAACAACTTTACTTTGAATTTTCATTAAAGTTAAAACCCTGCTCTTTTTAACTTTTTCAGGAATTTGATCCTTAAAGTCTGCCGCTGGAGTATCCTTTTCCTTTGAATATGCAAAAAATCCAACATGCATGAGTTTGTTTTTTTCAATAAAATCACAAAGCTCTTTAAAGTTTTCTTCTGTTTCACCAGGGAAACCTGTCATGAATGTTGTTCTTATTGCAACAAAGGCTGGAAGAGATTTAATTCTTTCAATGAGTGTAACAATATCTTTATTGTTTGTGTGACGATTCATACGCTTAAGAACATTATTTGAAACATGCTGAAGTGGAATATCAATATACTTACAAAGTTTATCATTATTAACCATTTCATTTAGCAAATCATCACCAATCATTTCAGGATAACAGTACAAAAGCCTAATCCACTTTAACTTTTCAATTTTTGATAATTTTTGAATAAGTTTAACGAGCATTGGTTTTCCAGACTTATCAATACCATATCTTGAAACATCTTGAGCAACTAAAATAAGTTCCCTTGCACCATTTTCAACAAGATTTTTTGCCTCGTCCAAAATATCTTCCATGCTTCTTGATCTGTATCTTCCACGAATTGATGGAATTGTGCAAAATGTGCAGAAATTGTTGCATCCGTCTGCAATTTTTAAATATGCATAATGTGGCGGAGTTGTAACAACACGATCCTTTACATAAGGAATGAATCCTGAATTATTTGTTACCTTTAAAATCTTTTTATTTGATTCAAGTGATGTTTGCAAAATGTTCACAATGTCAGCATATTGATTGATGCCAAGAAAAATATCAACAGCTGGAAACTCACTTCTTATGTCATTTGACCATTTTTGTGGCAAGCATCCAGTAACCACAAGTCGTTGACATCTCGCTTTTGGATCCGTTCTATATTCGCTCATTTCATTAATGGTTTCCATTGACTCATCACGGGCGCTCTTTATAAAGCCACACGTGTTAACAATTAAAATATCTGCTTTGCTTGCATCAGAAGTGAACTTGTAGCCAGCATCACGGAGATATGTTAACATTATTTCACCATCAACTCTATTTTTATCACAACCCAGCGAAACCATTCCAACAAGCATATTTCTTGTTCTTCGCTTATTCACCTTTATTGTGTCAACATTAGTTACTTCAAAATCATCTTCTTTTTTTAGTGTCATAATTTATCCTTTAGTTTTCATTATTTTTTATAATAAGTTCAATTTCTCTTAAAGAAATTTGCGGAGTTTTAACATGAATTGGCTTTTTTGCATCATAAGCAAGCCACAAAAACTCATCATCATTAGCAAGTTCTTCAGCGCCCTTCATTGAGAGTTTTTCAAGTGATTCATTTTCATCTTCAGTTCTATAAACAATTCTTGTTGGAAGATTGTAGTTTATTGAATTATTTTGAATAACATCTTTTGATACAACAAACACATAAATTCCAACCAACCTTCCGTATCTTAAAATGTTTGAAAGATTTGAATTTACTTGCTCAATATATTCCTCTGTTTCATCATTAATAAAATTATTGTAAATTACCACAATATGTGGAAGTTTGTAAGGCTCTGCAACCTTTTCATTAAAACTTTCAATGCTGCGTGCACCAACTAAACCAAGTTGCTTATAGCGATAATCAATTTCTTTTGAAATTTCAGTTAAACCTTCATTAATTTCACGATTTGTGTTTGCAATTTTATTAAAGAACAAATAATTGCTATTTTCAAACACCCTAAGTGCACTTGATTTATTTTTGTCAAGCAAAACAAAATTCAATTCATCAGGTGTGTTTTTAAGCATTAAACTTAACATAATTGAACTTATTTGCCTAAATACCACCTCTTCATCATGACTGAAAATTGCAACATTTTTAACATCATTCATATTCAAAAATGCGGTTTCATCCTTTTCATTTTTTCCAATGACATAAGTTAAATTTCCATTATTTTTAAATCTTTCACTTGAAACAAGTTTAATGAAATTGAAATTTGGAAGAATTGGAAGTGATTTGTCAACAACTTGTCTATGAGCATTTTTGGTTATTTCTTCAATTTCTTCGTCAGAAACATACGCATCACTAACTATGTGTGGACGCTCATTTCTAACCTTTAAAATTTGATCAGGTTCACTAATTGTGTTAACTGATATTTCATTTCCTTCATCATCATCCAAATTAATTGTTTGTTCACTTGGTTGTTCAAAATTTACGCTCTCTGTTTCAATTGACTCTGATTCTGCATTTTCAACAATTGGACTTTCAAGTGGCTCTTCATTAGTGTTATTTTCAGGTTCATTTAGCGGTTGAACATCACCCTCATCAGTTTCATTTGATTCATTACTTTCTTCAAATGTTTCCACTTCATCTGGCTCATCATTGAACTTTTCAATATCAGGTTCTTCATCATAGTTTAAAATTTGCGAATCATTTAAAAAGATTCCTTCATTTTCAGCCGGTTTTACATCTTCAGTTTGAGGTTCTGGCTCAATTGATTCATCTTCAGGAACATCTTCCTTTTCTTCTAAAGCAGATGATTGCTCGGCACTATCACCAGCCCCATAGTTTGCAAGAATCTGTTCAAAAAGATCATCATCACTCATATCACTTTCATTTTCTTCTTCATCAACAGTAACTTCATTGCTTTGAGGCTCATCTTCGATTTGCCCAACAGATTTTGCATCATTGATTTCAAATGCTGAAAAACTATCATAAACTGAAAAATCTTTTGTTTTGTTTGCATCTGTTTGTTCTTCAGGTTTCATTTCATCAATAGTTTTTTCAAGTGATGAATTATTTTCACTTACACTTTCTGCTTGATCATTATTTTCAATTTCTGAATCTGTATCCAAATTTTCAGTGGTTTCTTCAAGATCATTTTGAACTTCTTCATCCAGCTCTTCTGAAACTTCATCAGCTTCATCTTCGTTAGACAAGTCCTCTTTTTCATCAGCCAAATCAAACTGATCTAAATTCAATTCATTTTCAGTTGAGGTTTCATCATCATTAGAAAAAGTTGTTTCGTCAGCTGAAACATTATTTTCAGCACTTTCATTAGCATCAAAGTTTTCATTTTGCTGATCATCACTTTGACTTTCCTCATCTGCGCTTCTATTAGGATTATAGTTATCATACATATTTGGATTTGTTTCAATCCCACGCTCACGATTGAGCTCTTCTCTAACTCTTTTTAATTCCTCAATGTCAACTGAACCAACATTTCCCAATGTTTTATCCTCCGATTAAAAATTAATATCATTAAATGGCTCACCAAAATCTGCTTCAAATTGTTCAGGTGTGATTAAAATTTGACGGGTTTTTGAACCATTTGCATGAGCAATATAGCCACGCTCTTCCATTTGGTCAACAATTCTTGCCGCCCTGGAATAGCCAATTGAAAGTCTTCTTTGCAGATACGAAACAGAAGCGCCTCCATTTTGCATAACAATTTTTACTGCTGCTTTAAAGTATCCATCAACAGTATCTTTTGGAGCTGGAACATCTCCACCACCTTGAGACTGCTCTGTTGAAGTCTCTGCCATATTTTCCATTGCAGAATCAACTTCATCATCAAAGTTTGCTTGATTGTTTGCAATGTCATAATCAATGACAGCTTTAATTTCTTCATCAGTAGCATAAGCCGCTTGAAGCCTTGGCCAAACTGCAGTTCCGGTTGGAGCAAAAATCATATCACCTTGTCCAAGCAATTTTTCAGCACCCGTTGTTGTTAAAATTGTTTTTGAGTCAATTCCTGATTGCAAACTAAATGCAATACGAGAAGGAACATTGTTTTTAATGACACCAGAAATGATATCAACAGATGGTCTTTGAGTTGCTAAAATTAAGTGCATTCCACAAGCACGAGCAAGCTGTGTTAAACTTTGAATACAACTCTCTGCATCTTTTTTGTTATACATCATAATTTCTGCAAGTTCATCAACAATAATTACAATGTATGGAAATTTTTCAAATTGCCCAGCTTTAACAAGTTCACTTTTGTTGTAAGGCTCAATGTTGTTGTAACCAGCTTTACTCATAAGATCATAGCGGCGTTGCATTTCTTTAACTGCCCATTTAAGTGAATTAATTGCCTTTTCTGAACCCATAACAACTTCAGGTGTAAGCAAGTGTGGAAGCCCATTATACCTATTAAATTCAACTCGCTTTGGATCAATCATAATAAGTCTTAAATCATCTGGACTATTTTTATAAATCAAACTTAAAACAATGTTATGAATAAACACAGATTTACCAGATCCAGTTGAACCAGCAATAAGCAAGTGAACCATTTTCGCAAGACTTTTTACCACAATTTCACCAGAAATATCCTTTCCAATTGCAACTGGAAGTGGATCTTTTGCATTTTGGAATGCATCAGATTCCAAAAGTTCCCTTTCATAAACATTTGTGAATGTGTCATTTTCAAGTTCAATTCCAACATAAGGACTTCCAGGAATTGGAGCTCTTATTGTTATTGTTTTTGCAGAAAGTGCCGCAGCAATATCATCTTCATAACCTGGAATTTTTTTAACTGAAACACCAAGAGGAACTGAAAGTTCATATCTTGTGATTTTTGGTCCGCGAACAATATTTTCAACTTTTGCTGGAACATTGAATGCTTCAAGCACTTGTTCAAGTTGTTTTGATTTTCGCTGCTGCTCCTCAGTGTAGTCACCAGTATCTTGTTTTGGTGGACGCAAAAGACTGAGTGGTGGTGGATTATATCTAATTCCACGCATTCCAATATTCCCTTCGCTCTTTGATGGATTTGCAGAAGGAACAACAATTTTTCCACTTGTTCCAAAACCTGAATTTTGAGCTGGAGTGTTTATAATAGGCTTTGGTTTTACAAAAGTTGGTTCAGGTTGAACATAGGTTGGCTGAACTGGCTGAACATAGGTTGGCTCAGATGAAGCAGCGTTTTGTTCATTAAATCTTGACATAAAACCACCTTCAGCAAAGCCGGTATTTCTAGTATCTTCTTCATCAGGCTCATCATCACCATCTTCAAGTTTATTACTAGTTTCTTCAAACTCATCTTCATCATCTTCGCTTGAGCTCAAAATGTCTGAAATTTTTGAAGAATCTTCAAAATTATTTAAATTGGTTTCATACGAAAAATTATTGTCAAAATTGTCTTCTTCTGCAGCATCATCATTTTCATTTAAATCGCCATAATTTGAGGTGTTATGAGTGTCATAGTAGTCATTTTCATTTTCGTCTTCAACTGCCGGTTCCGGTTGCATTCCACCAAAAGTTGCACCAATAAAATCCCTTTTTTCCTGTTCGCTGCTTGAATAAACATCAGGATAAAACTCCCTTTCAACTACATTATCATCAGAAAAATGATTCACTGTTTGAGTTTGACTGTTATATTCATAATCACCAAAGTAGTTTTGACTTCCATTATCACTTATTGTTGCAACAACTTCATTATCATCAAAATAATTGTTTGACTGAGCAGTTTGATTTTGTTCAAATTGTTCTGCATCAACAGTTACCTCATCAACAACTTCATCATTAAATGAATAGTTTGGAGTTCCATTTTCAGAAAGATTGCTATCACTTGATTGAACTTGCTCACGAAGTTTTCTTGATTTAAGCTTTTTAACCCTTGGTTCTTCAAACTTTCCGTATAATTCATAATCAACAAAAAGTCCAACAAAAATTGTGGTTAAAATTACAAACACAACAATTGTTCCCATTCCACCAAGAAGCATTGAAATAAGCCCGGTGAATATTGAACCAAATGAACCAAGAAGTGTTGAAGAAACATAACATGAGTCTAAATAAGCTTTCATTGTTTCCCAAGTTGCAGCCGCATTTAAAACTTTGTAGGTTGCTATTGAGTGAATCACAAATAAAAGTGAAAAAAGTGCAACAAGAAAGTAAGTTGTTCCCTTAACATTTTTTCTGTATGAAAAGCCCAAAAAATTTGCGAGCCCAATAAATGCAAAGATTAATGAAAATGGATAGACAATAATTCCTAGTGTTGAAACAATCCATTTTCCAAATGAAAGCACACCAGCCAAACAAGCAAAAATGAACACAAGCAAAGAGAGGACCATAACGGTGAGTCCAACAGCTCTCTTTCTGTTCATATTCATTGTTTTATTTTCCACTTAAATCTCCTATTTTGTTTGTTTAAGTAAATCTGCATAGTCAACATTGATATCGTGACCAAGATAAACAACAAGCATTTTGCTGAAATCCAAAACTTTTTTAATCAGTTTATTTGCATCTTTGTTTGTTAAAATTTCCATCTTAAGCCTTTCAGTTCCTTCACTGAATGTTTGCTTTGTTAAAGCAACCTGCTTTGCAGACATAAGTGCATTTTCAAGAACACCATCATATTTATCAATGAATTTTGTTATATAAACTTTTTTCTCTGTTTCAAATTCTTCATAACTAATTTCACGATTTTTAATATCCTTTGCAAGTGCACGGACAAAATTGTAAAGATGTTCAACCGCATAGTCATAATCAACATAAATTTCAAAGTTGATATTTCCATTGTTTGCATAGTATTTCGTTTTGATTTTTGTTTCAAAGAAATATTTTTGATTTTGAAGCGCGAGCTTAATGTGATCAAGCAAAATTGGCTGAATTATTTCTAAAATATATTTTTCTTTTTCCTTGAATGAAACTGTTGGAAAAACAACAGAAATTCTTGTTTGATTTAATCTTTTAACTCTTCCCTTTGCCTCACCAACATAATTATCAACTTCTGAAACATATTTAAGCTTTTTGTATTCAGTTTCAGATTGTTTCATTCTGTCAAAGAAATATTTTTTAACAAGTTCATAAATATTGTCTTGAACAACATCACCAACAACTGAAATAATTGTGTTTCTTGGCGTGAAAACTTTTTCAAGATAATCTTTTGCATCAAGTGACCTAAACCTTGAAACAGTTATATTTGTTCCGGATTTTGGATTTGCAAGACCAGTTCTAAAATAGAGCGATGTGTTTATGAGCCTATCCATTGCATATTGTGGATTATCAGCAAGAAGTGAAACTTGATTCATGAGTTGAGCCCTAACCTTTTCACCATTTTCAAGAGAAAAAGTTGTATCAAATGCAAGTTCTGACAAAAGTTCAATTGCATCTTCAATATTCTCACGAGGAACAACCGCACTGAAAGTTATACTTTCCTTTGAATTATGAGGCGTTAAAATTATTCCCTTTGATTTTGCATAATTCATAAGAGTTGCTTTTGTGGAATGCTGTTTTGTTCCCATGAGCATAATTTTAGTGAGATATTCACTAATTCCACTCTGATAGTTCTTTTCAGATTGCGTTCCTCCAGCGATATGCAAAACAACACATGCCACTTTTTTTTCAGGTTTACTTACGCAAACAAGCCTGAGACCATTTGAAAAAGTATTGATAGCCATAGTCACTCCATAATTATATATTTTTACAAGATTATTATATAATAAAAAAATCCGTATGTGAAACGGATTTTGCATTTTTTTGAAACTTTTGCATATTTTTTTAACATTTTAAGCACTTTTGCGAATTCTTAAAGCCCCAAAGTCTCACTCACTGGAGAAATTTTTAAATTGTGAGATTTTGCGTATATAAGCACATCATTAAGTGCCTCAACAGTTGACGCTGTTGGATGCATTAAAATCAAATCACCTGAATTCATTCCGGTTACAGCACGGCGTAGTATCAGCGAAGCATCATGATCACGCCAATCAATTGTGTCACGCGTCCACATTATTGTTTTGTATCCAAGGTCCGAGGCAGCGGAAACAGTGCTTTTGTTATACGACCCACCTGGAGGTGCAAATAACTCCATTGTTATTCCAGATTGTGATTTAACTTCATCATGACACATCTTAATTTCCTTGTAATTTCCAGAATAATCAAGTTTTCCATGCTCTTTATGGTTATAGCCATGGCTTCCAATTTCATGACCATTTTCAATAATCTTTTTAAACACATCTAGATTGTCACGCACCCATGTTCCACCAACAAAGAATGTTGTTTTAACACCATTCGCTTCAAAAATATCAAGCATTTTTAAAACATATTCAGTTCCCCAATAAACATTTACCATTAGTGAAACTTTTCCAATTTTTTTATCACCAGCATAAATTGTTCCGTTGTATTCACTATTTGATGCACTAACTGTATTTCTGTTTCCAAACACAGCGCAAATGCCGATAATTACTGCAGTTAAAACAAGTATTATGTTACACATAATATGACAAAACAAGTTATATTTTTTTGAATTTTTCATATTTTCATTATATGCAACAAATTCTGAAAAAAGAAAAAGAACTTGGAAATTTCCAAGTTCTTTTTAATTGTTATTAGTCAATTTTTTTGACAAGTTTAAGATCAACTCTGCCCTTCTCATCTACTTTCAAAACTTCAACCTCAACCTTATCACCAATTTTAACAACATCTTCAACTCTTTCAACACGCTTTGTTGAAAGTTTTGAAATGTGAATCATTCCATCGCAAGTTGATGAAATTTCAACAAATGCACCAAATTGCATAATACGAACAACGGTTCCTGTGTATCTTTCACCAATTTCTGGAACAAAAACAATATCTTCAATGATTGCTTTTGCTTCATTACATGCGTTAATATCAGCAGATGAAACCATAACTGTTCCATCATCTTCAATATCAATTTTAACACCAGTTTTATCAATGATTTTATTGATGGTTTTTCCACCTTGTCCAATGACTTCACCAATTTTTTCAGGATTGATTTTAAATGTTATAATTTTTGGAGCGTATGGACTTAAATGATCACGATATGTTGGGATTGTTGCAAGCATTTTATCCATAATTTCAAGCCTGCCTTCTTTTGCTTGCGCAAGTGCAGTTGTTAAAATATTTTCATCAATGCCTTTGATTTTAATATCCATTTGAATTGCTGTAATACCATTTTTTGTTCCAGCAACTTTAAAGTCCATATCACCATAAAAGTCTTCCAAGCCCTGAATATCAGTCATAACAATAACTTTTCCAGATGCTTCATCTTTAATAAGTCCCATTGCAACGCCAGCAACAGGGGCTTTAATTGGAACACCAGCATCCATAAGTGAAAGCGTGCTTCCGCAAACACTAGCCATTGATGACGAACCATTTGATGACAAAACTTCACTAACTAAACGAAGTGCATATGGGAATTCCTCTTCACTTGGAATTACAGGAAGAAGCGCACGCTCTGCAAGTGCACCATGTCCAATTTCACGACGACCTGGTCCACGAAGAGCCCTTGCTTCACCTGTTGCATATGGTGGCATGTTGTATTGATGAATATATCTTTTGTAAGCATCTTCTTCATCATCAAGACCTTCAAGCCTTTGAGCTTCGGCAATTGTTGCAAGTGTTAAACAGTTTAAAACTTGAGTTTCACCACGAGTGAATACACCACTTCCATGAACTCTTGGAAGAACTCCAACTTCGCACCAAATTGGACGAATTTGCTTAGTTGTTCTTCCGTCTGGTCTAATTCCACTTTCAATGATATTCTTTCTTACAATTTCTTTTTGCATTTTGTATAAAAGCTCATTAACTTCTTGCTCTCTTCCTTCATACTTTTCAGCAAAGTGAGCTCTGCAATCTTCCAAAACTGCATCAATTCTATTATTTAAAGCAACTTTATCTGCAAGTGGAGCCATTGCTTTTGTTAAGTTTTCAGTTACATAATCACGAACATCTTTTTCAAGGTCTTCACCAATATGGAATAATTCAACTTCTCTCTTTGGTTTTCCTGCTTCTTTTGCAATTTGTTCAACAAAGTCAACAATTTCTTTTATGTATTTATGAGCATACAAAATTGCATCTCTCATTTCATCTTCGCTAACTTCTTTTGCACCAGCTTCAACCATCATAATGGCATCACGAGTTCCAGCAACAATAACATGCATTGTGCTTTTTTCTGTTTCTTCTTCTGTTGGGTTAATGATATATTTTCCATCAATGCATCCAACAACAACTGAACCCGTTGGACCTGCAAAAGGAATATCAGAAACTGAAAGTGCAACTGATGAACCAATCATTGCCAAAATTTCAGGTGGATAATCTGGATCAACTGAAAGTGTTGTTGCAACAACTGAAACATCATAATACATCCCCTTTGGGAAAAGTGGACGAATTGGTCTATCAATCAGCCTTGAGAATAAAATGGCTTGATCGCTTGCCCTTCCTTCTCTCTTTTTAAATCCACCAGGGAATTTTCCAATTGAATACATTTTTTCTTCATAATCAACACAGAGTGGGAAAAAGTCTGCACCTTCTCTTGGTTTGTCACTCATGGTTACATTAACCATAACAATTGTGTCTCCACATCTAACTTGACATGTTCCATTTGCTTGTCCACAGTATCTTCCTGTTTTAACAAAAATATCTTTGCCGGCTAGTGTGAGTTTGTAATCTCTTTCTTGTTCAAACATATTTGTCCTCCTAAAAATCAAAAAAATGGGAATGGCAAAATTACCCCACTCCCTTTTTGATTATTTTCTAATGTTCAATTTTTCAATCAAAGTTCTGTAACTTTCAATATCTTTGTTTTTAAGATACTCAAGGAGACCGCGTCTGCGACCAACAAGTTGCATAAGTCCTTTTCTTGAATGAAAGTCTTGTTTGTTTGTCTTCAAATACTCTGTCAAATGGTTGATTCTTTCAGTTAAAAGCGCAATTTGAACAAATGGTGAACCTGTGTCATGCTCTGAAGTTGCAAACTCTTTGATAATTTCTTGCTTTCTTTCTTTTGTCATTTTCTTTCCCTCCACATATATTTGCCAGTTTTCAAACGGAAACCCGGGAAAACAAGTTTTCGCTCTCAAACGGTACGCCGATAGTATATACTAAATAAATTTATTTGTAAAGTGTTTTTTGCAAAATTGACAAATTATTCAAAAATTCGGTAAACAGATTTAACATCTTCAATCGTCTCAAGCATAGTTTTTAGCTTTTCAAACTCTTCGTTTCCACTGACCATCACAGTTAAAACAAATTCACAATTTTTAACTCCAGCAAGTTTAGCTTCAAGCTTGGTTAAATAAAACTTATGCTTTGAAATTTCTCCTAAAACTTTTGCACCAATTCCAATGCCATCATTTGCAATGATTTTTACATTAACTTTAAACATTTGATTTATGTTGTCTTTCCATGTGGCTTTGAGTAATTTTCCTGCTGCAATCTTTTTGATGTTTTGGCAATTTTGAGTGTGAATAATTAACCCTGAATTAGACACAACCCCAACAATTTTGTCATGCGGAATCGGTGCACAGCATTTAGCAAAGGTTAAGCTTTTTATTTTTGATGAACCCTCAACAATTACCGGAGCCTCACTTAAAATTTTTGTTGAAACCTCTGCATCAAGCACATACTTTGCAATTTGCATTACTGTTATACTTTTATAACCTATGTTTGCAAACATATCATTGACATCTTTAAACCCAAAATCTTCTATAATTTGGTCTGTATACTCAAAAATTTCACCAAGATTATGTCCATTTTTCTCCAGTTCAACTTTAAGCATATTTCTGCCATTTTCAGTGTTTTCAGGAGTTAAATTTTTATTTAAATATTCATGAATTCTCTTTCTTGCCACAGATGTTGTTGCAACATTGAGCCAATCACGACTTGGGGCTTTTGGAACTTCTGAAACAACAATTTCAACAACATCACCTGCCTTAAGCTTTGCAGCGAGTGATGCTTTTTGACCATTGATTTTTGCACCAACAGCATTATTGCCAAGGTCCGTGTGAACTGCATAAGCAAAATCAATTGGAGTTGGAGATGAGGAATTTAAGTGAATTGGCTTAAATTTTGGTGTGAAAACCCAAATAGAATCTTGACTTAAATCTGTTTTAACGGCATCAATAAAGTTTTCAGTGTTTGTTATTTGCTTTCTCTCGCTCAAAACAATATTTTTCATTCTATTAAATTTTTCAAATCGTTCATCAAACTTAATATCATCATCTTTGTTCGCCCAAAGTGAAACAATTCCCTGATCACAAACACTATCCATTTCAGCTGTTCTTATCATAACCTGAAATGTTAAGTTTAAATTATGTTCAACAAGCGTTGAATGAAGTGATTTATAACCATTTGGTTTAGGACTTGCAATATAATCTTTAATTTGATTTGGCAGATGATCAAACTGAGAGTGCAAAATTCCAAGGGCCTTATAACAATCTTCAGTTGTTGGAACAATAATTTTAACCAAAATCAAGCCACTCGCTTTACCTGTTCCATTTCCTGCACTATGAACCTTTTTTAAAATTGAAAAGTATCGTTCAGTCCAAGTATCAATTGTTGAACTAATTCCAAATTCGGCAAGAGAATTTGAAATTTTAACTTTTAATTTTTCAACTTTTGCACCAATCTTTTTATATTTTTTCCCAAAAACTTCCTGAATTTTATTGTATTCATCAGTATATAAACACTCAGCAACAAGATCTTCAAGTTCAGCACGAATTGATCTAACTCCCATTCTGTAAGCAATTGGTATAAACAGGTCCCTGGTTTCTTCAGCCATGCGAATTTGCTTATCTGGCTTTAAAAATTTTACTGTTCGCATATTGTGAAGCCTATCTGCAAGTTTAATGAAAATAACACGAACATCATCACCCATTGCAAATAACAGTTTTTTTATGCTATCAGCCTCATTTGTACTCAAATTTTTATGACTTAAATCACCAATTTTTGTAACTCCATCAACAAGTGTTGCTGCAGTTTTTCCAAAAAGTTTTTGAATATCATCAAGAGTATACTCTGTATCTTCAACAACATCATGCAAAAGAGCTGCAATTATGGTTAAATAATCCATATTAATTCCAATTAAAATTTTTGCAACTTCAACTGGATGAATTATATAAGGTTCTCCACTTTTTCGTTTAACTCCACTATGTGCAGCATCAGCAAATTCATAAGCCTTTAAAATCTTATTTGCATTTTTGGGATAATTTGTTTTAACAAGTTCAATAAAATTTTGATCTAAATTATTTTGAGTTGCATTAGCCATTATCAACCTCACTGTACATTTTTGAATTTTCAAGCTCCATCTTCTTTGCTTTTAGTTCAGTCATTGACGACAAGACTGGGTCAAACTCAAAGAAATTTAGCTCCATAAATACCGACAAACAAAACATTAATTGCCATGGCGAAACAAGTTTGTCAATTTGCGATAGTCTTTGAACATAATCAAGCTCATCAACTGCCTTTAAATTTAAAAATTTGGTTATAAGTTTATAACAATACACAAACTTTTCACGAGATTTATCTAAATTTACAGCGTCAGCAGTTTTTGTGGATGGCTCAAACACATTAAATTTTTGTGAGAAATATAAATGTTCATCATTAAAATACTTGTGTAAAAATATTATATTTTTATAACCATTTGCAGAGTCAATCAAGTGAATACCTTCTGGCGAAACAAGAACCGTGTTTTGCCCGTTTTTAAATGGTTTATAGCTCATCAAATTATTTAAGTTTAAGTCATTTATTAATTTTAAATCATTTTCATTTGAACAAATTATTAAAGTTCCAAAACTATCATCATTAAGTTTTGATTTAATAACTTGCTTTATGTCAGTTTCAAGATGATAGTTTATTTTATTATTAAAATCAAAAAGTGAATAATATTTATTAAAAACAGCAGTGCAAAAATCACTTGATGCACAATTTTCAAAACTTGGAAAAACAACATCAACACTCGTTGCTTTTGCAGAGAGCTGAACTTGCCCTTTATACTCATTTTCACTTAAATCAACAAAAATTCTCTTAGTTCCAGTTGATCTTAAGCCTGAAACATATTCTCCAAAGTTGAAACCAAGAATTGAATTGTTTTTACTTGTAAAAATTTTATAGTGATTGATTGCTCTTTCACTAATTCTTTCAACATTAAGTTCTTTTTGGATTATTGCAAGAGTTGGTTTTTCATTTTCACAACCAAACGGTTCAAGCATTTCAAACTCTTTATAAAACGCCAAATTTAAATCATTTTCAGTAATTTCAATATCAGGAAGCTTTGCTTTAATTAAAAAATCCTCGCTTGAATATTTTTCAAATAACTTTTCATTTAACATTGACTTAAACTTGTCAAAATTTTCCGGTTCAATCTCAACACCAACAGCCATTTTGTGACCACCAAAATTTTCAAGCAAATCTGTCATTTGAGAAATAATTAAATGTAAATCAATTCCCGGAATACTTCTGCCACTTCCTTTTAAAGTTCCATTTTCAGTTTTTGTGAAAATTATTGAAGGTTTATTAAATTCATGACAAATCCGAGAAGCTAAAATTCCAACAATTCCCTCATGAAAATTTCCTTTAATCAAAATCACAGCCTCATTAGAAGCATCTAACCCTTCAAGTTGTTTTTCAATTTCCTTGTTGCCTTTTTCAATAAACGACAAACGAAGTGTGTTGTCTGCCTCAACCTCTAAATATTTTTCATTTAAAAGGTTTTCATCTGTTTCAATTAAATATTCAAACATTTTATCGGCACTATCCATTCTTCCACAGGCATTTATCCTTGGAACAATTTTATAGCTAATATCTGTTGAATTCACTTTTGAAAGTTCTAATTTCCCTAAAAGATGTTTGATACTTAAAAGAGTATTTCCACGGTTTATTTCATCAATTCCAAGCTTTGCAATTGCCCTATTTTCATCAACAAGCGGAACAATGTCACCAATTGTGGCAATTGCTGCAATATCTATATATTTAAGCGCTGCATCACGGCCAGACATTGCCTCAACAAGTTTAAATGCAACACCCGCTCCGCACAGCCCATCAAAACCATAATTTGATTCAAGTTTTGGATCAACAACAATTGTATTGGGAATTTCTGCAAGTGGCAAATGATGATCAGTTATAACAACATCAATTCCCTCTTCTTTTAAAATTTCAACTTCCTCAACTGCAGTAATTCCAAGATCAACGGTTACAACCAGTTCAGGCGAAAACTCTGCAATAATTTCCTCAATTGCATCAACTGAAATTCCATAACCATTTTCAAAACGATTTGGAATAAAAACGCTTACATTTGCTCCAAGGCTTTTGAAATGCAAATATAAAATTGTTGCAGCAGAAATTCCATCGCAATCATAATCACCATAAACTAAAATTTTTTTATTTTGTTTTATGGCAGTTAAAATTTTATCAACTGCCTGTTTTATGTTTGGCAAAAGATTTGCATCACGAAAGTCATCCAAACTTGGATTTAAAAATTTTTCAATTTTATTTTCATTGCCATCAAACTTTTTATTTAAAAATTCAATTAATCTTTCATCTTTAAGCTTCATAATAATTCTCTAATAGACAAATTTTAGCACACACATAAAAAAATATCAAATAACTAAAATAAAAATAAAGTGAGATTTAACTCACTTTATTTTTTGTTTTTCTTTGTATGCTTTGGAGCATTCTTTTTTATTTTTTTCTGAATCTCTTTATTGATTTCATCATTTCTACTCATAACAGCTCTTTGGTTAGCATCTTGAACTTCCAAAAGAGCGGCATATGCGCCAGGACCAACAATGGTTGAAGTGTAAAGAGCAACAAGCGTTCCAATTAAAATTCCAAGAGCAGATAATCGGACTGAAATAACAGGAATAAAGAACATCATTAATGCAAATACAACAACTGCACACAAAACCAATATAAATGGTTTAGAAGCCATTTTTTGAGCCTGCATCATTCTTTCGCTAACTGTAAGTTTATCATCAATATGAAGGTTTGCTTTGTCTCTATAATTTTCATAAACTGCAATCACAAGGGCTGCCATAATGATTGTCAGGATTGCAAGACCTGCAATTGAAATCAAACTTAATGGAATTCTTGTTAAGATGATTATTGCAAGATACAAAATAATGTTATGCAGATTTGCAAGCAAAATTGAAAGGCCTGCAAAGAAATTATACCTAATCCAAGCAAACACAAACAAGCAGAATGTTACAATTCCAACCCCAAGAGCAATATATAAAATTTGTGTTGAAGTTACTGAAGATGTTATTTCATAAACTTCAGAAACTAAACTCACATCAACACCAAGCGCTGAAGCCAAATCATTTCTTATGTTTGCTTTAATATCATCAGAAAAGCCTCTTGCTGTTGTTTTAACAACTAATGACTTTGTTAAAATTTCGTCGCCATTTGCAACATATTTGTCTTGATAAAAAGCGGTTTCAACTTTAGCACCATATTTTCCAAGAACTTTTCTTGCTTCAACAACGGCTTGCTTTTGATCAACTGAATTTGAAACTGAAATTTCAATTTGACTTCCGCCAGAAATTTCAGTTGTGCTGTTAATTCCAAAGAATCCCAAAATAAACAATGATGCAACAACTAAAACACATGATATAATTAAACTGATTAAAAGTGGATATTTTTTAAGTTTCATTTATCTAGCCTCCCCTAATTCAGTTTCTGTTCTCTTCTTTAACATAAACAATTTTCTTCCAATCTTATTAAACGATAAACAAATTTTAACAAGCAAAGGAATGATAAGTAAATTTATAACCATACAAATTGCAGAAATTATTGCAAAAATTGCGGTAACGCTTGCAAGTTCACCAAATGACAAAAAGTACATAATAAGTGAACTTAAAAATAAAGCGGTTCCACCCATCAAAACACTTTTAAATGAAGTTTTATTAGCAACTTCAAGTGCTGCTTGATATGATTTTCCAAGCTCATATTCGCCTTTAACTCTTGATGCAAACTGATAGGTGTAAACATAAATCATACCCATTCCAACTGCAATTGCAAAAAAGCCTGAAAGACCAATTTGAATTGATGGTGTTAAAAGCAACAAAAGCAAAAACATAATTGTTCCAAAGCCTGCACTAATTGCAACCAAAATTGCAAATGGTCCAAATTTAATTGCAAACAATGCGAGACCTAACACTAAAACAATAAATACTGAAGAAACCGCAACAACATAAGCAGTGCTTGAATAATAACTTGCATTATCTGGAGATGATGCTGATTCACCTGCTGTGAGAGTTGCCGATTTGGTTTGAGTTAAAACAGTGTCTGGATTAAGTTCAACTTTCATACATCCCAAAATAATTGCCCACTCAAATTGAACAAGATTTTCATAATCTGTTCCACTGAGTGTCAGTTGTGAATAATCATCATCATTAGGCTTTTGGACTGTTTGTGATTGCGTGTAATCACCAAGTGCAATATAAATTGTTGTTCCTGCAGCAAGAAGTTCTTTATATTTTTCTTGACCCTTTGAATTGAACTTAATTGTCATATACTTAGTGCTGTTATTTGTATAAACATTAACGCTTTCAACACAAGTTGCACCATCTAAAATAATTGTGTCATCATCAACTGTTTGTTCATTTCTAAGTTGAAAAGCACCTGTTGCAACTCTTGAAAGTTCCGCTAAAACATCTGAATAGTTTTTGCTACCATAAGGATAACTTACTTCAACTCTAATCTTTTTGGTTCCAAGAGCATAAACTTCAACATTTTTATAACCATAATCATCAAAAACTTCTTTAATCTTTGACATTGACTGTAGAAGCGCTGATTTTGATGGCGTTTCAGTTGCAGCTATGTCATATTCACCATAAATTCCACCTTTGACATCAGAAGTTACACCAACTGAGCCAGAAAATGAAACAAAGGTTGTTTTGCCAAAGTTCATTGGAACAAATCCAAATAAAAGACCTAGCACAAAAACAACACTTAACACGCAAATCAATAATATTGCTGTATTCTTTTTAAATCCCTTCATTAAAATCTTTCCCTTATAAATTAGTCGGGCTTATTATAAAACAAAACAAGCCTTTCGGTCAATCTATTATAAAAAATATTTTTCAAAATTATTATATTTATAATACTTTTTATAAAAAAAGTTCACCCAAATTGGTGAACTTAAACTTAATTTGACTTATTTACTTTAATCACTCCAATAATTGCACCAACTAACATACATGAAAGCAAATCCAAAAGATTTGAAATATCAACCGCCATTGAGCCAGCCAATATGCCAAAAGTTAAAAATGCAACACAAATGTAAATTATTCCAAAAATAGCCCCTTTGATAAGCCCCTTTGAATTTCCTTTAACTGCAACAAGCGTTCCAACGGCAACGCTTAAACATTTTATTCCAAATGTCACAGTTTTAATTACAGAATCATTAAAATTAAACCACTTGAGCAAAAATGCAAAAATTAAAACACAAACCAAACTTAAAATTATTGAAATAATAAGCCCTTTAACAAAGCATAAAAAAACATTATTGTTTGAAAGTTTTTCACTTTTTGATTTAGCAAACATACTCTCTCCTTTTAGTTTATGTATATTCGCTCTATCCTAAATTTATGACAAAATAAAAAGCAACTTGCGTTGCTTTTTTAATTATTTTGCTGCAGGTTTTCTGCCTCTTTTTTTAGCAGCTGGTTTTTCTTCAACTTTTTCCTCTTTTGCTGGCTCTTCTTTCTTTTCTTCAACTGGTTCTTCAACCTTTTCTTCCTTTGGTTGAGCTGGTTTTGATGCATTTAAAACATATGCAACTGCACCAATATTAAATTCAATATAACTCTTTTCATTTTTTGCACCAGTTTCCAAAATTACTGTTTTAATTTCGCCTTTATCAGAAAGTTTAATAACTTTTCCAATAACACCATCTTGTGTTTGAACAAGATCACCAACTTTAAGAGCTTGAATCATTTTTGTATATTCTTGGTTTCTTTTTCTCTGAGTGAAATATGGAAGAATGAGCATAACAACTAAAATTAAAATCAAAACACCATAAATCACATATGTTGTGACTTGATTTGCTGCACAAATTAAATTTAACATAACATTATCTCCTTAAAATTACTAAATAAAAAATATCATAACCAAAATTTCTCGTCAAGAAAATTTAATCACGCAATTAAATTTTTGATGCATATTTTGTCAAATTTTACTTATAACCAGTTTTTTTCAAATATTCATCTCTAAATTCAAGTAACCTATCTTCACGAATTGCCTGTTTAATTTGTTCCATTAAGTTTGTTAAAAATCTTATGTTATGAATTGACAAAAGCTGTGCACCCAAAATTTCATCAACATTAAACAAATGCCTTAAATATGCTTTTGTAAAGTTTTTGCAAGCATAGCAATCACATTCGTCATCAAGTGTTGAAAAATCTTCTTTATAAATTCCATTTTTAACAACAACTTTCCCCTTTGATGTGAAAGCTGTTCCGTTTCTTGCATTTCTGGTTGGAATTACACAATCAAACATATCAATTCCACGGATAACTCCTTCAATCAAACAATCTGGAGTTCCAACACCCATTAAATAACGAACTTTATCTTCTGGATAATTTGGTGCCATTACATCCATAATTTCATACATCTTTTTTTTAGGCTCACCAACCGAAAGCCCACCAATTGAAAATCCAACAGTCGCCTTCTTTTTAACATTTTCAAGCGCCTTAAGTCTCAAATCTTCATAAAAATTACCTTGGACAATTGGAAAAAGAAGTTGCTTATCGTTTTTATGAAAAGCGATGCATCTATCAAGCCACCTTTCAGTTCTCTCCAGAGCTTCTTCAGCATACTTTCTGTCAACTCCATAATTTGAACATTCATCAAACGCCATAATTATATCACTTCCAAGCTTGTTCTGAATGTCAATTGATTTTTCAGGAGTAAAAAAGTGAGTTGAACCATCTAAATGAGATTTAAATTCAACGCCGTCATCAGTAATTTTGTTTAACTTTGCAAGTGAAAACACCTGAAAACCACCTGAATCAGTTAAAATTGGGTGATTCCAATTCATAAATTTATGAAGCCCACCTGCTTTTTGAACAAGTTCTGCTGTTGGACGCAAATAGCAATGATAGGTGTTTGCCAAAATTATTTGCGCATGAACTTCTTCAAGTTCTCTTGGTTCAACAGCTTTAACTGTTGCCCTTGTTCCAACTGGCATAAACACTGGTGTTTCAATGTCTCCATGAGGTGTGTGAAGCACACCAATTCTTCCAAATGTGTTAGATGATTTTGTTTTTGTTGTAAATGAAAAATTCTTTTCCGCCATAGTTCTCCTAATTAAAGAAACAGCAATCGCCAAAGCTGAAAAATCTATATTTGTTTTCAACTGCTGTCTTATAAATTTCTAATGTTTTTTCTCTGCCAATAAATGCTGAAACAAGCATTATTAGTGTGCTTTCAGGAAGATGAAAGTTTGTAATTAATGCGTCAACAAACTTAATTTGAACACCTGGATAAATGAATATGTCTGTTTCTTTATGCACTGGCATGATGTGCCCAGGCTTATCACTTGCAGCTTCAAGGGTTCTAACCGAAGTTGTTCCAACTGCAATAATTCGCTTTCCTTCAGCTTTAGCTTTATTTAGTCTTTCAGCAACTTCTTTGCTAACAACAATTTCTTCGCTGTGCATTTTGTGTTCAAGTGCATTTTCTTCAGTTACCGGCCTAAATGTTCCAAGCCCAACTTGAAGCGTAACTTCTTCAATTTGAACACCTTTATCTTTAATTTTTTGCATGAGTTCTTCTGTGAAGTGAAGCCCAGCTGTTGGTGCTGCACTTGAACCACGAATTTTGGAATAAATTGTTTGATATTCCTCATCATCTTCAAGCTTTTCATGAATGTATGGTGGGAGTGGAATATTTCCAATCCTATCAAGTTCTTCTTCAAGTGTTCCAGCTGCAACGCTAAACCTTACTATTCTTCCACCAATTTCTTCTTGATTTTCAATTACATCACAATATAGGTTATCTGAAAAAATCAATCTCGTTCCAACTGGGGCTTTTTTTGCTGGACGCATCAAAACTTCATAGTCAGTTAAATTCAATCTTTTTAGCAAAAACACTTCAATTTTGGCTCCAGTAACCTTGGTTGCAAAAAGGCGTGCAGGAATAACTCTTGTGTTGTTTATAACCAAAACATCATTTGGAGTTAAATAATCTAATATGTCACGAAAAATTTTATGCTCAATTTTGTCAGTTGCCTTTGTGTAAACAAGCATTCTTGCACTGTCCCTTGGACTGGCTGGAGTTTGAGCAATGAGCTCTTCAGGAAGCTCATAATTAAAGTCACTTGTTTTTAATTCCATTTCTTTTCCTTAATTTAAATAATCCTCTAGTTTATATCCAAGATGTTTAAATGCTGGCTCCAATGGGATTCTTCCTCTTGGAGTTCTTGAAATAAATCCAATTTGAAGCAAATATGGTTCATAAACATCTTCAATTGTGTCAGGTTCTTCGCCTGTGATTGCCCCAAGCGTGTCAAGGCCAACTGGCTTGCCTTTAAAATTCTCAATCATGGTTTTAAGCATTTTTCTGTCAACAGCATCAAGGCCAAGTTCATCAATATCCATTTTTTCGAGCGCAAGTTCAGTTATTTTTGTGTCAATTTTCCCATTTGAATAAACATCGGCAAAATCACGAACACGTTTCAAAATTCTGTTTGCAAGTCTTGGAGTTCCCCGACTTCTTGATGCAATTAAATTTGATGAAGCTTCATCAATTTCGGCTCCAAGAATACCAGCTGAACGCTTTACAATTTTCGCCAGTTCAAATTTAGAATAAAGTTCAAGTTTTGCAATAACACCAAACCTATCACGAAGCGGTCCAGTAATCATACCAGCTTTTGTTGTTGCTCCAACAAGTGTGAAGTTTGGAAGTGAAATTCGCATGGTTCTTGCGGATGGACCTTTGCCAATAATAAAATCAAGTGCATGGTCTTCCATTGCAGGATAAAGAACCTCTTCAACTGCATGGTTGAGCCTATGAATTTCATCAATAAAAAGCACATCATTTTCACTTAAATTTGTTAAAATTGATGCCAAATCACTTGGCTTTTCAATTGCAGGACCGGAAGTTTGTTTAAAATTAGTTCCCATTTCATTCGCAATAATTGCAGCCAGTGTTGTTTTTCCAAGCCCTGGAGGACCATATAAAAGAACATGATCAAGAGCTTCCCCTCTTTTTTTTGCGGCGGAAATGTAGACCTTTAAATTTTCTTTAACTTTTTCTTGCCCAACATAGTCATCCATAGTTTTTGGTCTTAAAATATTTTCTGCAACATCTTCTGCATCAATTTTTGAAGTTGAAACAAATCTTTCATCACTTTCATTTTCCATTGAACTTGAAAAAAATTTATTATAACCACTTTCAAAATTTTCCATATTCACCTACTTTAAATTTTTGAAACATTTTAAAACAAGCTGTTCACTTGTCATTCCCTGCTCATAATTTGCTTTTGCAATATTTGACGCATCAGTTTTTGAAAGCCCAGTTGAAACCAAAACTTGAACTGCTTCATCAATTTCTTTTGCAAAAACAGTTTGCGTTTCACTAGCAACAAGCAAACTTTCAAGTGAACCCATACCACCAAGTTTTTCACCAAGTTCCAAAACAATTCGCTCAGCCGTCTTTTTTCCAAGACCTTTAATACTTGCAAGAGTTTTAACATCTGAGTTTACAATTGCTTTAATTAAGTCATCAGTTGAAAGGCCTGAAAGAACTGTTATTGCCATTTTTGGACCAACTCCTGAAACTAAAAGCAAATCATTGAAAATCATTTTTTCCTTTTTATCTTTAAACCCAAACAAACACATTGCATCTTCACGAACTTGAAGATAAGTTAAAATTGTTTGTGGCTCTGGTTTGTTTCCAAGTGAAAAAGCTGTATATGCAGAGCAAATTACTTCATAAGCAACAGCGCCTGTATCAACAACAATTGTGTTTTCATCAACTAAACTAACTTTTCCTGTCAGTGAATAAATCATTTTTTACCTCTCTTTTTTAGTGCATCATTTAAGTTTGTTTTTTTGAGCGTGTTGTTTGTGAACACTTTAACCTCACTGTCAACAACTCTTAAATTTGTTTGCGACAAACAAAGCGCCACCGCAAGAGCATCTGCCGCATCATCGGGTTTTGGAGTGTTTTTTAACTTAAGCAGATTTTTAGTCATATACTCAACCTGCTTTTTTTCAGCTCTTCCATTGCCTGTTATTGCAAGTTTGATTTGCATTGGAGTAAATTCAAACACCTTTGGAACAGACTGAATTGCTGTGCAAAGAATAACACCCCTTGCTTCAGCAACCGCAATTCCAGTTGTTATATTTTGATTAAAAAACAATTCCTCAACAGCAACTGCCTCTGGCTTGTATTTTTGAATTAGTGCATTCATTCCATCTTGAATCATTGCCAGCCTAACTGGAAAATCTTCATCTTTAGAGGTGTTTATTGCACCATAATCAATGCAAGTGCACCTGCCCCTTGCATCAACATCAATAACTCCATAACCAACAATTGCATATCCAGGATCAATGCCCAAAATTACCATATTTATAATTTATATTAAAATAAGGGCAATGTCAAACTTTTGCATAAAAAAACCACTCTACAGCGTAAAGTGGCTAATTATTATTCATCAAGAACAGAAAGATCTGCACTTGTGTAAACATTTTGAACATCATCAAGATCTTCAAGTGCAACAACAAGTTTGTTAACACTTGTTGCAGATTCCTTGTCAAGCGCAATTAAATTTTGCGGAACAAATTCAACTTCACTTGAAGCAACTTCATAACCAGCATCTTCAAAAGCTTTTGAAACAGCATGTAAATTTGCTGGAGGTGTAATAACTTCAAAACAATCATCATCAACAACAACATCATCAGCACCAGAATCAAGGGCAATCATCATTATATCATCTTCGTTGGTTTTGTCTGTTTTTGAAATTACAATAATGCCTTGGTGATCAAACATGTATGTTACGCTTCCACTTGTTCCAAGGTTTCCACCATATTTATCAAACAAATGTCTAACATCAGCTGCTGTTCTGTTTCTGTTATCAGTTAAACATTCAACAATAAATGCAACACCATGTTGACCATATCCTTCATAAGTGATTGCATCATAGTTTCCAGTGTCTTCACCACCAGCGGCTTTTTTGATTGAGCGCTGAATATTATCGTTTGGCATATTGTTTTGTTTTGCCTTTTGAATAACATCATAGAGTTTGCTGTTTATGTTCGGATCTGGGCCACCAAGTTTAACTGCTACAGTAATTTCACGACCAATTTTAGTGAAAATTTTTCCGCGAGCAGCATCAGCTTTATTTTTTGTGGCTTGAATATTGTGCCATTTTGAGTGTCCACTCATTTTTTCTTCCTCCTATCATAAACTTTACACAACAATTATATACTAGATAAAACCATTATGCAAATGTTTTTTATTTTTGTTAAATTTACATCAAAATTTGCAAATTTTTGATATTTTTAATGAAAAATATACAAATTTTAATAAATTTTAAGTCATTTTTGCGTTTTATAAATTTTTACCAACAAGCGTATACATTAAAACACTTGCTGAAACAGCAGCATTTAATGACTCCATTTGTGGCTTCATTGGAAGGGATATAATTTCACCAGCTTTTTTAAATGAATCACTAACCCCTTGACCCTCATTGCCAATTACCAAAGCAAAGTTATTTAAATTTGCATCAAGTGAAAAAACATTTTTCCCATCCATATCCGCAATTAAAAGTTTGTGATTTGAAGTTTTAATATAATCCAAAATTTCAACTTCACTCATGCGAAATATATCTAAATAAAAAATCCCACCACTTGAACTTCTAACAACCTTTGGCGAATAAGGATCAGCAGTGTCAATTAAAACAATTGTTTCAAACCCAGTTGCAGATGCGGTTCTAATTATCGTTCCTAAATTTCCCGGATCTTGGATCCTATCCAAAATTAGTATTGGTTTGTTTTTATTCGGATTAAACTCCACAGTTTCACGCATAAAAACTTCAGCAATAATTCCTTGAGGGGTTGCATTTTCAGAAATTGAATTCATCACTTTTTCTGTTACAGGAACAATTTTTCCATCAAATTTCTCTAAAATATAGTTGAAATTTGCAAGTTTTGAACTATCAACAAAAAGTTTATCAACTTCCATTGCACCGCACACAACTTCATTAACAAGTTTTTCACCATCAACTAAAAACTTACCATAAAATTTCCTAAATTTTTTATCTAGCAAACTTCTGGCTTCTTTTATCATTGGATTGTCTAAACTTGTAATTATTTCCGAGTTCATTTTTCCCTCCTAAAAATAAATGCTTGGGAAACCCAAGCATTTAACTATTTTGCAAGTGCTGCTTTTGCTTGATCGCAAACTTTTGCAAATGCAAGCTTATCAGAAACTGCAAGTTCTGCTAAAACTTTTCTGTTAAGATCAATTTCGGCGAGCTTAAGTCCATGAATAAGTTTACTGTATGAAAGACCATTAACTCTTGCTTCGGCATTGATTCTTGCATTCCAAAGCTTTCTAAAATCTCTCTTTTTAAGTCTTCTTGATGCGTAAGCATAGTTACCACTCTTCATAACAGCTTCGCGAGCAACTCTGTAAAGTTTGCTTTTAGCGCCATAGTAACCCTTTGCTGATTTTAAAATTTTAACACGTTTTTTATGTGCATTTACACTTCTTTTAACTCTCATCTTTCCGTGCCTCCTTAACCTTGTTGTCCTACAAGATGCTTAACTGTTTTAATTTGTTTTCCTTCAACATATGCATCTCTTCTTAAATTTCTCTTTCTTGCTGTTTCTTTTCCAGCTAAAAGGTGTCTTTTGTTTTGACGACCTCTTTTTACTTTGCCACTTTTAAGAACAATAAATCTCTTTTTTGTAGCGCTGCTATTTCTTTGTTTTGGCATAATTTTTTCCTCCTAAATTCTGTTTTGATTGTATGGCTTATTTTTTAACATTTTTTGGTGCAAGAATCATAATAATATTTCTTCCTTCAACTTTTGCTGGTTTTTCAATTACAGCAAGCTCCTCAAGTGATTCAGCAAATTTGTTTTCGGTTTCAATTCCTCTGTCTGAATAAGCCTGTTGCCTTCCACTCATTCTAATTGAAACTTTAACTTTGTCACCATTTTGTAAAAACTTGATTGCATTTTTTGCCTTAATATCAATATCATGTTGTTCAATTGTCATTGAAAGTTGAACTTCTTTAAGTGCAACAACTTTTTGATTTTTACGCTGTTCCTTCTCTCTTTTTGTTTTATCAAAAAGATATTTACCATAGTCCATAATTCTACAAACTGGTGGAACTGCATTTGGCGAAATTTTAACTAAATCAAGCCCTTCTTTTTCAGCAAGTTCATTTGCCTCTCTTGAGCTCATGATGCCAAGCTGTGCGCCATCAGCACCAATAACTCTAACTTCTGGGTCGCGAATGCTAGAATTGATTTGCGTTTCTTGTTGTTTATTTGCCATAAAACTCCTAAATTTTTTATTTCACTTAAAAAAAGTGAGTGGTTTATACGAAAGCCACTCACCATATAATAATACGAAATTAAGAGTGCGTGGAATTCCACGCCAATATTTCGGTTATCAGTATTATCATATAAGACCAAATTAAAATTTTTCATTCAATTGGTGGAAAGTGTTCTTTCTCTTAATAAACACGGGTATTATAACCCATTAAAAACAATTTGTCAACATATTTTTATAAGTTTCTTGCCTTAATGTCATCACTTATAAGTTTTAACGCTTCTTCATATTTCAAACCTTTAATTTCTTCACCATTTCTTTTTCTAATTGAAACAAGTTTTTCGCTTGATTCATTTTCTCCAAGGATAATCATATAAGGAACTTTTTCAAGCTGTGCATTGCGAATTTTGTAACCAATACGTTCATCTGAAATATCAATTTCAGCTCTAATTCCGTCATCAATAAACTTTCCAGCAACTTCATTAACATAAGCGTTTGATTTCTCAGAAATTGAAATAACTTTAACTTGAATTGGCGCAAGCCATGTTGGAAGATTTCCCTTTGTTTCTTCCAAAAGAAATGCAATAAATCTATCAAGTGAACCAAGAATTGCCCTATGAATAACAACTGGACGAACCTTCTTTCCATTTTCATCTGTATATTCAAGTTCAAAGCGTTCTGGAAGTTGATAGTCAAGTTGAATTGTTGAAAGAGTTACATCATGCCCAATTGCACTTTCAACCTGAACATCAATTTTTGGACCATAAAATGCAGCTTCACCTGCAGCTTCATAATAATCAAGTTTGTTTTGGTTTAAAATATCGCGGAGTGCTTGCTCACTCTTTTCCCAAAGTTCATTATGTCCAAAATATTTTTCCTTGTTATTTACATCACGAAGCGATAAGCGGAACTTATAGTTTTTAAAACCAAAATCATTATAAACATCCAAAATTAACTTAATAACACCCTCAACTTCGGCTTTAATTTGATCTGGGCGACAGAAAATGTGAGTGTCATTTTGAGTAAATGCTCTAACTCTTTCAATTCCACACAAATTTCCACTTGACTCAAATCTAAAATCATTGGCAATTTCAGCCATTCTAATTGGAAGGTCTTTGTATGAATGGAGAGCATACTTATAAATCATCATATGATGTGGACAGTTCATTGGTCTTAAAACATATTCTTCATCATCAACTTTCATACTTGGGAACATGTCGTCTTTATAATGATCCCAATGTCCAGAAGTTTTATAAAGCCCAACACTTCCAATTGAAGGAGTCATAACATGCTTGTAACCAAGTGCAAGTTCTTTGTTCATAATGTAGTCAGACAATTGTCTACGAAGCAAAAATCCCTTTGGAAGCCAAACTGGAAGACCTTTTCCAATTAAATCAGAAAACATAAATATTCCAAGATCCTTGCCAATTTTTCTGTGATCACGAGCCATTGCTTCTTCCTGAAGTCTAAAATATTCATCAAGTTCACTCTTCTTTTCAAAAACAACGCCATAAATTCTGGTTAACATTTTGTTTTTACTGTCACCCTTTAAATATGCACCTGAAAGTTTTGTGAGTTTAAACGCCTTAATTACACCTGTTGATTTAACATGTGGTCCATGACAAATTTCAGTATAGTCACCTTGGGTGTATGTTGAAATAACCTCATCTTTGTCAAAACCTTCAATAAGTTCAACTTTATATGGTTCATTTGCCTTTTTCATCATTTTGATTGCTTCATCACGACTAACTTCTCTGCGAACAATATCAAAGTTTGCCTTAATAATTATATTCATCTCATCTTCAATAACTGCCAAATCCGCACTTGTGATTGGAGTTTTAAAATCAAAGTCGTAGTAAAAACCATCCTTTGTTGCAGGACCAACCCAACACTTTGTGTTTGGATAAATTGTTTTAACAGCCTGAGCCAAAACATGGGCAGTTGAGTGCCTTAATAATTCTTGATATTCTGGGCTTTTTGTTGTAATAATTTCAAGCTCACAATCTTCATTTATTGGAGCAACTAAATCAATAAGTTCATCTCCATTAACTTTTCCACATGCTGCAACACGCGCAAGCCCTTCTGAAATTGAACGAGCAATTTCAATTGTTGAAGTTCCTTTTTCAAATTCCCTAACTTCATCTCTTAATTTAATTTTCATACTTTTCCTCCGTTATTGACATAAAAAAATCCTTATGCCAAAATTTAGCATAAGGACGAATTATCTTCGTGGTTCCACCTTACTTCGTTGAAAAATCAACCTCATTAAATATTTAGATGTTTAAAATGCAGGTGGTTTCGTTTGGAACGCTTAATGGAAAAACTTTCAGCCCATGATTTTCCCTCTCTAAATCAGTTTGATCCAACTACTTGTTCTGCAAGTATACTACCATTATATTCCTTAATTTATTTTTGTCAATATTTTTAATTCAAAACATAAATTTTATCATCAAAAATTTGATTCAAAAGTGGCAAAACATCATCTTCACCATCTTCACTATCCAATGTAATTGTTATTCTTGCAGGATTAAGTTTAATCAATTCACTAAAAAACTTTGATCGCCCATTTATTGTTCGTTTGAATTGCCTTTTTTCTTCAAAATTTTCAAGTTTAATGTTCTTTTCATTTAATGATACTTTTGCAACTGAAACATTATTATCACTTGTTTCAGTTAGATACTTAATTACTTCAATCATCGTAAACTTATTGTTTTGAATTTGATTTTGACTAATAATTTCAATTGTTTTTCTCCACTTACTTTGAAGACCAGTGAGTTTAAAAAAATAAAAACTATCAATTAAAATTTCATCACCAAATTCAATTTCACCCTTAATAATCTCTTTGTCAGCGTCAGAATCAAAAATTGAAATTGCATTCAAAAAAGCTTCTGTTATTTCATTTTCATTAACATAAAATTTCTCTTTAAAAAAATTGTATTTATAAACCTCAATGACAAAGTTTACAATCATATCAGAAATTAAAGCTTTAAAAAATTCTTTTTCTTTTTCTGAAACAGCAATTGCCAAAAATGATCTTTTGCTGTGATTATGCAAAAGCGCAATTCCGCCACTTGCTTTTACACTTGAAACAATGTTTTTTGAATATTTTGAAAGTTGTTTTTGTTCAAACGATGGCACACTTAAAAGTATTTCAAACATATAACCTCTAACCGTAGTGTATGCTAGAAATAATAAAATTACTCACAACTTTTAAAGTTAGACATTTTTATATCCAAAATTTATATTTTGCCTCAATTAAACCTTTTTCCTCATTTGAAATTGTTGACTTGAACTGTGTGCGTTCAAAAATTATGTTCGTTTTTGAAATCAGTTTCTTTAAAATTTCTCTATCAATCAAATCAACTCCATTTTCTTCTGCAAGTTGAATTGCTTCCATTGAAAAATAATTATTTGTGCAACAAATAACTTTAGTGGCTCCATAGTGATTTTTTGAACCCAAGGCTTCTTGAACAGCTTTTGCTCCAACTGTTTTTGAATAACATTTTGCTTGAACGACCGCAACTTCTTTTTCCCTTGTTAAAATTAAATCAGCACCAAAATCACCGCTCTGTTTTGTTAATTCAACATTAAAACCCAACTTTAAAAATAGCTGCTTTAAAAACAGCTCAAAATCAATTCCAGACAAGCTATCAACTTGTGAAATTGAAAAAATATGCACTTTTTCTATTGCTTTTAAGTTATTTTTGCGGTTTTTTACGTGTTTCAATATAATTAGCACTAAAATAACAGGAAGAAAAATGATAATCAAAATAAGTTTGATTAAGGTTAATAAAATTTTGCCTATATTAGTTTTTCTTCTGTTTTCCATAATTAAATTCTATAACAATTTTTATATTTTTACAAATAACTACGCCAATTTTATTTTGAAGAATTTTTTCTTTGTTGTATTATATTATTAGTGAGGTAAAATCATGATTATTGCAGTTGATGGAACATCAGGTTCTGGCAAATCAACCTTTGCAAAAAAACTGGCAAAGGAATTAGATTTTGGATTTTTTAGTGCTGGCGCACTTTATAGAGCAATCACCGTTAAGGTTTTGAACTTTGGTGTAAACGAAAATGATGATGAAGCTTTAAAAAATTTAATTGAAAACACAAACATTGAATACAAATATCATAACGGCAAAATAACAATGAAAGTTGATGGAATTGATGTTTCAAATGACCTTTGGAGCGAAACCGTTTCAAACTTTGTTGCCAAAATTGCCTGCAAACCATTTATCCGTGAATTTGTTAGGTCTTTGCAACGCAAAACAAAGCAAGACAATGAAAATATTGTCATGGAGGGTCGTGACATTGGCTCAGTAATTTTCCCTGATGCCGACTTAAAAATTTATGTTGATTGCAAGGTTGAAGAGCGCGCAAAAAGAAGACTTGCCGACTATAAAAACCGCGGTGAAAATGTTACACTTGAAACTGTTATTGAAGATTTAAAATCGCGTGACTATGCCGACACTCACAGAGAACTTTCACCTTTAGTTATGGTTAAAGATGCTTATTTAATTGACACAACACACATTGACGCCGATGAAGCTGTTAATTTAGCACTTGAAGAAATGAAACGACGAAATTTAATTTAATTAAAAAAGGTCTGCATCTTGCAGACCTTTATTTTTGTTCATTTTTTCGCTTTTTCTCATTTTCAAGTTGTTGTTTTAATGCAAATTCGCAACCACAGTAGCACTGTCTATAAATTTGATTTTCTTTTGATAATTCAATACTTCGCTGATAACCATTTTGCTTTTTAAAGTTTGAAACAAGATAATCAATTTCATATTTTTTTGAAAGCGCAAGTCCAATTGCATTAATTTTATCAGCATCTTTATATGGACTCACCGTTAAAGTTGTCCCAAAGATATCAAATCCTTTTTCCTTTGCAATTTTAGCGGTTTTTTCAAGCCTAAGCTTATAACAAACCGGACATCTTGCACCACCCTCTGGCTCGTTTTCAAGCCCTTTGACCGCTTCATAAAATTTTTCACTTTCATAATCCGTATCAATCATATCAATGGTTAAACCCGGATTTTTTTTCATCAAAATTGATATATAGCGAATTTCCTCATTTTTTCGTTTGATATATTCAGCCTCTGGATAAATGTTTGGGTTGTAATAAAGAATTGTGATTTGAAATTTATCTCTAATCAATCTTTCAAGAACAGCTGTTGAACATGGCGCACAACACGAGTGTAATAAAATTCTTGGTTTTTCCATATTTCACCTACATTTTTTCAGGAATTTCAAATGCCAAAACTCCAGCCGCTTGAACAATAACTTTTAAAACAAATTCACAGAGTGAAAGATATGATTTTTTCCTATTTTCATCAGTTTCCGTCAAAATTCTTGTGTCATTATAAAACTTTGAGAAACTCGATGCAAAATCAAACAATGCTTGACAAAGAGGACTTAAAGAATCTTCCTTATAGCAAACATAATAACTTTCTTGAAGTTTCAAAAAGTTTATAGCAATGGTTCTTTGGTTTGAGTCATTAACATTAATGTGTCCTAAAAGATTGTTAATGTTTTCTTTTGATTTTTTCAAAAGCGAATTTATTCTTGCTCCAGTATATTGAATATATGGACCAGTTTTTCCTTCAAAAGATGCAAATTTATCAATATCAAAAATGTAATCTTTACTTGGATAGTTTGACAAATCCCCAAACTTCATTGCCGCAACGCCAATTTTTAAAGCAAGTTCTTTTGTATCAGAAATTCCATTTTCAATAAGTTTTTTCTCAGCACTATCAGTAATTAAATTGATAATATCTTCAAGTTTAATTGTTTCACCTGATCTAGTTTTAAATGGTTTTCCATCTTTTCCATTGATTGTTCCAAATCCAATAAATGATAGTTGTTGATTCTCTGGAGAAATTCCAGCCATTTTAACAGCCCTAAAACAATGCTCAAAATGCAAAAATTGCCTTTTATCAACAAAATACATAATTTTATCTGGATTAAACTCAATGTTACGCTGATAAATTGTTGCAATATCAGTTGTGTCATAAACATCTGCACCATTACTCTTTTTCAAATAAACTGGAGGCATTGGATTTTTATAAAGTTGTGGATCTTCGGGATTTTTCTTTTCAATTGGAATATTCTCACCATCTTTTGCAACATCAACAATTGTTGCCCCCTGATATTCCTTTGTTAACCCTTTGTCAACAAACATCTCTACAACTTTATCAACATATTTTGCAACGGTGCTTTCGCCATACCACAAATCAAAATAACAATTTAATTTTTCATAATTAAGTTTAATTCTATTAACTGAAATTCCACGAATTGTTTCATAAATTGACCAATATGGCTCTTTTTTATCTTGAACAAATTTTGTGTATGTTTCGGCCTTAATCCTGAATTCTTCATCAGTGTTTTTTCGCTTTGAAGCTTTAGGATATTCCTCATTTAATGTGTCAAGCGTTATTGGTTTGTTATTTTTATTTTTATCAAAATATCCATCAACATAACCGTCATCTTCTAGTTGAGCAATTGTAAGACCCATTTGAAGCCCCCAATCGCCAAGGTGAGTGTCTGTTATAACTTCATTTCCAAGAAGTTTATAAAGCCTTGCAAAACTTTCTCCAATAACTGGCGAACGAAGATGCCCAATATGAAGTTCTTTTGCAACATTTGCGCCACCATAATCCATTACAACTTTAATTGGATTTTCAAGCTTTAAAAGCCCCAACCTTTCATTTTTGCTTGCTTCATTTAAAACCTTTGATAAAATTTCATCTTTAATTTTAAAGTTAATAAAACCAGGTTTTGCAAAAGAAACCTCCGCAATATCTTGGTTTAAATTTTCCATAATTGAATTTGCAACAACTTCTGGATTTGTTTTCATTTTCTTTGCAATGGCAAAAGATGAATTTGAAGAATAATCAAATTCATTTGGTCTATTTGAAAACCCTAAATTGACATCATTTAAATCATATCCAAGTTTTTCAAAACTCTTATTTAAAGCATCTATAAGTGTTTGTTTTATGTCCATTTTTTCTCCAAATTATTTGTGATATGGCAATCCTTCTAAAATTGTAAAGGCTCTGTAAATTTGTTCAATAACGCAAACCCTAAAAAGTTGATGTGGAAAAGTTATTTTTCCAAATGACAAAACCAAGTCCGCCTTTTTAATTACATCACTTGAAAGGCCATTTGATCCACCAATTATAAACGAAATTTCACTAGCTCCAGAGTTCGTTTTTTCACGGATGAATTCAGCAATTTCAGGACTTGTTAACATTTTTCCCCGTGAATCAAGTGCAACAACAATTCCTTGACATTTTGCAAGAATAAGTTCCCCCTCAAGTTTTGATTTTTTCTCTAGGTTGGTTTCCTTTGAGGCCTCCTGAACTTCAATTTCATTAAAAGAACAAAACCGAGAAAGTCTCTTTTTGTATTCCAAAATTGCATCAGTTAAATATTTTTCCTTGATTTTACCAACACAAACAATGTTTACTTTCATATAAAGAGTATAATACAAAGTTCAAATTTTTGCAACAATAAAGTCAGTGGCTTAACACTGACTTTATTTATTATTCTGCAATATACTTTGAAACCAATTCAACAAACCTTGGAAGATCTTCAATTTCAAGTCCTTCCAAAAGCTTGGCTTCATTTAAAAGAACCTCTGCAACTTCTTTAAGTGAATCATTATCCTTTCCAAAGAGTTCTTTAATTTTACTATAAATCTTATGATTTGCATTTATTTCAAGAACTTTTTTAGCACTGATGTTTTGATTGTTTAAATCAGTTTGAGGCATTGCTTTAAACACTTTTTCCATTTCAAGTGAAATTTCACCTTCAGTTGAAAGACAAACTGGATGATCTCCAAGTTTTTTGGAAAGTTTAACATCAAAAACCTCTCCAGCAAGACACTCTTTTAAAAAGTCTAAAACAGGCTTATCTTCTTCACTTGTTTCTTCTTTTTCATCTTCAATTCCATTGTCATTATCTGAAACATTTTTGAATTCTTTTTCCATATATGATCCAACATATTTGATTGCAAATTCATCAACATTATCAGTCATACACAAAACATCATAGCCACTGTTTAAAATCTTTTCAGTTTGAGCTTGCTTTTTTATGCTTAAAACAGAATTTCCTGTTGCATAATAAATATATTTTTGGCCATCAGCCATTGCATTAACATAATCTTTGAAAGTAATAAACTTATCTTGTTTAATTGAATAAAACATAACAAGATTTTCAAGCTTATCTTTATCCATGCCCCAATTGTTATAAATTCCAACTTTAAGTTGCAAGCCAAATGCATTGTAAAACTTCAAATATCTTTCACGATCATTATCACACATATCCTGAAGCTCTTTTCTAATTTGTTTTTCAATGCTTGAAGCAATTTTTTGAAGCGCTCTGTCATGTTGAACCATTTCACGAGAAATGTTGAGTGAAAGTTCACAATCAACTAATCCTTGAACAAATCCAAAGTATTCAGGAATTAAGTCTTTGCACTTGTCCATGATTAAAACACCATTTGAATAAAGCTTTAACCCTCTTTCAAAATATTTAGAATAATAAGCTTCTGGACATTTTTTAGGAATATACAAAAGGGCTTTATATTCAACTAATCCTTCTGCTGAAATATGAAGATGCATGAATGGCTCATCCATATCATAAAACATATCTTGATAAAACTTATTATATTCGTCATCAGTGATTTCAGTTTTTGATTTTCTCCAAAGAGGAACCATTGAATTAATTGTTTCCCATTCAACTTTATTTTCAATTTTCTTTTCATCGCCTTCAGCCGCAACTGGAACTGTGTGCTCAATTTGAATTGGGTATCTGATGTAATCAGAATATCTTTTAATAAGTTCACGAAGTTTATAATATTCCAAAAACTCCGTGTATCTTTCATCATCTGTGTTTTCTTTCAAATAAATTTTTATTTCAGTTCCATTAGTATCTTTTTCAGCTGGTTTAATTTCATATCCTTCAGCGCCAGAACTAACCCAAACATTGGCTTTTGTTTCGCCATATGCTTTTGAAAGAACTTCAACCTTATCTGCAACCATAAAAACAGAATAGAATCCAACACCAAATTGTCCAATTATGTTAATCCCATCTTGTTCCTTTAAATCTGCTTGATTTTTAAAACCAAGTGAACCACTTTTAGCAATCGTTCCAAGATTATTTTCAAGTTCTTCAGCAGTCATTCCAATTCCATTATCAGAAATCGTTAAAGTTTTTTTCTCTTTATCAGCTTTAATTTGAATTAAAAATTTATCTCTGGTTAAACCAATATTTTCCTTTAAACTTTTGTAATATAGTTTGTCAATAGCATCTGAACAGTTTGAAATAAGCTCACGCAAAAAGATTTCTTTATGTGTGTAAATTGAGTTTATCATGAGGTCCAAAATACGCTTTGATTCCGTTTTAAAACTCTTCATAAAATATCTCCTTATTTTTTGAACTTTAAATTTAGTTTTTAGCACTCTATGCTTTCAACTGCTAATAATATAGTCCTCAAAAAAAATATTGTCAACTAACCTGTGACAATATTTTATTGCTTTTTTAAAATTTAATATCTTCTTCTTTAACACCTTTTCCAACAGCAACAACATTAAATGTTTTTTCGGCTGCAATTTTATTTGCAAACTCTTTGATATCATCAAGTGTAACCTTATTATACTTAGCAGCAATTGTTTTTGACGAAATCAATTTACCAAATAAGTGAATATCACTTCCGTTCATTTCAGCAACAGTTGCACTTTTTTCCTTTGAATATTCCATCGTTGATTTTTTAAAATTCTTAGCTGCCTCAAGTTCTTCATCTGTCACAAGCTCAGCAAAATTTACTAAAATACTTTTAATTTCAGCAAGGGCTTTTTTAACATTTTGTGCTCTTGTTCCAAAATAAATACAAAGTTCTCCGGTTTGTGCAGAGAATGAAGAAAATGCATCAATTGTGTAAACAAAACCAAGTTGTTCACGAATCCTTGTATAAAGTTTTGAACTTGATGAACCACCTAAAATACATGTATATAAATCGGCAACTTGTTTCAACTTACTATTAACCAAAATTGATTTTATGTGAATGCAAACATTAACCTGATTGTCATCACGCTCAACAATATCAAACTTATTATTAATCTTAATTTTGAATCTTTCAAAACTTACTTTTGTTGGCTCAGCTTTAACAGCAAACCACTTGGCAAAATTTTGTTTAATAATATTATCAACATCATTAAAATCCAAATTACCAACAACAGAAATAACGCAATTTTGAGGGATATAAAAGCGATTTTTATATTCTAAAAGCTCATTTGGCGTTACATTTGCAATAATTTCTTCTTTTCCAAGTTCATCATGTGCATAAGAATTGCCATAATAATAATTTTTCAAAACCCTTGCATACATAACTTCAACTGGGTCATCAGCACACCTTTTCATTTCCTCAATAACAACATTTCTTTCTTTGTCAACATCACCCTGCCTAAAGCTTGCGTTAACAAGCATATCAGCATAAATTTCAAAACATTTTTCAAAATTTTCTTTCAAACTTTTAAAGATAAATCTCGTTAGTCTTCGTGAAGTATATGCATTAAAATCTGCACCATAAAAAGTGAGTTCTTTTGAAAGCTTTTCAGCGGACCTTTTTGGAGTTCCTTTAAAAACTAAGTGTTCTATAAAATGCGAATATCCTTCTTCATTTTCAGTTTCATTTTGCGAGCCAACAAAAAACAAAATGTTAACCGCAACAACATTTTTATTGTTTTTTTCAAAAATAACTCTCAATCCATTATCGTATGTTTTTTGTATAGTTTTCATAATAACCTCTAATGCTTTTATTTTAACTAAACAAAAAATAAAATCAAGCATTTGCCTGACTTTATTTAACTATTCATTTTACCCAGTAATAAACCATTTTCAAGTTTTGCCTTGTAAACTCTATCTTCACCAGTTAAATATAAAAGAATTCTTGAATAGTGATCAATTTCATTTTGAGATGCATGCGCATCAACAAGTTCATTATAAATTGCTTCAAAGTAATCAATTTCATCACTAAAAATATTTGAATAAAATCTTGAATTTTTCGCAAAATCAACTGGAGCATCCTCAATATTTGCCTGTTTTGAGTCAAATTTTTCAACAAATTTACTTATTTCTGAAATTTTAACTTCATCTTTTCCAATAATATCATAAATTCTTTTTTCAATAACACTTCTTGTTCCTAATCTGGTTTTTATGTAATTTTCAACAATTCCAAATCCACCTTCAAATTTTGAAACAGAATCAAATTTTTCTTTAAAAGGAACAAAATCAAAAATTCTTTCACCACCAACAGCTTGAACTTGAACTGGTGGAACTTTTCCTGAAACAATTTTTAAAATAAGCTCACCAGATTTTGCCTTCCTTTCTCTTGTTTTAAGATATGACATTTTTCCGCCTTGAACAGTATAGGTTGAAATTCCATCGCTTTCACTTCCAAGAGTTCTAAAACCTTTTAAACTCAAAACATTTTCATCTTTGTCAATAACATAATACTTTCCAATGTCCCTATCATCTGCAGAGTCTGGCAAAAACACAAGTGGCAAATCATCTCTAAATCGTCCAATAACATCATATTCATTTTTAAATTCTCTGCCATCTGCCAAAATTGCTTTTTCAAAATGTTGAGATTTATCTTCTTCTAAAAACACACCTGAGCCGTAGGTTGCAAATCCACCACGAAAACTTGATGCATTAACATAATTTTTAGATTCATCAAACCATTTTCCATTTTCATTGATCCAATTTCTTTCAAATGACTCAAATCGACCATTTTCACGGGAAATTGCAACGCTTAACCAGCCATCTGAAAATTCCTCATCTGGAGCTTCAAAGTAACCACTAATTTGATTTCCTTCTTCATCAAAAAGCACATATGGGTTTTTTAAAACACGACGCCTTGTGTCAAAAACAAGCAATTTTCCATTAGCAAAAATATCAATAACTTCAAATTCTGTTCCACTTTTTTCATGAACGATATTATTGAAGTGATTAATTTTATTTTTGAATTCATCTTCAAGTTTTTCTCTTTTCACAAGTGAAATTTCATCAACTAAAACATAATCGTCTGGCATTTCCTCCAAAATTTCATCATAAATTCTGCCATAAGCGTCCATATAATGCTTTGAATATTTTTTTATGGGCTGCAAATATGATTTTCTGTTTGCATTGGCTTCATCAGTTAAAGCCTGATCAAAAAGTTCAATTTCAAAACCATGACCACGGTGCTTTATTGAAAAGATTTCATCTTGATTGATTTGATAAAAATATCTCATACTATTTAATCTTCTTTAAATGATTTTTTGTTTCTCTATAAAGCAACTCCTCATCAAATGAAACAGCATCAATAATAAGCTTAATGAGTTTATCAATTTCAGAGTTTTCTGAGTAATCTGCTAGGCATGCATAATTAACCCTTCCGTCACTAACAAGTTTTTTGGCGTTATTTGCCTTTCCGTTTTCATAAACACAAATTGCAATTCCACCCTTTTCTTTTGTTAATGACATACATGGAATATCATTAAATCCATCACCAATATAAATCATATTTCTAAATTCAACATGCTTTTTAGTTGTTTTTTCATTTACTTTTGATTCATCAATTGGATCCGTTACACCCTTACAAATTTTAAAGAGATATTGAGTTTTTAAAGTGTAGTTAACAATGTTTTTGAGCCAACGAACTTCACCATTTTCATCATAAAGATATTCACAACCAAAAACATTTGTGAATTCTTTAAAAATATTTGTCCCCTCCAAAATTTCCTTATTTCCAGAAGAAATTATGTAGTGTTCAAGTTGAATGTTATGTTTTTTTGCATAGTCATTCATACGTTTAAACCAACTTTCAACACCCTTAAAAAGAACAATATCTTTGCCAAGTGAATTTAAATAACTTCTTGTAAATTTAATTCCCTTGCTTTCACACTCTTCCTTCATCATAAAAAGGTAAGCAAGAGCCCCATCAACTTCATATTTTTTTTGAACTTCACGAGTTTTTGTCCAAAATTCATCTGCCGTCATCCCAAGGTCTTTAACAAATGTAAAGTTTTGCATATAATCTGTTGCAAGAGTTTTGTCAAAATCATAACATATTGCAACAACAGGTTTTCTCATAAATCCCCCTTAAACATGATTTCCATCACTACTTTAATTGTATTAAAATAACAATTTTTTGTCAATATGAATCACACACTTTACTTTTTAAATACTGCAAATAATTATTGAAAAAAGCAAATATTTTTGCTATACTTAAATTAGTTTAATTGAGGGTAAAACTTATGGAAAAAGAGAAAAAGAAAAAGTCCGTTTTTGCAAAAATATTAATTGGCATTTTTAGCTTTATTATGTCAATTGTTGTTTTAATTGGTGGTGCCGCAGCCTTTGTTTACTTTAAATACAATATCAATGTGGTTAATTTAGTTAAAGAAATCAACTTGCTTGGAAAGCCCGTTGATGAAAATCAAATTGCCAGTTACAAATATTCAAATCAAGATTTAGAAAATGCCAATAAAATAATTAATTCAGTAACAACATCAACAGAATTTTTATCATTAACCGATAAAGAATTGGGCGCATACATAAATAATAATATTCAAGAAAATGCAGACGGCGTAAAAATAACGCTTGGTTCAAATGAAGTAAACTTACTTGATTATGAATTTAAACTTATTCAAATGCAATTTACTCAACCAGAAGATGCAAATGATTTAACAAACTTTAACATTGTTTTAAGCGCAAATCTTGAAAAGCTTAAAAATGATTATTTCTCAAAATTCCCTGCAAGTATAATTAAAAATTTAATTCCAACCAATGTTTATATTTCATGCACAACCACAATAACAAAAACATCCAGCAGTTTTGACCTTGAAAGCAAAAAATTTACAATTAATAATTTGTCATATGATGAAACTAAAGATTTGTTTAGTGCAATAAATTCATTTATAAAACTTGGTTCTGCTGATGAATTTAATTTAAATTTAAGCAAAAGCTTTGTTGACGCTCTTATTGGTGAAAATGGAATATACAAACAACTTGAAAGTCAAGGGGCAACAGCCTACCATTTCAACAACACTGAAAGCGAACATTCATTTACAATTTCATTTGTAAAACATTCAATAACTTATGTAAACACAAAAAATGCAACAAACTCAAACCCAACCACCTATTCATTCCCTGGTGCAGTGATCAATCTTGAAAACATTTCAGTTAATGGTTATAATTTTTTGGGTTGGTTTACTGAAAGTGATGGCGGTGAAAAAATTTCAAAACTTAACACAGAATCGTTTGAAGACATAACAGTTTACGCTCATTGGGAAATTATCACTTATTCAATTAATTACAATCTTAATGGTGGCTCGCTTCTAATTGACAATCCAACAACCTACACCATTGAATCATCAACAATAATTTTAAATAATCCAATAAAAATTATTTCTGGAATTCCATGTGAATTTCTTGGCTGGACAGGAACTGGTTTAAGTTCAGCATCAACAAGTGTTATTATTCCAACAGGCTCTTATGGTGATCGCACATATTCAGCAAGATATGAAGGCGACACAAGAACAATTACTGTTAATGTTGATGGTTCAACATTAAAAACATACCCCATAACACTCGGTGAAAAAATTGATGAATCTTCAATTTTAAATGAAGGAGACACACTTGCTGGCTACACCGTTAAAACTTGGTTTGAAGATGACGGATTTGCAACTGAATTTAATTTTGACACTGAAATTTTAGAAGACACAACAATTTATGGCGAACTTGAATATGTTACAAATAGAATTTACTTTTACCCATATATTGAAAAATTTGATGCAGTTAAAAACGCCTCATCAACACAAATTGTAAACATAAATTCATTTGATGAACTTAAAGGATTTATTGATTATGTTAGATTTTTTAATGTAACAAATCAAAACCTTAGACTCAACTTAAATTATTCATATTCTGGTAGTGTTTCAAATCAAATAAACAGTGCTTATAATGAAATTGCTCATGGAATTAACTCATATCAAGAAGGAACTAAAACAAAATATACAACTGAATATTTTCAAATCACTTCCACTGCAATAACTGATACTGTTGTTTCAGGAATGAAAACATATGGACTTTTTTACATTGATTCTGAAAACAACAGTTGGAACACAGATGGAACTCTCACAATGGTTTCAACAGATGAAGAAAAATTAGAATATCTTTACAATCAACAAGATTATGCATTAAAATTCACTGATCCAAATTTGAGAGATTCAACCTTTAATGATTTTAAAATTTATTCAGTGTCAAAATCAATAACAGTTGAAAAAAGCGAACAACTTGTTTGGGCGCTTGAAAATGGTTATAGCGTAACAGCAACGGCGGGTTCCCCAGCTGAAACTATTTTGAATAAAGCTAAAGAAGTTTTAAAAACAATTATAACCGATGATATGACAGATTCTATCAAAATTCAAAGAATTTATGAATGGCTGATTTTGAATGTAAACTATGACCAAAAAGCACTGGCAGCCAGTGAAGAAGCAACCACAAGCGAACAAATCAGAGAATTAAAAAAATATAATTCATGGTATGCTGAAGGTGTATTTTTAAATAAAATTGCCGTTTGTGAAGGCTATGCAAAATCACTTCTAATTATGGCTCGCCTAGAAGGAATTCCATGCGTTATTGTTACAGGAAACAACCATGCATGGAACAGAGTTTTGGTTAATGGCAATTGGTTTGTTGTTGACGCAACTCATGGAGATGTTGGAATTTATAGTAGTAAACAAGAAATTGTTTCATATGCACAATTTTTAATTACTGATAATGAAAAAACATCACTAGGCCAAACATCAAAAGATTATGCAATGTTTGCGGCAACAACACAGTTTAATTATTTTGAAGATTCAACCTACGACGCATCTGGATATGATCTTCAAATAAACTCACAAGCAGAGCTTACTCACCTATGCATTGTAGCAAAAAATTTCACACCAACAATTTCTTCTGAAAAGTATTCATTCCAATTTGAAATTGAAGAAGAAAATTTAGATAAAACGAATGTTTGGATAAACAATGCTCTTTCATCTGCTGGTTATATAGGAAATTATTCTGTTGCTAGCACATCAAAATCAAATGGAAATGAACTGATAACAATCATATTAGCTGCTTAACATAAAAAAATGGCGAATATCATTCGCCATTTTTCTTTGCTGTTTTAATTTGTTTTTGTTCTTCATCAATGTTTTTTGGGAGTTCAGGATTTTCAAGAAACATTTTCTTAACCCATGGAATTTCATTTTCATTGTAAAGCAGTTTATTTTTTTCAAAAACTCCAACGATAACCATTGCTTCGCTGTTATCATAAAAATAAGCCTCATCAACCATTTTTACAACTTCTTGAATTCTTGAAAATTGATTTAAAAATCTGTGTTCCACAACAGCCTGCAACACATTGTGACCACCTTGTTCAACCCTTTCTTTAATTCTTTCAATAGACTGTTCAAGACTTGGAACGCCAATAAAATTAAATGTTACTTTGTAACCCAAAGTTTTTGCTCTTTCAATATAACGAATTAAATTATTTGAAACCAAGGTTGTTTCATACGCAAGTGATTTTTGTGTTTCAAAACTATCGTTAAGCCTAATTTTTGCCTCTTTAACAGCTGGAACATAATCTCTTGAAACATTCCAGTCGCCACCCAGCTCTCTTACAATCAAATCCAAATTAACAAAGTTTTTTATGCGCTTATTTTGAAAATTATAAAGAGTGGATTTTCCAGCTCCATTGATTCCAGCATAAATTACAAATTGTTTCATCAAATTTCTCCACCATCAAGTTTTTTCAAAAATTCTTTGCCATTTTTGTAATTTACAAGCAGCATAAAAAGTTGTCGATCTTCACCCGTCAAAGTTTTTAAACCATTTAAAATAGTTTCAGTATCAACCACCGGTTCTTTATTAAATTCTTCAATAAAATTAAATAATTTTTTGCTTTCCATAAATTCACCAAAATAAAAACAAGCACAGAGTCTTGTTTTAATGGAGCTACTGGGCAGATTCGAACTGCCGACCGACTGATTACGAATCAGTTGCTCTACCCCTGAGCCACAGTAGCACAAAAAGACATAAATATATTATATCTTTCTATAAAAAATAATCAAGTCATTTTTGTAAAATCAATGAATCAAAATTTATTCCAGGTGTTAAATTTAAAAACAAAAAATTAAATATCACCATCTTTATGTCTTTTTTTTAAATTTAATTTTTCATTCAAAACAGCTCTAAGTTCGGCCATTTTTTGTTCATAAATTTCAAGATTTTTTTGAACTTCTTCATGAGTGAGCCTTGATGGGTTTTGACCCTGAACTTTAAAAGGCTCACCAACAACAATATAATTTTTATGAAAAAGTTTTGGCTTTTTATAAATCATCATTGGAACAATCTCGACATCTCCTTTTGATGCAAAAGTTATAACCCCTGCTTTTGCATTTCCCATTTCATCACTATCAGACTTATTGCGTGTTCCTTCAGGAAAAATAAAAACTTTATGCCCTTTTTTAAGTTCAAGCATTGTGCGCTTATAAACACTTGGTGTAATTTTTTCACGATCAACAGCAAAACCACCAAATGCCTTTAAAAAGAATGCAACAAATTTATTTTTAAAAAGCTCAATTTTTGCCATATAACGAAACTTTATTGCAAACGCAATATCATAAACTGGTGCATCAGCATTACTGAAGTGATTGCTGGCAACAATACACTTTCCCTTTGGTAAATTTTTTCTTCCAATAACTTTCGTTGGAAACAAAAGTTTGATTGGAATATATGCCAAAATAAAACAAATCCAAAATAACATTTTACGCTCCTTTCAAATCCTTAAAATCACTTGCACAAGTAACTGCAGTTGAAAAAGCAAGTTGCAAATTAAACCCACCAGTAAGTGCATCAATATCCAAAACCTCTCCAATAAAATAAAGCCCTGAAACAAGTTTGCTGCGCATAAATTTTGGATTTATCTCTTTAAGATTAACTCCACCAGATGTAACCACGGCTGCATCAAAACTTTCAAGTTTTTGAGGTTTTAATTCATAATTTTTAAGAAGATATGCCAAATTTTTGCGATTTTCTTTATTTAATTGATTTGCCTTCATTGTCAAATTAATTTTAAGTCTTTTTGCAAAGTCAGCACAAATTGACTTTGGCAAAAAACCTTCGAGAAGTGATGAAACCTGCTTTGCTTTAAGTGCAACAATATCTCTATCAATTCTTGCAAGCAAACTATCAATTGAAAGTGCAGGCTTAAAATCAATAAACATATTAAGTTTTGAAAAATCAATTCTATTTATAAATGCAGATGTCGACAAAACTAGTGGACCAGAAATGCCATTACTTGTAAATAGCATTTCACCAATTTCACTTTTATAAACCACCTTATCGCCAACCTTTGAAACTAATTGAACATTTTTTAAGCTCAACCCCTCAAGTTTTTGATTTGGATTACTTAAAATTACAGCGCAAAGTGATGGAACTTGACTTACAACTGTGTGCCCAACACTCTCGGCAAATTTATATCCATCACCAGTTGAACCAGTTGAAGGATATGAAACACCACCAGTTGCAACAACAACCGCGTCAAAATCAATTTGCTTGCCATCAAGCAAAATTCCCGTAATTGCATTTTCCTGTGTAATAATTTTTTGAACACAAGAATTTAAATGAACCTCAACACCGGCCCAATGCATTGCTTTTTCAAGCCCTTTAATTATATCGCTTGATTTATCACTTACAGGAAAAACACGATTTCCTCTTTCAATTTTTAAAGGAACCTGCAAATCTTCAAAAAACTTCATGGTGTCATTTGAATTAAATCTTGTTATTGCACCCATAACAAATTTTTTTCCATTGACAACATTTTTTAAAAATTCATCACCAACAGTCGCATTGGTTACATTGCATCTTCCTTTGCCAGTGATATATATTTTTTTGCCAAGTTTCTCGTTTTTTTCATACAAATGAACAACATGTCCCTTGCGTGCAATCATTGTTGCACACATCATTCCAGCTGCTCCACCACCAATAACACAAACTTTCATATTTCACCTACAGCAATTTTAAATAAATAATTTCATCTTTATTCAAAAATCTTGTTTTGCCACGAACTAGTCCGCCAAGTTTAATTTTCCCAACTTGAACCCTTTTTAAGAAGATAACATTATAACCAAACTTATCAAAAATTTTTCTAATTTCTCTGTTTTTACCTTCAGTAATTGTCACTTCAAGTTTAGTTTTTCTGTCTGCGATATCCAAAATTTTAATTTGACACTGTTTAAATTTGGTTCCATCAATTAAAGTGACACCCTTTTCCATTTCAGCTTTATCTTCTTGGCTAACTTCACCTTCAACCTTTGTTAAATAAGTTTTTGGAACTGCAGAACTTGGCCGCATGAGCTTTTGAGCAACTTCACCATCATTTGTAAAAAGCAAGAGACCCTCTGAATTATAGTCAAGTCTTCCAACAGGCATCAAAAATTTTAAATCAGTTGGCAAAAGTTCCATAACTGTTTTTCGACCCCTGTCATCAGAAACAGTTGTTAAATATCCCTTAGGTTTATGCATCATAACATACAAAAATTTTTCAACAGAAAAAACCTGGACCCCATCAACAAAAACCTTATCTTTTTCATTAACTTCAGTTCCAAGTTCTGTACAAATTTTTCCATTAATAAAAACTCTGCCAGCAGTAACCAAATCCTCACATTTTCTTCGTGAACCAAGCCCTGCACTGGCCAAAAATTTATTTATTCTCATGTTATGCTTTCAGAATAATTAAAATGCCTCAATAATTTTTTTCAAAGCATCCTCACCATTCTTACTTTCCTCTATACTTATAGTATAGACTTTGGCAGAAAAAATCAAGTTATTTTCATTTGTTAAATCAAAAGTTAAAGCTTCATTAACTGAGTTTGTTTTATCAAAAATTTCTTTATTAAAAATAATTTTGCCTTTAATTTGAGATATTTCATTGTTTTTTAATGGAAAAATTAAATCATTTTGCAGAAAAACACTAAATTTTTTATCTCCTATTTCAACTTCACCAAGATTTGCATCCTTTGCCAAAAGTTTTTTTAATTTAAATTCTTCAAAAGCTTTTTCAGTAAGCTTTTTTGAATGTTTAAACATATCACTTGAATTTAAAACAACTGTTATAATTCTCATTCCATTTTTTGTGCAGCTGCTAACAAAGCACTTCCCCGCCTTTTTTGTATAACCAATTTTAATTCCATCTGCGCTATCAATCATTTTTAAAAATTTATTTTTATTTACTAAAACTCTACACTTATCATCAAACTTTGATTTTGTGTTTGCTATTTTAACACTTTTTGTATTTGAAATCTCTGCAAAAATTGCGTTTTCCATAGCTTTGGCTGAAATTATCGCTAAATCGTATGCGGTTGTGTAATGATTATTATCGTGAAGCCCATTAACAGTGACAATGTGAGTATCTTTTAAACCAAGCTTTAAAACATAATCATTCATCATTGAAACAAAACTTTCCACATCTCCTGCAACAATTCCAGCAATTGCAACTGCAGCATCATTTCCAGAACGAAGCATAAGTCCATATAAAAGTTCACGAAGTGAAAGAATTTCACCTGCCTGAAGATAAATGCTTGAGCCTTCAACACCAGTCCATTCTTTTTGAATTACATGTTTTTCATCTAAATCAACTCCAGATTCAATTGCAACAATAGCCGTTAAAATTTTTGTTGTGCTTGCCATTGGAAGTCGCCTGTGTTCATCTTTAAAATATAAAACCCTTTTTGAAGAAGCTTCAATAGTAATCATTGATTCATAATTATTAATTGCAAAAACACTTTTGTTTATTTTAAAATTTAAATTAAAAACGCAAAAAGAACAGATAAAAAGTGTAAAAAATGCAATTTTACTCTGTTTTATCATTTTTTGTGAAAATTTTTGATACATATTTTGCAACCTCCGGAATTGCATCAACAAGTTTTTTTATTGCAGAGCTACTGTCAATTTTCAAAATGCTAGCTCCAGTTTCATTTAAAACAAGAAAGCCGATTGGTTCCAAATTTACACCAGTTCCAACTCCAGCAGAAAATGGAAGATTGTTTTTATGTTCTTTACCACCATATTCTCCACCACCACTAACAAGCGCAAATGTGATTTTACTTATTGGAAAAATTGTTGTTTCACCGGCTTTAATTGAATCACCAATAATAACATCAACATCTAATATTTGTTTTAATTTTTCAATTGACTCACTAACAACATTTTCAATATTATTTTTTTCCTTCATTTTTCCCTCCTTGCTTTAACCATTGATAATATAAGCGAAATTAAAATCCAAATCAAACTTACACTAAAAACAAAATTTAATGAAAACTCAAACTTACTACTCAAATAATCTGTTTCGTTTTTAAAGTTAAACTCACATAAATTGAATTTATTTTTAATTAAAAAATATACAATTGAAATAAGATAATTTATCACACCTGAAATAATTGCTGTTGCCATTACTTCATTTTTAACTCCACATTTTATATTGAAGATAAACTTTTCAATATAGATTTTTTTGCTTATGGTTTCAACTAAAATTTTAATAAAATTTTTTTCGGGTTTCTTTTTAAAAATATCTTCATTTTCAAACTCAATTTGCCCTGTTTCATCTTTATAAATTTTTCCATGAACAATGTTTATCCCTAGTGCCTTAACATTATAATTTCCTTCAATTTCACCCAAATTAAAACACGCTGCCGTCCTAATTTTTATTGGTAAAAAGAAAATTAAACCCAAACCAAAGCAAATAAAAAAAACTATGAGTATAATTTTCATACTCATAGTTTACGCGTTAATATTGTTTTTATTATAAATCTTCTTCAGTTTTTAGTTTTTCCTGTTTTGCAAGTTCCTCAAGTTTTTTATCAACTTCACTCTCATTAGAAATTTCTGGTTCTGAAGTATTAAAAAGCGTATCCGAATATCTCTCACGAATTTTATTAACTTCGCTCAAAAGCGTTTCATAATCAGGAAGTTCATTTATATCACCAATGTTAAACTTTTTCAAAAACTCATCTGTTGTTCCAAAAAGTGCTGGTTTGCCGACCGTTTCTTTATGCCCAACAATTTCAATAAGCTTATGCTCAAGCAAAATGTTGATAGCATAATCTGAATTAACTCCTCGAACTTCTTCAATTTCCATTCTTGTTACAGGTTGTTTATATGCAATAATTGCAATTGTTTCAAGCGTTGCCTTTGTCAAATTTCTTTGTCTAATTGGATTTAAAACAGAAGTAACATAGTCAACATTTTTTGAATTTGAAGAAAATTGAAGCTTTCCATTAAATTTCAAAATTTGAATACCGCTATTTTCATCATACTTTTTTTGCAAATTTTCAAAGGCCTTATCAATTTCCTTTGGTTTAACATCAAATTTAAAACAAAGATCCGAAATTAAAACCGGTTCACCAGCAACAAAAAGCACGCTTTCAAGTACACTTTCTAAATTCTCCATTAGTTTTCTCCTTCATTGTAATCATCAAGAACAATGTCTTCTGTTAAACGAGCCGTAATATCATCATTTCTAATAATATCAATATCATCAAACAAATTTTCTTGTTTAACGGTTATATACTGTCTTTTTAAAAGCTCAAGTAACGCCAAAAATGTGTTTATAACCTCGCTTCTTGAATAAGATTCTTCAAACATATCTCGAAATTTAAATTCTTTTTTCAGAAGCAAAACATCTTTAATTTGTGAAATTTTTTGTGCAACAGTAAATCTGTCTTTAATAATTTTTTTCTCTTGAACAACTTCAGCTTTAATTGTCATTGTTTGCATTAAATTTGAAAATGCTGAAATAAGTGCATCAAGCGACAACTTTTCTGGAAGTTCATATTTAAACTCACCAACTGAATTATCAGGCGCTTTATAAAGCTTTCCATTATCTTCAAGTGGTGCAAGTTTTTCAGTTTGTTTTAAAAATAGTTCATGTTCTTCAATTTGCCTAATGAGCCTTTGTTCAGGATCTTCTTCATCTGTTTCTGTTTCAGGTTGTGGCAACAAATGTTTTGATTTAATTTCTAAAAGTGTTGCAGACATATCAATAAATTCACTGGCTTTATCAACATCAACACTATCAATATCTTTCATCATTTCCAAATATTGTTCAGTGATGTCAGAAAGAAAGATATCGTGAATATCAATTTTGGTAATTTTAATTAAGTGCAAAAGCAAATCAAGAGGACCTTCAAATTGATTAAGTTTAAATTTGTAATCGCTGCCTTCTGTTTCCTCCAAAATTTCAAGCGATTTTTTATCCAATTTAGCCACATCAAAAACAGACTCACTATGAGCCTCGGTTTCAGTTAATGGTTTTTTTTCTTCTGTTAAATTCTCCATATCACAGTCCTAAAATAATTGAAAAAAGTTTGATTAGCCAATTTATTAAATATCCCGCCGTATATCGGTAAATATATCCATAAATCCCAGTTATTGCCAAAACTAAAAATATTACAAAGTAATATCTTCTCATAAAATCAAGGTATGCATTTGTTCCACTTCTTGAAAAACTTTCAACAATTTTAAATCCGTCCATTGGATAAATTGGAAGTATATGAAATATTGCAAGCATAAAATTATATGACACTGAAATTGTTAAAAATTCCTCTAACAAAAAGCCATAAAAAGGAACATCATAAACTTGCGGAAAAACTTTTAAAAGCAACATATAGATAAATAAAAATAAAACCGCTAAAACTAAGTTTGTGATAATTCCTGCTGAGTAAACCAAAAACTTACTCTTTCTTCCACGCTTAAAATTTCTTTCATCAATTGGAAGTGGTTTAGACCAACCAAATCTAAAAAGAAGCAAAAATATAAATCCAATAATATCAATATGTGCAAGTGGAGCCAATGTATATCTTTTCAGTGCGACTGATGTGTAATCACCTTCACGCCTTGCAACAAACGCTTTTGCAAACTCACGAAATGGCATTGCAACAAAAAGTGCCATAACAGTAGCAATCATCACAATGATAATTTTATAAAAATCTTCTCCAAAAACGCTGTAGCTGTAAAGCATTGAAATCAGTCTCCTAAAAACAATTATAACAAAGTTATAATTTTAAGTCAATTTTTGAAAAGACAAACAAAAAAGAAAAAAACCGACAAATGTCGGTTTTACCAAACTTTAATAACTTGTTCAAATTTATCTTTAAACGACTTAGCAAAAACATCATTTTCAGCAATCAAGTTACACTCGTCTGTAACAATGTTATTTTCATTTAAAACATACACTTTTCCAATAACTTGATTTTTGTAAATTGGAGCAACTAAATTATCCTCAAATTTAAATTCTGTCCTAAACTTATCAACCTCACCTTTTTTGCCAAAAACTGAAACATCTTTTTCAGGAACGGCAATAAGTTTATTTTTTGAATTTTTTACAAAAATTTCACCAACTGGAATTTCATGGGTTGCAACAAGTTTTGCAGAAAAATTAGCAAAACCATAATTGAATAATTTTGTTGTTTCAGCAAATCTAGTTTTGCTATCACTTGCTCCAATGATAACAGAAACAAGCCTCATTCCGTTTCGCTTAGCAGATGAAGTTAAACAAAACTTTGCAGAATCAGTATAACCTGTTTTTCCGCCTTCAATTCCGTCATATGTTTTAACAAGTCTGTTCGTATTAACAAGTCCTGTTTTTCTTCCACTTGGATGAATTAAATCATCCATCCAAATTTGAGAAAACTTTTTATATATTTTATTATCACAAATTTGTAAATAAATTTTAGAAATATCACGCGCAGATGAATAATGATTTGCAATTGGAAGTCCCGTTGCATTTTCAAAATTTGTGTTTTCAAGCGCAAGTGATTTTGCAAGTGCATTCATTTTTAAAACAAATCCTTCTTCACTCCCAGAAACAAATTCAGCAAGCGCAACTGTGCTATCATTCGCCGATGCAACGATGACAGATTTTATGAGATCAAGCACCTTATATTTTGAACCAGCATCCAAAAATGCAGATGATCCTCCAACGGCCGCCGCAGTTTCTGAAACCTGAACAAAATCATCTTCTTTGATTGCTCCTTTATTAATTGCATCAAAAATAATTGCAAGAGATGCAAGCTTTGTCATTGATGCAATTGGAAGCCTTTCATCAGCATTTTTTTCATAAATAACACTTCCCGTTGAAGCCTCAATTAAAAGTGCTGATTTTGAAGATACATTTAAATTTGTTTCATCTTTTAACGCAAATGTTTTATTTATATTCATGGAAATTGTAAAACAATTAATCGTAAAAGTAACTAAAAAAATTAAAAAAACAGTGAATTTTTTCATTAAATTACCTCTAAAAATATTGTTTGTTTCTATGAATAAAATTATACCTCAATAAACAATAAAATTTGCATTACGAACAAAAAGTGGATAAATAAACGCAACAATTAAACTTAAAATCAAAACTATCAAAACACAAAAAACAATCTTAATCCAAAAGTCAAGAGTTTTAAAATCATATGTAAAATGATGGAATCTTTTGGCGTTTTTTGCCCTTTTTTGACAAGTTGAAATCATAACCCCTAAATCACATAAATAAATTAAATTGATTGGTATAGTTAAAAAGATTGAAGAAAACACCCCTGTAATTCCATAAACTTTTATAACTGCTGAAATGCTTAAAATTAAAAGCATGGTTTGATACAAAACAACAACATATCCAAGCATGCCTACGTAGTAATTAAACGAAAGAAGAAAAATTAACATTATTGGAATTAAAAACAAAAACAATCTGTTCCAGAAATAGCCCCCACCACCATTTATCATTTCAATAAGGTTATTGTCTTTTGATGAAAGCAAATTAATGTATCCATCGCTTGTAAATGAAACAACAAGCCCTAAAATCACTCCCAGAATTAAAAAGCATAAAAAAACAATATAGTAGCCTCTATTTTGTTCAAAGTAAAATTTTAAATCAAATGAACTAAATTTCTTCACACTATATTGTATGAACAACAAAATCAAATCAATACTACAATGAAAATTTCTTTCGTTGAAAGTCTTTAGACATAACAAGCTCTGTAAGTTTAGCCAAAATTTCGCTGTTGCGTGGAAACAAAAGATAATTTTTTAAATAATCAAAAACAAAATTAGATTCATCTTTGGCATTGTTATACATTGCATTTTCAAAACAAAGCCTCATTGCCCTTTCAACAGAAATCGCCGTCCTGTCATATTTTTGCGCAATTGCAGGATAAATTTCATTACAAATTTTCATTTTTTTTCCATCATTTAAAATTATGATAAAAATTGCATCTTTCCAATATCTGTAACCCTGTTTGCTTGGTGAAAGTTTAATCGCATTAAAAATTATATCCATATCATTATGAATATTGTAATAGAGCATCTGATCAGTAACAGCCTTATCACGAAGTTCTGCATTGTTTCTAATATAACAATCTCTATATGATAAATTTAAACTTAAATATGTATCTAAAAATTCCATACTTAAATTATAGCATGTTTTGTAATAATTGCAACTAATTTTTTATAATTTTGAATAGTTTTGAATATTTTTGTATTTAGTTGTCAATCATCCAATCTGCATAAATTCCATAGCCTTTAGTTGAGTCCGACACAAAAACATGAGTTACCGCTCCAACAAGTTTATTATTTTGAATTATTGGACTTCCGCTCATGCCCTGAACAATTCCACCAGTCTTTTCAATTAACCTTTTGTCAGTCACCCGAATAAACATACTTTTATTGCTTTTTGAAGTTTGGAAATAAGCTTTAACAATTTCAATATCATATTCTTCCGGCTGATTACCTTCAATTGCGCACACAATTTTTGCTTTGCCACTTTGAACTTCATCTTTTTTAGCAACTTCCACTTTTTTTAAATTCATTTTTGAAATAGCATCTTTATTAAAATTGCCATAAACTCCAAAATTATTGTTAGAATCTAAAGAGCCTAGTTTCTGTCCGCTTCTTAAAAACAATCCTTTAAGCTCACCAGGATCTCCACCTTTTCCTTTTTTAACTCCAACAATATTACATTTATAAATATTTCCAGACAAAACCGGTAAACATGTTCCAGAGTCAATATCACAAACCGGATGCCCAAGTGCTCCAAAACGCAAATTATCCTCTCTGATAAATGTCACCGTTCCAACACCCGCAGCATTATCACGAATCCAAAGTCCAAGCTTATAAATTTTTTGTGTTTCATCAAACTTTGGCGTTATTTTTGTTTTAAATACTTCACTTCCTCGAATGAGTTCAACTTCAATAGTTTTGCCTGCAAATTCTTCTTTATTTATAAGCTTTAAAATTTCTTCAGCTGAGTGTACTGAAATATTTTCAATTTTAGTCAAAATATCTCCTGGTAAAATTTCAGAAGCAGATTCATTTGAACTTGTAACAACAAGCGCACCAGAGCATGAAATTGTAAAGCCAAGTGGAAATCCACCTAAATAAACATAGGTTGTCTCAGGTTTCAAAGTTTCTTTAGTCTCACCACGAAATAATTTTTTAAAAAACTCACTGATTTTTGGAATTGCATTTAAACTTACTGAACACGACTTCACTTGTGAATTTGTAATTAGAACAGGTGAAAATGTTGATGATATAGCAATGAGAAAAATAGAAACAAAACCAATAATTAAAAGAAAGAATCTTGAAATTTTTCTCATAAAAAAAACTACCTCTAAAAGTAGTTTTTATAAATTTCAAAATTTTATGTATTAGTTTTTATTAAAATTTTTACCAGCATCAATCATAAGCTTCGCATGCTCAATTGAAAATGATGAAACAGCTCCTCCAATAATTCTAGCAATCTCTTGAACTTTTTTACTCTCATCCAAAAGTTCAACACTTGTCCTAGTTTTTCCATTATCCAAAAATTTTGAAATGTAAAAGTGTGTTGTTCCAAAACTTGCAACCTGAGCCAAATGAGTTACACAAATAACTTGATGTTTTTTACCAATCTTAGCGAGTTTTTCAGCCAAAACATTAGCCGTATCACCACTTATTCCAGTATCAATTTCATCAAAAATCATTGTGTCAACTTGATCAATATCAGCGGTAATATTTTTAACCGCAAGCATAAACCTACTCATTTCACCGCCACTAGCAACCTTTGAAAGTGGTTTAACAGGTTGTCCAGCATTTGCAGAGAACATAAATGTAATTTTATCAAATCCGGTTTCATCAGCCAAAGTTTCATCAACTGTTTCAAAATCCACCAACAAATTTGCACCTTTCATTGAGAGCTCCGAAAGTTCAAATTTAACCTTTTCTTCAAAATTTTTCGCAAATTTGCGTCTTATATTAGATAAAATTGCAGCTTTTTCTTTTAATTCAATTAAAAGCAAGCCTCTCTGCTTTTCAAGTTTTTCAACCATTTCAGCTGAATTGTTTAGTTTTTCATATTCTCTTTTTATATTCTCAAGATAAGCATTAATTTCAGCAATATTTGCTCCATATTTCTTTTTTAACGATGAAAGCAAATCTAATCTTTTTTCATTTTCAGCTGCTGAATACTCATCAAATGTAAGTTCATCTTTAAGAGATTCAATTGAATCTAAAATATCCTCAAGTTCATATCGTGCAGAAGAAATTCGGTCAGCAAGTTCTTGCGAATTTGGTAAAAATTTTAAAACCTCACCAAACTCATTATCACACTTTTTAATGAGTTCAACAGCTCCAACCTCACCATTTCCATCAAGACAAGATGAAATTCTTCCAAGTGAAAAAGCAATTTTTTCTTGGTTTAAAACTTTCATTCTAAACTCCTTTAATTCTTCCTCTTCACCATCGACAAAATTTGCATCTTCAATTTCTTTAATTTGATATGAATATAAATCTAAAAGTTTTTCACGATCACGACTGTCAAAATTAAAAGATGATAACTCTTTTTTAACAGCTTTAAGTTTTTTAAATGTTTCAAAATAATTCTGTTTTGCATTTAAAACTTCACTTCCACCAAATTCATCAATAATTTTAAGTTGGTTCGATTCTTTTAAAATTTCTTGGTGTTGGAACTGTCCATGTAAATCCATAAGTGGAGCAGAAATTGCCTTCAACATTGAAAGTGTGAATGTTTTTCCATTAACCCTACACTCATTTTTCCCATCAGAAGTTAGTTTACGTGAAATTACAATTGTGTTTTCTCTTTCAAGCCCAAATTCAACGAGTCGATCCAAAACAAGTTGCGAATTTGTTTCAAAAACCGCTTCAACACTAGCTTGAGACTCTCCATAAGAAATTAAAGTTTTATCTGCTTTTTCACCCAAAAGTAAAGCAAGAGAGTCAATAATAAGCGACTTTCCTGCACCGGTTTCACCGGTTAAAACATTGAACCCTCTTCCAAGCTCAATTGTAACGTTGTCAATCAAAGCAATATTTTTGATTGTTAAACTTTGAAGCATATTTACTCCTTAATTTCATCAAGTGGTTTTTCAACTAATTTATCAATTTCACTTTTAATAACTGAAATTTTACCCTCTGTTGCTCGAAGCGTATCTAAGCAAACTTTTGTATATTCAACACTTTTTTGATAAAGTTCAATAGATTTATCAAGTGTTATGTCAGGATTTTCAAGTTGTTCTTTTATTTTTTGTAATTCGTTAAATGATTCTTCAAATGTCATAATTTACTCCTTGCTTAAAACTTGTGCTTTAATTTTACCATCGTTAAGTGTAATCAAAACATTATCACCAATTTTAATATCTTGAGTCTTTGAAACTCTTTTTCCATCACGCTCAATAGTTGCATATCCATTTTTCAAAATTTCAAGCGGATTCAATTTACTCAAAATTGAAACAATCTCACCAGACATCGTATTTTTCAGTTTAAAAATTTCATTAACTTTTTCAGAAATTTCCAAAATTTTCAATTTAAGATTAGATTCCGCCTGAGTTAATTTTAATCTTGTTTTATCAATCGTTGAGCTTGAAATATTTGATAAATCAATTTTAATTTTGTCAAATTTATTTCTCATTTCAGCATAAATAAGTTCTGCAGTTGTTTTAACTCTTTCAACCTCACTATCATAATCAAAAACAGCAACTTCCGCAGCAACTGATGGCGTTGGAACTCTAAGGTCGGCAGCAAAGTCACAAAGTGTGAAATCCGTTTCATGACCAACTGCTGAAATGATTGGTTTTTTTGAATCATAAATTGCTCTAACAATTTTTTCAGTGTTAAATGGTGCAAGATCTTCAAGTGAACCACCACCTCGAGCAACGATAATTATGTCAATATCATCTCGTAAATTAAAATAATTTATACCAGCAACAAGTTCATTTTCAGCGTCAACACCTTGAACTTTTGAAGGATAAACAATAATGTCAGTAAACTTATTTTTAGCGCGAGTAACATTTATTATATCTCGAATAACTGCACCCGTTTCACTGGTAACAACTCCAATTTTTTGAGCATGTGATGGAATTGGTTTTTTTAATGCTTCATCAAACATTCCCTCATTTTCAAGTTTATTTTTAAGTTCTAAAAACTTTTGATAAAGTTCACCAATTCCACTTGCCTGAACTTTTGCAACAATAAAATTCAATCTTCCGGACTTAACATAAAAATTAACTTTTCCAAAAACAGTAATTTTATCACCATTTTTAATTGATAAATCACTTGCATCAAACTTAACACATGAAAGCATTGCGTTCTCATCTTTCAAATCAAAGTAAGCATTACCGCCAGAAACTTTAAAATTTGTAACTTCACCAAAAACACTTATTCCCGATAAAAACTCTTCCGCTGCAAGTATGTTTTTTACAAAGGTATTAAATTGTAAAACAGTTAAAGTTAGGGTTTTCATAACTACCTCGCAAATTTGGCCAAAACTCCATTAACAAATGTAACGCTTTTTTCAGATGAATATTTTTTAGCAAGTTCAATGGCCTCATTAACACTAACTTTAAAAGGAATTTGCTCCATAAATTTAATTTCATAAATGGCTAAGAGTAAGAGTGCAAAATCAACCTTAAAAATTCTTTCAACATCAAAGTTGTCCGAATTTTTTGCAATAAGTTCTTTAAGTTCATCATAATGAGAAACAACGCCCAAATAAACCTCATGAATATAGGCCTTATCATCATCATTTAAATTCATATCAATTTCATATTCGTTAATTAAATCTTCCTTTTGTTCCTTTGAAAATGTGTATTCAAAAACCATTTTAAAAGCAACATCTCTAGCATCTTTTCTCATAAAAATTCTCCATTAAACATTTTCAAGCGTTTTTGCTTCATTCATTTCAATTTCTCTGCGACGGCGTCTTCTATCATCTTCAGCTCTGCTAATTTCATCAAAATTAGGTTCAGATGAACTTTCGTCAACACGTTCATTTTGATCAAATGAAAACTTTCTCAATCGTTTTCTAAAATTGAAGAATGAAACACCTTTTCTCTTTTTCTTTTTAAACATATCTGGCGTTTCGGTCTTTTCTTCTTTAACAACAACTGCGGCTGATTTAGTTTGCTGTGAAAAGTTTTCTTCTTTTTTAACTTTAGAAACTTCTGTTTGTTTCTTATTTTTAAAATTAAAGTTTTCAGTTTTATCTTGTGTTTGGATTACAACCTTTTTAAGGTTTTTTAAACCAAATGATGAAGGATTTGGCGCTCTTTTTACCCTCACAGTTTCGCCAAGTTCAGCCTGTTTTTTAGCTTCAGCCTCATACTCTTTTTTATATGAAACAAACAAAATAAAGAAATGTGCAAACAAATTCAACAAAAGTTGTTCTTTCATTTTTTTATAAAATTTAGTGTAATCATAAAAAGATGAAGCTAGGTCACTTGCCTCTTTTGGATCAATTGACTTTAAAGTAGACATAATTTCTTCAGCTTCTAATTGATTTCCAAAAAATACCGCCCGTCTATACTTCGACTTTAACTCTTGAATAAAACTTTTTTCTTCTTTAATCTTTTTTGCTTCGTAAAGAAAATTTGTTGAGCCGCCTTCATATTTTCCAACTTTTTTAGCTTTATTTTTAATAGCAAAAACAATTGGTCTTTCTTCGCCATCTTCAAACTTTGGAGGAACTCTCAAAATTTCATATGGCGAAACAGCTCTATTTCCATAAACATTAACTTCAGGAGCAGTTTTGAGCAAAGTAAATAAATCCACAAGTCGCCCGTTAATTAAATAATCTTTTTCGGACAAACCAATGGACTTATAAAACTCAATAATTTGACTCTCTGAAAAATTAGACATAAGCTCAACCTTTAACTTACAAAATCACTATCAGTCTCACTAAATGTAACACCAACAACATGCACATTAACAAGGCTAACTTTATATTCAGTCATTGATTCGACACTTGACTTAATGTTCTCCTGAACACGAAAAGCAACATCTTTAACTGAATAGCCAAATTTAACATTAACAAACACATCAATTGTAACTTCAGTCACATTTGTTTTCTCTTCAAATTCAACAATAATTCCTCTGTTAATGTTTTTGCTTAGCGCACTTTTAATTGCAGAAACAGAATTTCTGCTTATTGAAGCAATTCCATTAATTTCTTGAGTCGCAAGCGAAACAATGCTTATAACAACATTTTTTTTGTATGTTACATTATCTTTTGATTTTTCATCATCATATGTAATAACTTTAACCTTTTTTGCCATATTAGTCTCCTAAATAACTAATGTAATTATAACACATACATTTTTTAAATGCAATTTATATTTGTTAAAACAAAATAAAAAAAGGAAATGAGAATCATTTCCATTTAAACAGATGAAATTCGAACATCGGTCGCCTTAGCTCCAGTCTCTTTAACCAAAATACTTAAAATTTTGGCAACATCATCTGAAGTTAAATTATCCGACTTAACCATAACTGTGTAAGCCCCATCAGTGTTGGTTACCACCGCATCTTCATATCCCGAAGCCATAATCATCCCTTCTAAAACAGTTTCTTTTTCCATTCTAGAAGCAAGATCTGCAATAAGTGCATTTGTTTCAACAAGTTGTTCTCCATCGGTTGAAGACGATAAAATTGTTTCATAATAATCCATCATTGATTGCCTTGTTTCTAACTTACTTGCCCTAAAGCTCGTTAAAAAACTTGCGGACTCATAAGTTGAAGTTTGCACAACCGTATCCTTTTTATTCAAAAACAAATTAAGACCACCCGTAACAACAAGTAACGCAACCATGCCAAGCAAAATAAACATTTTTTTCTTCTTTGTAAGCATTTTACTACCCTCCTTAAAATAAAAAATTTTCATAAGTCTCTCCTTTAACTTTCCTGTAAAATACTTATGCATGATGAATCAAGATTTAGAACCACAGAAATAGAATTTATTATAGAAATTTTTAATTGAGGTGAAATTTTATTTAAAACTATTAATGCACCTGTGATTTTAGGATTTTTTGTTGAAACAACAACAGGTTCTTGCAATGACCCATTTTTTCTAATAACAACATTATTTTTCTTTGATGAAACAGTTGAATCATTTTTTGTTTCAGTGCTTTCATCTGTTTCAAATAAAAATTCTTGAATTTTACTTGAATCAGTTAAAATTAAAACAGAAACATCACTAACTCCATCAAGTTTTAACAACATTGTTTGAATTTTTAATTCCAAATTCTCAACATATGATCCATCAAAAACTGATTTTTCAACTTTTTTATCTTCTTTCTTTAAAAATACTGATGCAAAAATTCCCACTATAATAAGCGCCAAACACACAATTAAAAGCCTTACTAATTTTTTGTTTTTTAAAAATTGTGAAAAGAAAATTTTTATCTTATCAAAAATTTTAATAAAAACATTTTTTTGCATAATTCACCTCAAAAAACTTCAAAATGGGTATATTTTAACCAAATAATCCAAAAATGTATTTCATTATTTCAAAAAAGATAAACATAAAAATAACAGATTTTGCAACAGTTTTCATCTTTCCAATTGGAAAAAGCAAATCAAAAATTTCAAATAAAAATCCATAAATCAAAAGACTTAGCAGCAAACTATAAATCATGATACCACCGACACGGAAATTATCAGTAAATATATAAAAATAAAAAATATCAAAAATACTCCAACCAAAATGGTTACAAAATATGAAAGTCCTTTTGAAATACTTTTAAACATATCAGAGTGTTCATTTGATCCAATAAATGCAGCACCAAGTGAAATTAATTTAAAACCTAAAACCAAAACAACATCGTTTAAAATTGGTTTTAAAACAATAAAAAATAAAACAATAATTCCACAAAGACCAACTGCATTTTTAATCATTATTGAACATGAATGAACAAAATTAAACCCATCTGAAATGTATCCACCCAAAACTGGAACATAGTTTTTTATAGCAAATCTAGTAAGTCTTAAACTAATTCCATCAGAAACACCACTTGTAACCAAACTAACAGATGAAAGCAATCCAAAAATTCCAATAAATCCAACAATGATATATTTAAAAATAGATTTAAAAATGTCATTAATTCGTGAAAAGCGTTTACTTTGAAAAACAGATCCAGCAGCGCTCAAAACTGAAATTGAAACCGCAAGTGGAAGTAAAACATACACAAACAAATACATGCCAGTATTAAGCAAAAAAACTGAAATTGAATTATAAATTGAATACGTTCCATTTGCGCCAGATAAAAGCACTAAAGATAAAATAATTGGAAATAAAATTTTTACAAAATTAAAAATGTTATTTAATGAATTAGAAATGTTTTCAGCAAGATTTTTGACCATCGAAACAGACAACACAGCCAAAACTAATGAAATTATAATTTTAACTGTTTTATTTAAATCATCATGTTTACTTGAAGCAATGCTATTAAACATTTCGTTTAAAACTAAAACAATTAAAATTAATATAATTATTTGAAAAAGAGTTTTTAAATTTGAGCTTAAAAATGTTTTAATGAAATCATATAGTGAATCATATTCATCAAAATATGAGCCGCTCAAAACTTTTTTCACAACCTGCTTAAATGTTAAACCATTAAAAAAATTAAAATCATTATCAATAAATTCATCAAGATCATCAGTGTCAAGACTATTCAAAATTTCGTCAGTTTTTATTTGTAAATTAATTTCTTCTTCACTTTCATTTGATGCTGCAAATGCGATATGCATAGTATTTGGAAAAAACATGTTTACAATTAAACAAGCGAAAATAAAATAGAAAATAAATCTTTTACAACAGGAACAGCAACGGCGCATACAGTAAGTTTCCCTCCAAGAAGAACTTTTGAGGCAATTGAATGATTTCCAAAATCGTCAGCAATATCACTAGTAAATTCAGTTACATAGCTAATACCTAAAATTTTAAAAATTACATTAACAAAATTAAAATTTATATTTGAAAAGTTGTAAATTTCTTTAATTCCTTCAATAAGTTCAACAAGCTTTTCAATTGAAAGTAAAAAAATTATAACCCCTCCAGCAACATTGATAAACATTGAAAAATCGGAATTTATATTTTTCAAAGAGGCTGACAAAAACACACAAATTAGTGCAATTATAATAATTTTAACCATAAATACAATCTCAAAATTTTAATTTTGCGTTTTTTAAAAAATGAATAAATTTTGAATTGTTGAGAACAAATCACTCACCATACCAAGAACAACAACCAAAACCATAACAAGTCCTGCAAGCCCCGTTAACGTTGCAAGATCCCCACGCCCTTGATGCTGAAACAATTGACAAATAACCGATGTTAATATACCAATTGCAGCTATTTTAAAAAGAATAGAAACATCCATAATTTTACCAAAGTGCAATTGCAATCATTGCACCAATTCCAATAATAACTTTAAACCACAAATCACCCATGCTTTTTTGTTTTTCTAAAGACAAATGAATTTCGCGTTCTAAAAGCATTTCAATTTGTTTTCCCTTTTCAACTTCAGTCAAATACTCAAAACTTCCAAGTGAATTATAATAATTGATTAAAACATCTTTAGTATCAATTTCACCAACAAGATCAAAAATAAACTTATCGTTAATTTGATAGAAATTGTTTGATTTTACAAATAATTTTTCGTAAATTGCACTTTTATTTTCATGCGTAATTTTATAATTATGTATAATATCATAAATATTTGATTTAAATATTAAGATGTTAGAATTTAAATACTGCTGAAATTCTAACAGAACTTTAAGTAATTCAGTTGTTTTATAAAATTTGCGCTTATATGAAAACCCAATCAAAAATGAAACAATTAAAACTGTTATTGGCAATAAAATTTTCATACTAAATATGGAACATAAATACACCTAAGCTCTTGATCAAAAATTCCTTCTATTGTTCCAACCCCATTTCGTTTTGACATTATAATAATTCTTTCAAAAATTTTTTCGGCTATTGTTTCCTTCAAAAATTTATTACTCTTTATATCAAGCAGCGATTCAGCATGCGCTGTAGCAATAACTTTAACGCCACTCCTTGCAGAAATTTTTGCAGCTTCAATATCTTCCCTTGTTGAAATTTCATCAGTAACAATTACACTTGGATTCATTGTTTTTAAAGCGGTGGAAAATGCATACGCTTTTGTTGTTCCAGAAAGAACATCAACCAAGTCGCCAATTTCAAGTTTCTTTTCACCATCTCCAGCCAGTTCAAATCTTTCATCAATAACTAGTATGTTTTGTATCTTTTTCTCATTTGAAAGTTTTAATGTTAAATCACGAACCATTGTTGTTTTCCCGGCTCCTGGTGGCGACAAAATTAATGTGTTTTTAACAGTTCCTTGACAATACACAAAATTAATAATTTGATTTGAAACATTAAAAACCTGATGTGCAATTCTAATGTTTAAAGAAGTAATATTTTTTATAGTAATAATTTTGTTATCATTTGAAACAACATCTCCACATATGCCAATTCTAATTCCATCTTCTGCACTTATGTAACAATTTTTGATTTGATCATTATATGAATATAAAGATTGTTTTGTTGCAATTTTAATAATGTAATTAATCAATTCTTTTGTTCCTAAAAATTTACCTCTATTTTCATTTTCTGAAACCTCTAAGTATCTTCCCTTGTAATTTACCATAATTGGCTTGTTAACTCTTATGCGAATTTCATAAATAAATTCAATTAAAAATCTGTTCCTAATTTCTTGATATAACCACTCTGGCAGAAGATTATCCATATGCATCTCCTGCTAAATTGTATTAAGAAAATAGTTTTTATATGAAAATTTACACAAAAAAAATATGTCATAAAATGACATATTTTAATATCAATAAAACTAAAATTAAATTCTTGACATGTAGGTTCCAGTTCTTGTATCGATTCTAATTGTATCACCATTATTTACAAATAATGGAACTTGAAGAACAAGTCCTGTTTCAAGTTTTGCAGGTTTGTTTCCAGCTTTTGATGTATCACCTTGAACACCTGGTTCGCACTCAATAATTTTAAGTTCAACAAAATTAGGTGGTTCAACACTAAATGCTTCGCCTTTATAAAACTGAATTGTTACATCCATGTTTTCAACAATATATTGAAGCGCATCCTCAACCTGATCTTTATTAAGTGGAAGTTGTTCATATGTTTCATTATCCATAAAATAATAAAGATCACCATCACTATAAAGATATTGCATTTGTTTTCTTTCAATTTGTGCTTTTTCAAATTTTGTTACAGGGTTAAATGTGAGTTCAATGACTTGTCCAGTAATAACATTTTTAAGTTTTGTTCTAACAAATGCTGCACCTTTTCCTGGTTTTACATGCAAAAAGTCAACAACAACATAAACCTTTCCTTCATATTCAAAAGTAACGCCTTTTCTAAGTTCACCAGCAGTAATCATAAATTCCTCCAATCGTTTTTTACATGATTATAATAACATATCCATAACAAAAAATCAATAACTCAAACTAGTATACAAAAACTTTTCTTAAAATTTTTCCATTTTTAATTTGATATAAGCCAATAAGCCTGTTTTTATAGGTTAAAAAAATTTCTTCATTATCCTCAAACTTTCCAGCAATATCTTTAGTTTCAATTTGAACTCCATTTAAAACTTTTTTTGCAACTTCATCATTAACTTCATATTGCTTAAGTTTCAAAATTTCAGTTGGACTCACTATAGTTTTACTCTGTTCAAATTCATCAATAGTTACTGCATCATCAATATTAAATGCACCACTTTTTGTTCTAATTATAACAGGAACAAAACAACATGATCCAGCTTTTTCTGCAATGTCTAAAAACAACTTTCTTATATATGTTCCTGCAGATGAATGAACTTTAAATAAAAATAAGTTAGATGATATATTTTTTATTAATTTTATATCAAAAATGTATATTTTTTTTGATTTTAATTCAAAATCTACATTATTTCGTGAAAGTTCGTAGGCTTTTTTCCCATTAACTTTAACGGCAGAATATCGTGGTGGAACCTGATCAATTTCACCAATAAATTCAGGCAAAACTTTTTTTAAGTCATTAGATGTGATTTGTTGTTTTATTTCTTTTGTAATTTTACCAAGGCTATCAAGAGTGTCTGTTTCTATCCCAAATCTAACAATTGCATAATAAATTTTATCTTTATTTAAAAAGTAATCAAAAAATTTAGTAGCTTTCCCAACTGCAATTGGCAAAACTCCAGTGGCTGCAGGATCAAGCGTTCCAAGGTGCCCAACTCGTTTTTCTTTTAAAATTCTTTTTACACACAAAACGACATCCGAAGATGTCATTCCTGTTGGTTTTATGATATTAACAAATCCAAAATTTTCTGTCATTTATTCCATCCAAAAGTTTGAAGTGTTGAATCAATAAGTTTTTGTTTAACTTCATCAAATTCACCAAAAATTTTGCAACCACTTGCATTTAAATGGCCATTTCCACCAAAAACTGCAGCAACATCTTTTGCTGACAAATTTCCCTTTGATCTAAATGAAACCCTAAAATATCCTTTATCATCTTCAGATGCCAAAATAACAAATTGAACATCTTTTAACTTTAATCCAACATTTGGTAAATCGTCAAGATCGTCAAGCGTAGTTCCAGTTTCAACAAAATCACCACGACTAAACATAATTAGTGCGAGTTTATTGTTAGAATAAAACTCAATATTTTCATGAGCTTTTTTCACCATTTGAAATACACCATAAGTCATAGAATTAAACAAAGGCAAAACAACTTCTTCCATTTTAATTTTTCCAATTTTTAGAAGTTGTGATGCCACTAAAAAAGTATTTTCATAAATTGAATATGAAAATCTTCCAGTATCAGTCAAAATTCCAGAAAGCAAATTCTTACAAATTGATTGTGTAAATTTAATATCAAGTTTTGTTAAAACTTCAAACAAAATTTCCGCTGTTGATGAAGATTCCTTAATATAATTAAGTCTGCAATATTTTTCATTAGCTAAGATGTGGTGGTCAATCAAAATTGTATTTTTAACATTTTTGCGATATGTATACCTAAATTTACCGAGTCTCTGTTCATTTGGAGCATCCAAACAAACGGCAAGTTCATAATTAGAAACAGTTTTTTTGTTAACATTTTTTAATGCATCACCATAAAAACTAAAATTGTTTGGAAAATTTGAATGCACAAAAACATCAGCAATAATCCCGAGTTGTTCCAAACTCTCTTGAAGAGCAAGCGCACTTCCCATTGCATCACAATCAACATTAATGTGAATATAAATTGCTACAGTTTTTGCTCTTTTTAAAGCTTCACAAACCTTACTTAGCATCAGTTTCTTCCTCGATTTTTTGGAATAACTTTAAAACTCTTTCAGATTTTTCTTCAAACTCATCAACAATAAAAATTAAATCAGGAACTATTCTCATTTTTAAACTGTGCGCCAAATCATATCTAATTTGCTTTTTATTGTGATTAAGTTTAGCAACAACTGAATTTTTCTTTTCTTCATCACCAAAAACACTAACATAAATTTTTGATAATGAAAAGTCGGCAAATGTTTCAACCTTCATAATTGAAATTAGAGATGTTGAAATTTCTTTGTCATCGAATCTTGAGATTATTTTTGCAAGTGTTTTTTGAATTTCTGAATTCACACGATTCATTCTGTTTGAATTTGGCATAATTTTCTCCAATAAAGCACAAGAGCACTATTTCTAATGCTCTTGCTATTTTAATTTATTCTTTCTAATTTGTAAGTTTCAAATGTGTCACCAACTGCAAAATCTGTAAATCCTGCAAATGTTACGCCACATTCATATCCAGCATCAACATCTTTTGCTTCATTCTTTTCACGTTGAATGCTTCCAATTTCACCTTCAAATAAAAGTTTATCACCCCTAAACACACGAACTTTATTGTCTCTTGAAATTTTTCCATCAAGAACATAAGTTCCAGCAATAAGTCCAACTTTGCTTGCTTTAAATGTTGCCCTAATTTCGCAATGTCCAGTAACAACTTCCTTATATTTTGGTGTTATCATTTTGCTAATTTTTTCTTTAATGTAATCCAAAACTTCATAAATAATTTTTGAGCTTTTTATCTCAACTTTATATTTATCAGCCATAACCTTTGCTTTAAAATCAACTTTTGTGTTAAATGCAACAATAAGTGCGTTTGAAGCTTGAGCCATGTTTACATCATTTTCATTAACTGCACCAGCACCACCAGAAACAAATCTAACTTTAACTTCATCATTTTGAATTTCAGAAAGTGACGCTTTAAGTGCTTCAACAGAACCAGCAACATCAGCTTTAACAATTACATTGTAGTCCTTAAAATTGCTATCTGCAATCTTATTCATCATGTTTTCAATTGAAAGGTCAGCGCTCTTAATCATGTTAATTTTTGCTTGGTTTTGACGCTCCAATGCAACTTGACGACTCATTTTTTCATCAACAACATAAAGCTCATCGCCAGCATTTGGAACATCACTAAGACCCATAATTTGAACAGGTGTTGATGGACCAGCCGCCTTAATTTTTTCATGCTTGTCATTCATCATTGCACGAATTTTTCCTGTGCAGGTTCCAACAACCACATAATCACCAACATGAAGTGTTCCATTTTGAACCAAAACTGTTGCAACTGCACCAACGCCTTTATCAAGTTTTGCTTCAATAATTGAACCAGTTGCCTGTCTATTAGGATTTGCTTTAAGTCCTTGATATTCAGCAACAAACAAAACCATTTCAAGAAGTTTATCAATATTCAAACCTTGTTTTGCAGAAATTGGAACCATAATTGCATCACCGCCCCATTCTTCTGGCAAAACATCATAGGTTGCAAGTTGAGTTTTAACATTTTCAATATTTGCATGAGGGACATCAATTTTATTAATTGCAACAATCATTGGAACATTTGCTTGTTTAATTTGCTTAATACTTTCAACAGTTTGAGGCATAACACCGTCATCAGCTGCGACAACCAAAATAGCAATATCAGTAAGTTTTGCACCTCTTTCACGCATTGCAGTAAATGCAGCATGTCCAGGTGTATCAATAAATGTTATTTCCTCGCCGTTAATAGAAATTGTGTATGCACCAATGCTTTGAGTAATTCCACCCGCTTCACCAAGCGCAACATCAGTCTTTCTAATTCTATCAAGAAGTGAAGTTTTACCGTGGTCAACATGTCCCATAACTGTAACAACAGCTGGCCTTTTAACTAAATCTTCTTCTTTATCTTCAACACTTGAAACTTGCTCAGCAAGTTTTTCTTCAAATGTTTTTTCAACTTTACGTTCAAGAGTAATTCCAAACTCAGATGCAACAAGTTCTGCAGATGCATAATCAATGTTGCTGTTAATGTTAACCATCATTCCAAGTAACAAAAATTTACCCATAAGTTCTGGAACTGACTTACCAATTGTTTCAGCTAAAATTTTAACTGTTAAATTGTCTGTTGTGATAACAGCATGGTCAATTTTTTGAACTGGACGAACTTGAACTTGCTCTTCCTTTGCCTTTTTGTGTCTTTTGAATGTAACTTGCTCATTTTGTTCGCTTTCAATTGCAGCATTTTCACCATCAATATATCCACGATTAAGCATTGCCTTACGGTTTACGCCACGCTTTTCTTCACCATTTTTCTCATAGCCAGCCTTTTTCTTGGTTGTTCCCCTTGTATTTGTTTTGGCAAGAGTTGAAACGCTTTCTGTTGATCTTGGTAATCTTGGTGAAAAACCTTGACCCATTGGCTTTTTAAATCCAGTTCCTGCAGGTCTTTCACCTGGTTTTCCAGGCTTTCCATTAAAGCCACCATTGAATGAATTTGGCCTTGAACCAAATTGCTGTTGTCCATCAAATCTTCTTTCACCAGTTGGAGTGAATTTAGAACCATTTCTGTTATTAAATGAACCATTTGGTTTTCCAGCGTTTTGAGCATTTTTTGGCTGATAAACAGAATTTGATTTCCCTTGGAACATATTATTTCTTGCTTGAACAGGATCAAACTGCCTTTGTGGACGCTGTTGAGCTTGAGTTGCAACAGGAGCAGGTTTCGCATCAACTTTAACTTCTGCCTTTTTAACTTCAACTGGTTTTTCAATTGGTTTTTCAACCTTTTTTTCCGATTCTTTTTCAACTCGTTTTTTGAGTTCTGCAATTTTTGCACCAACATTAGTAAGCTTTTGCCTTGAAGCTTTTAAGTTCATGGCAAAAGTAGCAATGCTATTGCCCTTCATAAGATTTTGCACATCTCTAATATTTGAAAAATCAACTTGTTTTTGTGAATTTGTATTATTCAAAATTCCCTCCATGACCTATTCAGTCAAACATGATTTTATTGCATTTGCCAAATTATCATCAGTAATTGACAGTGCTTTTATTCCACTTTTACTAATCACTGAAAACATTTCTGTCCCAGTTAATTTAACTATATCAATTTTTTGTGAATTTGCAACTATTTGAATTTTATTCAAAGCTTGAATTGAAAGTTCACTTGAAACTAAAATTAATTTGTTTTTTTTACTTTTCAAAATGTTATCAGTTCCAATAACAGCACTCCTTGATTTAGTTGCAAATCCAACATATGTTTTAATTTTCATTAAGTTCATTTAAAAGCTCCTCATAAATTTTTTCATTTACAGGGACTTTAAAACTTCTTGAAAATGCTCTTGATTTTTTAGCCTTTTCAATGCATGCAGCATTTTTACAAATATATGCTCCGCGCCCATTTAATTTTGACAACAACTCAATTTCAGCACCACTTGGTGTTAAAACAACTTTAAAAAAGTCGTCTTTTTGTGATTTTAATCTGCATGCAACACAAGTTCTTTCAGGCTCTCTCATTTTACCCTCTCTTAGTCAAGATTGATATCTTCAGTGCCACTGAAAATATCGCCAATGTTATCAACATCTGTGTGACTGGTTGCATCAACATTATCCTGGGCGGCTTTGCTTTCACTCTTAACATCAATTTTCCAGTTAGTAAGTTTTGCTGCCAAACGAACATTTTGCCCACCTTTTCCAATTGCAAGTGAAAGTTTGTCATCAGGAACAATAACTCTTGCAGCTTTTGTAATTTCATCAATTTCAACTGAAATAACTTTTGCTGGCGAAAGTGCTCTTGCAATATATTCAAATGGATCATCTGACCAAACAATAATGTCAATTTTTTCTCCACCAAGGCTGTAAACAATTTGGTTCACACGAACACCCTTATTTCCAACACAAGCGCCAAGTGCATCAACATTTGGATCTTTTGAATTGATTGCAATTTTTGTTCTGTATCCAACCTCACGAACAATATTAACAATTTCAACAACTCCATCTTGAATTTCAGGAACTTCAAGTTCAAATAATTTTTTCACAAAGTTTGCGTGTGACCTTGAAACAATTGCTTGAACACCATAAGCAGTTTCACGAAGCTTTTTAACATAAACTTTAACTCTGTCACCAACATTATATTTTTCACCAGGAATTTGATCAAATTGCATCATAACACCTTCAATGTTTGTTCCTGGAAACTCAATATAAACAGTGTCAACATCAACTCTGTTAATCACGCCGGTCATCAAAGTATCAACTTTGTTTGCAAATTCACCATATGCAGAATTTTTTTCTTGTTCACGAAGTTTTTGAGTGATAACTTGTTTGGCTGTTGAAGCTGAAATTCTACCAAAATCTTTTGGTGAAATCATTTCAATTAATCTATCACCAACTTTTGCTGTTTTTTTGGTAACCCATTTTCCTGTTTCTTCATCAAAACGCAAAATTTTATTTGTGCTTGAAGCTGCATCTTGAAGAGAAATTTCAGCATTTTCATCAACAACTTCATTCACAACTGTTTGATATGCATAAATATCAATTGAAAATTTTTCTGGTTTTAAATCAACTTCCACAGGTCTTGTTTCGTCAAAATTTCTTCTATATGCAGTTGCAAGTGCAGTTTTAAGTGCATTTAAAAAGTAGTCCTTACTAATTCCTTTTTCTTGTTCCAAGGCATCGAGTGCCAAGAAAAAATCTTTGTTTGTCATTATTTTTCTCCTAAAAATCAATATATTTTGTTGCTTTTGAAATCATTTTTCTGGCAAGAACAATTTCACCAGATTCAGTTTCAATTTTAATATTTTCTGTGTCAAATTCAAGTAGTTGCCCAACAAATAGCTTTTTTTTGTTTACTGCTTGAAAGAGTTTAACCTCAATCACTTCGCCAATGTTTCTTTGGAAATCTTTATCAGTCACAATTGGTCTGTCCACACCAGGGCTTGAAACATTGAGCGTGTAAGGCTTATCATTAGTTGGATTGAGCTCATCAAGTGGTTCATCAATTGCCCTATGAACTTTTTCACAGTCTTCAATATTAACTCCACCTGCTTTGTCAATAAACACAGTTAGGTTGTCTCCATCATATTTTTTTGCAAATTCAACTTCAACAATTTCATAGCCAAGTTTTTCAACAATTGGCGTAATGAACTCTTCAACACTCTCTGCAACCTTTGACATTTTTAACTCCTTTTTTTTGCAAAATTTTAGGAGTGGTTTTCACCACTCCCAAAACTCAAGCACTACTTATGAACTTATTATATACTAAAACAATTATAATTGCAAGTATGCGTTTAAGTTTTTTTAACTAAAATTACAATATTTTGTGATTTAGATGGCCTATTTCATGTTTTCGGCAATTTTAATAAAAACTTCTGCTGTTGCAAGTGCATCATAAACTGCACGGTGAGCATTGTCTAAAACAACTCCAAGTTTTTCAGCAATTGTTCCAAGTCTGTAATTTTTTACTCCATGAACATACTTTTGAGCATACCTATAAACATCTTCAGTTTTGTTTTCGGTGAAATTCCATCTACATTTTTTGCCCTGCCCAAACAAAAATACATTATCAAAGTTTAAAACATTATAACCAGTTAAAATTGCACCACGAGTGAATTTATAAAAATCTTGCAAAACTTGATAGTCCTTTGGAGCCCCAGCAACATCTTCATTTGTTATTCCACTAATTGCAGTTGATTCAGCAGGGATTTTTCGTTCTGGATCAACATAACTCATAAATCTTTCCGTAATTTTACCATTTTCAATTTTAACGGCACCAATTTCAATGATTTTATCTCCACTTTCATAGTGAAGCCCAGTGGTTTCAAAGTCATAGCAAACATAAGTTTTACCTCTTAAAAATTCTGGAACCTCTTCTTCATGCATAAAACTCATAAGGTCATCTTGCTTGTATGTCACAATTTTTTCCGGTTCAACAAATTCATAGTATGGTCGTTCTTTTTTATAAATTATTTTTTCTTCAAAATTTTCTGGGAGTTTGCAAAGTGAAATATTTTTTACTGAAAAAGTGACACCATGGTTAAATTTATCATCTTCAACATTTCCTGAAAGAATAACAGAAGCCCCATCTTCAAGCGTCATAAGCTTTGGCTGGGTTTCTTTGGTTGAAAAATAAACACATGAAATTGAACCAGTAAATCCCTCAAGTTCCCATTTAAAAAGTTTCTTTTGATAGCCAGCTTTAATTTCATCAGAATCTTTTTTGGTTTTTGTTTTGATAACAACATCATGAATTCCACGAATTTTTCCACATAAAACAACATTTTCTTCAGGTGAAAGTTTGTCAACAATGTAGGATGCATTTTGTTCAATTTCATCGCCAACTAAAACAGTTTTTTCAAAAACTTCAATTGTGCGAAGTTGGCTCATTTTGAGTTCATCTTCAGCATCAATTCCAGCCCATTTTTTGATATTTTTATTATCATCAGTAACTAAAATTTCCTGACTAATTTCAATATCAAATTTAAACCCTTCAAACTTTGTTTCAAAGTAATCATTAAAAACTTTTTTAAAGTTCTTTTCAATTGCTTTATCAATTAAACGCTCATCAATTACAAGTTTAATTTTAAATTGATTTTCAATTTGCTCAACTCCATCAAGCCTGCTCACAATTGAAGGAAATTTTTGTTCCATAAAAATTTTAAATTCCTGGGCAATTCGTTCATCACTAATAAAGTTTTTAACAAAATTTACTTCATATTTTATACCTTGAGGAAGAATTCTTTTGATTTCCTCTTCAAGTTGTTTTCTTGTTTCAGAATCAAGCATAACACCATCTTTATAAAAAATCTCAATCATACAAAAATCTGCACTCTTTTTAAGTAGCGCAGATTTTAACGTAAAATCAAATTTATTTTCTGTTAGTTCGTTTAATTTTTGCGTAAGTAACTCTTGTTCCATACAAAAATTATATACTAAACTATTCACAAAAGCAAGTGAGCCGCAATAAAGAAATGATAAACATCCAAAAAGATTACAAGCCCAAGAAGAACAAAAAGCCCAACAGTGTGAATCCATCCTTCAATTTGTCTTGGAACTGGTTTTCTAAATATCATTTCAATTAAAACAAACACAACTCTTGCACCATCAAGCGATGGGATTGGAAGCACATTAAATAATGCCAGATTCATTGCAAGCAGTGGCAACAACAGCAAGAAATAGTTAATCCCCATTTGGCTAATTTCTGCAACTTGAGAAATTGCGGTTACTGTTCCACCAAGTTCTGAAACTTTTGTTGCCCCAGTGAACAATCCACCAAGAGCCCCCAAAATCAAACCACAAAGATAGAAGCAGAATGGAAATGCTCTAACTAAACTTTCCAAAAAGTTATAGCTCATTGATTGATTTGTGTAGACCATTCCAAGGCTGTAACCCTCTTTAGCATAAACAATTGTTCCATTTGAAAGAAGTTGGCTTAAAACCTCATCACTTCCATAACTCTTTCTGGTTTCAGCATCAGCAGAATCATAGAATGAAGAAAGATACTCTTTAATTGCAGCACCTTTTCCAGCTGATTCAGTTGTTTCAATACTTGATGACTGATTCATAATGTTTTGCGCAAATTCATCAACAGATATTGTTGCCTTTTCACCAGAAGCAGTGAACAATTTTCCATCAAAAACTGTGTAGTCACTTAAATAATAAAATCCATCATGATGAGTTTTTGATACATTTATATCTACAATTTCGCCGTTCCTATCAACTGTTACAACAAAATTTTGATCTTTTCCATATTTTGAAACAAGTGAACTAAATGACCTATATGCTTCAACTCTTTCTCCACCAACAGAAATAACAACATCATTTTGTTTCAATTGACTTGTTGCAAGCGATGTTGTTACCTTTGCAGTTGAATATCCAGCGCTCCAAAGATAAATCACAGCAGCCAAAACACCAAATAAAAAGTTAAATGTTACTCCAGCTAGCAAAACAATAATTCTTTTCCATCCAGGTTTTGAATTAAACGCATCAGGATTGTTTTTCCCATCTTGGTCTTCACCTTCAAATGCACAGTATCCACCAAGTGGAAGCATCCTTACTGCAAAAATTTCACCATTTTTCTTAATTTTTTTATAAATTGCCGGTCCAAACCCAATGGAAAACTCATTAATTTTGAAACCTAAAATTTTACCTGCGCAGTAATGTCCAAATTCATGGACAGTAATCAGCACAAGCAAAACAACCAAAGCAAGTAATATATATAAAACAGTTATCATTTCAACCTCTATAAATTTTATGTCAAAATTAAATTATTATACTAACAAAATTGCTGCTAATGCAAATATGAATGGAAGAACAAACATAAGCCCATCAACTCTATCCATAAAACCACCATGTCCAGGGAAAATGTTTGAATAATCCTTAATTCCAACTTTGCGCTTGAAAGCCGAAGCAACCAAATCGCCAATTTGATTTAAGTATGAACCAAAAATTCCAGACAGTGCAAACATTGTTATAAGTTTCCAAAGTTCAAATGAATCTTTAAATCCATTGATGTTAAAGAAGTAAAACACAATAAATGTTAAACATGCACCTAAAAGTCCACCAATAAAGCCACCAACAACTCCAGCAATTGATTTATTTGGAGAAACCTCAGGAATGAATTTTCTCTTTCCAAGTGTGCTTCCAACAAAATATGCCATTGTGTCAGTTAACATTGAAATTGAAAATGCCAAAACAATTAATGCAAGTGAAACAATGTTGCCAATGTGATTTAAAACAATGAAAAATGAAAGCGGAACAAGCGGATAAGCAAGTGTTTGCATTGTGAACTTTGTTCCATCAAAAAGAGTTGAATTAATGCTTTCAGTATCAATATTTGAATTTTGGTTTCTGCTTTCTGCATAGCCAGTAATATCAAAAGTTAAAGCAAACATTAAAGTTAAAACAACTATCAACACAAGTAATCCAATTTTAACAAGTGAATTAAATTCAAAATTAAAAATCAAACAAACAAGCGCTGGAATAAGAGCAAGAGGCATAATATAAACCCTTTTACCAGCAATTTTATAAGTTTTAATAACTTCATAAAGTGCACCATATGTAATTATGAGTGCGTATGCATCAAAAAACAATGGGTGCACTGTTTTTAACAAAACAAAACCCACTGTAAGTAAAAATATAACTGCACCTGTAATTGTCCTTTTAATCATGTTTCTCCTATTTTCCAAATCTACGATGACGGCTTTGAAATTCAGCAATGCAATCATCAAGATCACTCGCCTGAAATGATGGCCAATGCTTTTTTACAAAATATAGTTCGGCATATGGCATATTATAAAGCATAAATCCACTGATTCTCTGCTCACCACTGGTTCTCACAAGTAAATCTATGTCAGGCATAGCACCTGTTGTTAAATAATTTTTAAAGGTTTCTTCATTGATTTCTTCTGGTTTAACCTTTTCTTTAATGATGCGTTTAGTTGCATTAACAATATCATTTCTTCCACCATAAGCCATTGCAATGTTAACCGTTCCTCTCTTGCAATTAGCAGTTTTTGCCTCGCATTCATCAATAATGTCAAGCATATCTTGTGGAAGGAGTGATCTATCACCTGTATGATGAAACCTATAATCTCTTTTAATTAAGTCATCAACAAGTTTTTTGAGCTCACGAAAAAGATTGAAAAGATAATCAATTTCCTCTTTACTTCTATCAAAATTTTCAGTTGAAAAGCAGAAAAACGTTAAATTTTCTAAATCAATTTCAGCACCACGCCTAATTATTCGTTTTATTGCTTCAACGCCTTCTTTATGACCAAGAAGTGTTGGAAGCGCTCTGCTCCTCGCCCAACGCCTGTTTCCATCACAAATGAATGCAATGTGCCTAGGCATTTTTTCTTTATTAAAATCTGGTTTTCTTTTTTTTCTAAATAACATTATTAAATTCCTAATTCAGTAATAAATTTTCCACAAACAAGTTCAATTTGATTGTTTTTTTCACGCACAGCGCAAACAATTGTTGAATTTGCACCAGCAATCTCTTTAGAATTTATTGTTATGGATACTTCATTATATCCATTTTCACTTAAAATTTGTTTAGCCTTTTGAACTTCAAGACCAATTAAAGATTCAAAATTCATTTTAAACCTGCATAATTTCTTTTTCTTTTTCATCCATAAGTTTATCAATTTTTGCAGATGCTTCATCAAGTTTCTTTTGAACTTCTTTTTCATAACCAGCTTCTTCATCTTCAGTGATTAAGCTGTCTTTTTTAAGCTTTTTAAGTTCTTCAATTGCATCACGTCTTGCATTTCTGCAAACAACCTTAGTATCTTCAACAAGTTTTCTTGTTTGCTTAACAAGATCTCTTCTTCTCTCCTCTGTGAGCATTGGAAAGTTTAATCTAATTACTCTTCCATCATCGGTTGGTGTTATTCCGAGATCTGATGCTAAAATTGCTTTCGAAATGTTTTTGACATTACTAATATCCCATGGAGCAATCATAATTTGCCTTGCTTCTGGAACAGATATATTTGCCATATGTGCAATTGGAGTTGGTGTTCCCCAATAATCAACCAAAATTTTATCAAGCATGTGAGGATTTGCTCTCCCAGCACGAACTGATGAAAGTTCACCTTCATAGTGATTAATTGCCTTATCAATTTCTTCATCAAATTCCATAAAAATCATTTGAACATTTTCATTTTCTATATTCATAAAAGTAATTTCTCCTTACATCATCTATAATACTAAATTTTTATGCTAATTTCAATCATTTTAAACTATTAAATAGATAAAAAAACACAGGCGAACCTGTGTTTTTTATTAACCATTGATTTGTTTGTCAACTTCTTCAGCTAAATTGTCATTTCTCTTTTCTAAGCCTTCACCCATCACATATCTGGCGAATCTTCTTACAGAAATTTTTTCTCCAATTTTAATAACTGCTTCATTAACAAGTTGAGCAACTGTGATGTCTGGATTTTTAACGAATTCTTGTTCCAAAAGACAAACATCTTTGTAATATTTATTGATTTTTCCATCAACAATTTTATCAGCCATTGCTTCAGGCTTGCCTTCATTAATAACCTGAGCACGAAGAATTGCTCTTTCTTTCTCAAGATCAGCTGATTCAACATCCTCTTTTGCAACATATTTTGGAGCATTTGCTGCAATGTGCAAGCAAATATCATGTCCAAGATTTTGGAAATCATCACTTCTTGCAACGAAATCTGTTTCGCAATTAAGTTCAAGCATAACACCAATTTTTCCGTTCATGTGATTGTAAAGGAAAACTGCGCCTTCTGCTGCAATTCTTGATTGCTTTTTAGCTGCTTTTGCAATTCCTTTTTCTCTAAGCCAATCTGCTGCTTTATTCATATCTCCACCGCATTCGGTTAAAGCGTTTTTGCAGTCAAGCATTCCTGCACCTGTTTGTTCTCTAAGTGTAGTGATATCTTTTGCTGTTATTGCCATAAATTTTTCTCCTTGAATTTTATTCTTTAACTTCAGTTTCAGCTTCTGCTGGAACTTCTTCAACTGGAGCTTCTTCAGCTTCAGGTGCTGGATTTGCAGCTGCTTCAGCTTCTGCTTCTGCTGCTTTTATGCGTGCTAAACCTTCTTCGCCTTCTCTTGCTTCAATGCAGGCATCAGCCATTGCACCAGCAATGAGTTTAACTGCACGGATTGCATCATCATTTCCTGGAATTACATAATCAACAACATCTGGATCACAGTTTGTGTCAACAAGTGCTACGATTGGAATTCCAAGACTTCTTGCTTCACGAACAGCAATATATTCTTTTCCTGGGTCAACAACAAAAAGTGCACTTGGAAGATTTCTCATTTCTTTAATTCCACCAAGGTTGTCTTCAAGTTTTTGTCTTTCAGCTTTAAGACCTAAAACTTCTTTCTTTGGAAGAAGTTCAAATTCACCTGTTGCTTCCATTTGATTTAATTTTGTAAGTCTGTCAACTCTGCTTCTAATTGTTTTGAAGTTTGTGAGTGTTCCGCCAAGCCAACGGTTGCCCATGTAGAACATTCCTGCTCTTTGAGCCTCTTCAATAACTGCTTCTTTTGCTTGTTTCTTTGTTCCAACGAACAAAATTGTTCCGCCTGCTTCAACTGTTGATTTTACAAATGCGTAAGCTTCGTCAATAAGCTCAACAGTTTTCTCAAGGTCTAAGATGTAAATATCATTTCTTGCGGTAAAAATGTATTTTTTCATTTTTGGATTCCATTTTCTTGTTGGATGGCCAAAATGAACACCAGCCTCGAGTAGTTGTTTCATTGATACAACTGCCATTATTTTTTCTCCTTTTGTTTATCCCTCTCTGCGGATCACCTGCGTTTGGAACATAAAATCACTAAAATTTTAATTTTATGCAACACCAAAAACATCACCACAGATGTGTGATAGCAAGATGATAACACATCAATAAAAATTTTGCAAGGGTTTTTTGTCTTTTTAACCACAAAAATTTTACTCCCTTCTTAACAATTAACCCACGCCCCTTTCGCTCACGCTCATTATAACTCACAAAAAATAAAAAAGCACGAACCCGTGCCATAATTATTTTAATTTAAATTTATTTTTATTGTTATGTTTTAATAACTTAAAAACAGGGAAAAGAAAGGACTGATAAATCAGCCCTTTGGTTTTATTAAACAAAACTACGACAAACTATTCGTTTGAACCTGCACCTTCTGCTTCATCAAGAAGTCTGTTATATTCAGCAAAAACTGCATCAATAACAGAATCATCAAGTTCAATTTCAAACTTATCTTCGCCATCTTTGCCTCTTGTTACTTTGAACACGAGTGCTTCGTCGTCATCCATTCCATCCAAAAGTTCAACTGGTTGCAAAATTGCATAGAATGAACCTTTGTAAGCAATTCCTGCGATTTCAACAAAATCAATTTCTTCACCATCAGCTGAAAGAAGGGTTACAACATCATCATCATCCTCTTCCATGTGCTCCATTGATTCAGGAAGTTCTTGATCTACTACATTTTCTTCATCTGCCATAATTTTTCTCCTTTTTACTTTTACTATACGCCTAGATTACTCTTTTTATCCAGGTATGTTTGCAGAATTATTGTTGCGGCAATGCCATCAACTTTATCCTTTCGCTTTTCACGGCGCACACCGGCCTCAATTAAAATTTTTTGCGCAGTTACCGTTGAAAGACGCTCATCTTGATAAACAATTGGAACAGAAACAAGCTCCGCAAGTTTATCTCCAAACGATTTTGCCATTTCAACGCTTTGACCTTCGCTTCCATCCATTTTAAGTGGAAGACCAATCACAACCATTCCAGCGTTTAGAGTTTTGACAAGGTCAGCAACATGTTCTACATCAGCCTTTTCATACTTCCTTTTATAGACCTCATAGCTACTTGCAATGATTTCCATTATATCAGAAGTGGCAACGCCAATTCTAACCGTTCCAATATCTAGTGCAATTATTTTCACTAAACATACCTCGCCTAGCAATTCTCTAATGACATGATAACACAAAATAAAAAAGATGTCTAATTATTTTTATTGGTTTTTTGATTTTTTGTTATCAGCTTGTTTTGCTTCAGCATTTGACTCAGCAGTCTTTTCTTCTAAACATTCTTTAACTTCCATTGCCTTTTCTTCAACCGTGTTAAAGCCACTTCTAATTTTTGATGCAAGTGTTTTATTTTTTGCAACCACAACACCTCCAACAACAAGACCCATAGCCGCGCCAAAAAGCGTGCCCTTTAAAAATTCTTCCATAATAACCTCCTGAAATTAGTTTTTGAAATTTTGACAAAATTATACATTTTGTGCAATTTTTACCAAAATTTAAAACCAACCTTTTTTTCTTTGTAAAAAAATCATTTCTATATTAAACTTATTTAAGCGGAGGCATTATGATTAACGAATTACACTTTGTTTATGGAGTTATGGGTTGCTCAAAATCAGCCGGTGCACTCATGACAAAATTTAATTATGAACAACAAGGATTTAAAGTTTTACTTTTAAAATCAACACTTGACACACGAGATAAAAACAGCGGCAATATTGTTGTTAAAAGCAGGATTGGACTTGAAGCACCAGCAATTACATTTTCACAAAAAACAAGTATGAAAAATCTTTTTAAAAAGCATAAGGCAGATATTATTATTGTTGATGAATGCCAATTTTGCACAGTGAAACAAATTGATGAATTGAAAGAACTATCAGAAATTGTTCCAGTCACATGCTATGGGCTTAAAACAGATTTTAGAACAAAACTTTTTCCTGGAAGCAAAAGACTTATTGAAGTTGCAGACAAATTAACTGAACTTTTTTCAGTTTGTGAATGTGGAAAACCTGCAATTTTTAATGCCAGATTTTCAAATGGAAAACTCGTTACTTCAGGTTCAGTTATTGAAATTGGTGGAGATGAAAAATATAAAGCACTTTGCTATAGCTGTTACAACAAGAAAAAACAAAATAAAACACGCTAAATTAGCGTGTTTTTTCTTTTTCTTCAATTTCTTCAGGTTGCTTTTTAAAAATGAAAATTTTTCTTGTAATATAGTTATACACCAAAACAACCAGCGTCATAACAATTTTCACTATCCACTCATTGATTTTAAATGCATCACGACCAAGCCACATTCCACCCATATTGATGAGCAAACCAATTACACTTAAAACAGTGAATAAAATTTTCCCTTTTGTTGTTTTTGAATTACCCTTTTCAGTGTAAACAAAAAGCACTGAAAGCAAATAGTTTACAACGAGTGAAACAATAAAACCAAGACCAGTTCCAACCACCGTTGCAATTGTGCTAGGTTCAGCAAGCTTTCCAATCCAAACATTATAAAACTTTGGATATAAACTTGGATTAAACAAATATAAAACCACACCCATCACAAGCATATCAATTACTGTAGCAATTCCACCAACAATCACAAAACGAATAATCTCAGAAAGTTTTGGATATTTTTCATTGAATTTTTGAAATACATTTCTCTTTTGACTATTTTCCATACAAATATTTTAAAATGTATTAATGCCCATGTCAAATTTTTTACAAAAAAAAGAAGCGATTACGCTTCTTTTATTTTGCTTCTTTTTCACGATAGTTTTCAACTGAACCATGCATTGCACGAACAACAAGCCCTGCAACATACTTCATGTTTTCTGGAATTCCACCAGCTTCTTTTATAAGTTCATTTTCAGTTACCTTTAAAACATCGTCAATAGCTTTTCCCTTCATTAAAGCGGTTGCTATGCTTGAACAAGCAATTGCAACAACCCCGCCAAATGTTTGGAATTGAACATCGGTTATTGTTCCTTTTTCTACACTGATATAGATTTTTATAATCTCACCGTTTTCATGCGAAACAACTTTTCCAACACCGCTTGCACCTTTGATTACGCCATAATTTTGTGGATTATAAAATTCTTCCATAATTTTCTTTGAATACATACTATAAATCCACCTTATTTTTATAAATTCTTATAGCTGAAACACTTCTAATCTTTTTAACTGTTTTGCGAAGAATTTCAACAACTTCATCAACATCTTCTTTTGTGATTTCAGCACCAAATGTAAAGCGAACTGTTGATCTGATTTGTTCCATTTCCTTTCCCATGGCAACAAGCACATGTGATGGAGCATTTGAGCCTGACTCACAAGCTGAACCAACTGATGCACAAATTCCCTCTCTGTCAAGCATCATAACAATTGCTTCAGCATCAGCACCTTCAAATGAAATTGAACAATTGTTAGCCAAACGCTGTGTTGGATGACCATTCAAAGCAATATTGTGAATTGCCTCAGAAACTCTCTTTTGGAAATATTTTCTTATGATTCTAACTTCACGAACCTTATCTTCCAAATTTGTTGTTGCATTTTCAATTGCAACACCAAATCCTGCACATGCTGGAACATTAACTGTGCCAGCTCTCATATTTCTCTCTTGCTTTCCGCCGGCCATAAATTTTTCAATTTTGGTTCCCTTTTTAATATAAAGAGCACCAACACCTTTTGGACCATAAAATTTATGAGCTGAAATTGAAAGCGCATCAATTCCAATTTCTTTTACATTGAGCGCAATTGAACCAACTGCTTGAACTGCATCAGTGTGGAAATAAACCTCGTTTTGTTTTGCAAGTTCTGCAATTGCTCTGATTGGTTGAAGTGAACCAACTTCGTTGTTTGCAGTCATGATTGAAATTAAAATTGTGTCTGGCCCAATTGACTTGATGATTGAAGCATAATCAACAACACCATTGCTATCAACTGGAACATATGTTACCCTAAATCCCTCAGCTTCAAGTTGTTTGCATGATTCAAGAACTGATGGATGCTCAATTTGTGAAGTGATGATGTGATTTCCCTTGCTTCTGTTTGCTCTTGCAATTCCCTTGATTGCCCAGTTATTTGCTTCAGTTCCACCAGAAGTGAAATAAATTTCGCTTGGGTCAGCACCAATGGCTTTTGCAACTTTAACTCTTGCTTCTTCAAGCTCTTTGTCAGCCTCTCTTCCAAGAGAATACAAGCTTGAACTATTTCCCTGATATTTTGAAAAACTTTCAAGCATTTTTTTGTATACATCAGCTGAAATTGGAGTTGTTGAAGCGTAGTCTAAATAATATCTTTTTCCTTCCATTTTCCCTCTCCTGTTTTGATATTATGATTATATAACAACTTGGAGCAAATTTCAATACCCTTTTTAAAATTTTTCGCATTTTTTTGAAAAAAAACACCCCTTTTGGAGAAAAATTGGGTGTTTTGATAAAAATTTTTGCGATTTTTTTAAAAATTTATATATTAACAAACAAAAAATGTCGGCTTTTGCCGGCATTTTTATAAGATATATTTACTTAAATCAAATTTCTTTGAAATTGCTTTCAAGTGTTCATCAACATAATCTTTGTTGACTTTTATTGTGATTAATGGATGGTCTCCAGTTGCATTAAATGAAACATCTTCAAGCAAACTTTCCATTATTGAATGAAGGCGCCTTGCACCAATATTTTCATTGGTTTCATTTGCAAGCACTGCAATTCTTGCAATTTCTTCAATTCCATCTTTTTCAAATTCAAGTTTTATATTGTCAACACCTAAAAGTGATGTGTATTGCAAAATTAGCGAGTTTTCTGTATCAGACAAAATTTTAACAAAATCATCGTATGTTATGCTTGAAAGCGCAACGGTTGTTGGGAACCTTCCTTGAAGTTCAGGAATAAGGTCTTCAATTTTGCTCATATGGAAAGCACCTGCCGCAATAAACAAAATGAAATCTGTTCTAATTGGACCATATTTGGTTGAAACAGTTGAACCTTCAACAATTGGAAGAAGATCTCTTTGAACGCCCTCTCTTGAAACATCTGGACTTGATGAACCTGCACCACCTTTTCCAGTGATTTTATCAATTTCATCAATAAACACAATTCCATCTTGCTCCGCACGCCTTACAGCCTCTGCAGAAACATTATCCATGTCTATAAGTTTTTCACTTTCTTCATTTAAGAAAATATGTTCTGCATCAACAACTGCCAAACGCTTTTTCTTTTTGCGCTTTGGGAACATTCCACCAAGCATTTCAGAAATGTTGATTTCCATTCCCATCCCACCACCAATCATTTGCATTGGCCCATTTGAATTGTCTTCAGCAACTTCAACTTCAATGATTTCATTGTCAATTTTATGTTCTTTTAAATCTTCTGCAATATGATTTCTTAAAATTTCTTCAGCAAAATCAGGGTGTTTTTGTCTATAAGTTGGCAAGAGTGCTAAAATAAGCCTTTCAGTTGCAGCAGCTTCTGCTTTCACCCTAACTTCTTCAAATCTCTCTTTTTTAACCAGGCGAACTGACGCTTCTGCAAGATCACGAATTATTGATTCAACATCTCTTCCAACATAACCAACTTCAGTAAATTTTGTTGCCTCAACTTTTACAAATGGCGCTTTTACAAGTCTTGCAAGACGCCTTGCAATTTCAGTTTTACCAACACCAGTTGGACCTTGCATAATTATGTTTTTTGGAGTGATTTCTTCGCGAATTTCAACTGGAAGTTTACTTCTTCTATATCTATTGCGAAGGGCAATTGCAACTGCTTTTTTTGCCTCGTCTTGACCAATGATATATTTATCAAGTTCATTTACAATTTGTTTTGGAGATAATTCAATTGCCATGTTTACACCTCCTCAATTGTGATGTGATCATTTGTGTAGACACAAATTTCACCAGCAATTTTTATTGCTTTTTCAGCAATTTCACGAGCAGACAAGTTTGTGTTATCCAAAAGAGCCTTTCCGGCAGCAAGTGCATAATTTCCACCTGAGCCAATTGCACAAACTCCTGTTTCTGGCTCAAACACATCACCATTTCCAGAAATTATTAAAAGTTGATTTTTGTCAGCGGCAATCATCATTGCATCAAGTTGACGAATCCCCTTATCACTTCTCCAAAGAAGCGCAAGCTCAACAGCCGCTCTTTCTAAATTGCCAGAATACTTTTCAAGCATCTTTTCAAAATGTTCAGACAAATTAAATGCATCTGCAGTTGAACCAGCAAAACCAATTACAACTTTATCATTAAAAATTCTTCGAACTTTTCGTGCATTTCCCTTAAAAATTGTGTGCTCACCAGCTGTAACTTGCCCGTCACCAGCAAGCACAATGCTTCCGTTGCGCTTAACACCAATTATTGTTGTTCCTCTAAAATTTATCATAAACTCTCCTTAAATTTTTTCATGTCACTAATGGCTCTTTTAGAATAAGCCTGCTTTTTGAGTGACTTATCTTTAATTTTAACATCAAGTGATGGTAATATTCCAAAATTTGCATTCATTGGCTGAAAATTATCAGCACTTGCTGTTGTTATGTAGTTTGTTATAGCTCCAATTATAGTGGTTTTTGGAATAATTGCAAGAGTTTTGCCAAGAATCTTACCTGCAAGAGCTATTCCTGCAACCAGCCCACTTGCAGTGCTTTCCATGTAGCCTTCAACACCAGAAAGTTGCCCTGCAATAAATATGTTTGGATTGTTTTTTAAACTGAAATCACAATTTAAATGCTTTGGCGCACAAACAAAACTGTTTCGGTGCATTACACCATATTTAACAAAATCAGCATGAGCAAGCGCTGGAATCATTGAAAAAACTCGCTTTTGCTCACCATATTTTAAATTGGTTTGAAACCCAACAATGTTAAACAAATTGTTTTCAGTGCTTTCGCGCCTAAGTTGAACAACTGCAAATGGTCTTGTTCCGTCATCAAGTTTTAAACCAACTGGACGAAGCGGACCATAACGAAGAGTGTCAATTCCCCTTGAAGCCATAACTTCAACGGGCATGCACCCATCAAAAATTTCCTTTTTTTCAAAATCATGAAGTTCAACTTTTTCAGCTGAAACAAGTTCATTTACAAACGCATAATATTCATCTTTTGTCATTGGGCAATTGATATAATCGCTTTCACCCTTGCCATACCTGCCAGCGGTGAATGTTTTTGATTTATCAAGTGTTTCACCATCAACAATTGGAGCTGAAGCATCATAAAAATGAAGATTATTTTCACCAAGCAGCCCCATTAAGCTGTTTGATAATTCATCACTTGTGAGTGGACCTGTTGCAATTATTGTTGGAATGGACAAATCAATTTCTTTTACTTCTTCACGAATAATTTTTACATTTTTTAGCTTTTTTATTTCACTCGTGACCATTTCACTGAATTTTTCTCTATCAACAGCAAGTGCAGAACCTGCTGGAACTTTGACTTTTTCAGCGCACTTTAAAATGAGAGAATCAAGTTCTCTCATTTCAGCTTTCAAACAGCCAGATGCTGTTGTTAAATCGTCACTTTTAAATGAGTTTGAACAAACAATTTCAGCAAAGTTTTCACTTGAATGAGCAGGCGAAAATTTGATTGGCTTCATTTCATAAAGCTCAACCTCAATTCCACGCTTTGCAAGTTGATAAGCTGCCTCACATCCGGCGAGCCCTGCACCAATAACTCTAACTGTTTTGTTCATTTTCCTCATCTAACTTGTTCAATATATCAATTTCACTCTCAACATCTTGCAAGCTTTGACTCTCTTTCACAATTTTTTCTCGCCTTGAATAGTCTTTTTTTGGACACTCAACAATTCTCATATTTTTAAAGAGTTTGACAATCATTTCTTCGCCACATTTTGGACATTTTTCATTTGCAGGAATATCCCATGCACTGAATGTGCAGGTTGGATAGCCTTCACAGCCATAGAAGGTTTTTCCGCGTTTTGACTTTCTTGCTAAAACATTTCTTCCACAAAGTGGACATTTTGCAACAATCTTTTTTTCTTCTTCAAGTGGTTTGGTGTTTTTGCAAGTTGGATAGTTTGGACAAGCCAAAAACTTTCCATACCTTCCACTTCTTATCACCATTTTACTTCCACACTTGTCACACACAACATCACTTTCTTCATCAGGAATTCTTGCTTTGGTGTGATCCATTGAAGCGTTTTTAACAGCGACTTCAAATTCAGAATAAAATTCACTTAAAACCTTGTGCCAATCTTTTCCCTCATATTCAATGTCATCAAGCTTGTTTTCCATATCAGCAGTGAAGCCAATATTCATAATGTCTGGGAAAAAGTTTTTAAGCATATCAACCACAACCGTTCCAAGCTCTGTTGGAACAATGCTCTTTCCATCACGATCAATATACTTTCTTGTGAAAAGTGTTGAAACAGATTGCGTGTAGGTTGATGGTCTTCCAATTCCCTTTTCTTCCATTGCCTTAACAAGACTTGCTTCAGTGTATCTTGATGGTGGCTTTGTCCACTTTTGTTCAGGTTTGGTTTCTTTTGCAATGAATTTATCACCCTTGTCAATGTTTGGAAGTTTTGCAGATTCTTCACTTTCATCATCATTTGAAACTTGGTTGTTGTAAACCGCTGTGTAGCCATCAAATAAAAGTGCTCTTCCACTGGTTTTAAACTTGTGACCAGAACAATCAATGTCAACTGTGAGCGAATTGTAAGTTGCATCACTCATTTGACTTGCCAAAAACCTATCATAAATCAATTTATAAAGCTTATATTCATTTTTGCCAATTTTATCTTTAAGATCTTCAGGACGTCTATCAAGTGAAATTGGACGAATTGCTTCATGGGCATCTTGCGCATCTTTTTTATTTCTGTAACTTCTTGGTTTTTCAACTGCGTATTTTGATCCATAGTTTTCAGTTATAAATTTCTTTGCCTTTGCTTGCGCCTCTGGAGCAACACGAACAGAGTCAGTTCTTATGTATGTTACAAGTGGGGTTTTTCTTCCACCAACAACCTCAACACCCTCGTAAAGAGCTTGCGCAGTTGCACTGGTTTGCTTTAAGTTCATTCCAAGTTTGTTGAGCGCTTCTTGTTGCATTGTTGAAGTTGTAAATGGAGCACTTGGTTGAGATTTTGTTACTGTTCGCTTAACATTTTCAGCAACAAACTCTTTTCCTTTTATTTCACTAACAATTTTGTCCATTTCTTCTTTAGACTTAATTGTTTTTCCTTTACCAGGATTTAAAGTTGCCTTGAACGATTCTTTAGTTCCATCTTCTTTATTCAAAATAACTTGAAGTGTCCAATACTCTTCAGGTTTGAAATTTTTTATTTCATTTTCACGATCAACAACAAGTTCAAGAGTTACAGATTGAACACGGCCTGCTGACAAATTGTTTTGAATTTTCTTGCATAGTATTGGGGAAATTTTGTAACCCACAAGTCTATCAAGAATTCTTCTTGCTTGCTGAGCATTTACAAGTTTGTCATCAATTGGCCTTGGGTTTTTGATTGCTTCATTAACAGCCGTTTCACTTATTTCATTATATGTTATTCTATTTGCCTTGCTTGGATCAATTCCAAGAAGATAACACATGTGCCAAGCAATTGCTTCCCCTTCACGGTCAGGGTCAGATGCAAAATAAACCGCTTCAGCCTTTTCCATCTCTTTTTTTATGGCATCAACAGTTTTTTTGTGATCAGGCACAACAACATACTGTGGTTCAAAATTATTTGCAATGTCAACCCCAAGCCCCTTTTCAGGCAAGTCACGACAATGACCAAAAGTTGGCATAACCTTATAACCATTTCCCAAATAATGCTGAACACTATCTTTTTTACCAGGACCTTCTATTAAAACAAGTTTCATAAAATCTCCTCATATTTTCTAGTCAAAACTAACACAACCAAATTGCCTTGTCAAACAAAATTTTAAAATATTTTTGACGCCTTCTATATCTTAAAATAAGATTTTAAGAGCAAAATAAAATTTTTGTCAAAAATGACTAAATTTTATAATAAATGTTTGATGAAGAACTTTTTAATAGTCCTTTCATTTCCATCTTTATTAATATAGATGTGAGTTCGCCAGTTGAAATTTTTGTTTTTTCACAAATTGTGTCAAAATCAGTTCCAGATGACTCAATTGCAAGCAAAATTTGATTTTCTTCAAAACTTAATTGCTGATTTTGCGTTTTTTCCTCTTTCTTTTTTAATCCGAGTTTTGAGATTATTGAATCTGGAGAAATTGTAAAAATTTCTGGCATTTCCTCAATCAAAGCATTTGTTCCAAAACTTTCAGGTGAATTTATATTCCCTGGAATTGCAAACAATTCTCTTGACTGCTCAAGCGCAAACCTTGCCGTTGCCATGGTTCCACTATGCTCACCAGCTTCAATAATTAGTGTTCCAAGACCAAGCGCTGAAACAATTCTGTTACGCTCTAAAAAATAATATTTTTCTGGACGAATCTTTGGCTTATATTCACTTAAAAGCAAACCGCTTCTTTCAATTTTTTTAGCAAGCCCTTTGTTTTGCGCTGGATAAATTTCATCAAGCCCACCACCAAGCACAGCTATTACCTTTCCACCCGCAGAAAGTGTGCTTTCAGCAACAACTGTGTCAATTCCATAAGCTAAACCTGAAACTGTTACAAGCCCCGCAGAAACCAATTCACTGACAAACTTTTCACAGGTGATTCTTCCATATTCAGTTGGTTTTCTTGTTCCCACAATTGATATTGATTTTTTGCTTAAAAGCGAAATATCTCCCTTAAAGTAAAGCACAAGTGGTGGATCAGAAATTGTTTTTAACTTTTCAGGGTAACCATTAGACACAAAAGTTATTACATCAATTCCAAAAAAATTCAATTCATTTTCAATTCTTTCTTTTTCTTCGTTTATATTTAATTTTAATAAAGATTCTTTTAACTTTTCCGCTCCAACAAACTCAAAAATCGCATTTTTGACCTTGTTTTGATTAAAAATATCTTCAATTTTATCAAATTTATTAAAAATTTTTTCTGCTTTTAAAAATCCAATTCCCTGTTGATTAAGCCAAACCAAAGCAAATTCATCTAAATTCATATAAGCTCCTAAAATTGAAATTTGTCAATGTTTCTGTATGCAAGCGCCTCAGCCAAATGCTCTTGCTTTATATTTTCACTTCCAGCAAGATCTGCAATTGTTCTTGCAACTTTAAGTATTCTTGTGTAGCCACGTGCTGAAATTTTAAACTTCTCAAAAGCCATCTGCATTAAATTTTCACTCTCATCATCCAACTTGCAAAACTCATTAAGCATTTTTGAATTCATTTTAGCATTAGTGTGAATTTTAGTTCCAGCAAAACGCTTATTTTGAATTTCACGAGCCAAATTTACTCTTTTTCTAATCTCTTCACTAGATTCTTCAAGTGATTTAGAATTTAAATCAGCATATTCAACACGCTCAACATTTATCTTTAAATCAATTCTATCTAGAAGTGGACCTGAAATTCTTTTTAGATAATTTTGAATTGCTGACATTGAACATGTGCACACAGCATTTTTGCTTCCATAGTTTCCACATGGACATGGATTCATACTTGCAACAAGCATAAAATTTGCTGGATAATCAAATGAACCAGTTGCCCTTGAAACAGTTATTTCTCCATCTTCAAGTGGCTGACGAAGCGTTTCAAGTGTTGCCCTTGAATATTCAGGGAGTTCATCTAAAAACAAAACACCATTGCTTGCCAAGCTAACCTCACCAGGTTTGGCATCTTTTCCACCACCAGTGAGCGCTACGCTTGACGCAGTGTGATGAGGACTTCTAAATGGTCTTGTTGTTATTATTCCCTTTTTATTATCAAGCACGCCTGCAATTGAATGAATTTTAGTTATTTCAAGTGCTTCATCAAAAGTTAAATTTGGCATAATTGATGGAACGCATCTTGCTATCATTGTTTTTCCAGCACCCGGAGGACCGACCATTAAAATGTTATGACCGCCACTAACAGCAATTTCCATTGCTCTCTTTGCTTGCTTTTGCCCCCTTACCCGTGCAAAATTTTCAGTGATTTTATCACTTTCTTGCGCTGCCCATTCAGTTTTTTCAACCGGATCAATTTGCGAAATTCCAGTTAAAAATGATACTGTTTGCGAAAGCGATTCAACCGCATAAACATTTATTCCATCAATAAAGCTTGCTTCTTTTTCGTTTGTTTTTGGAATTATAAATTCTGTGTGACCAAGTTCTCTTGCAGAAATGAGCGCCGGTAAAATTCCATTTACACCTTTAACTTTTCCATCAAGCCCAAGCTCACCTAAAATGATTGCATTTTTTAGTTTGTCAGATTTAAGTTGACTTGATGATTCAAGAATTGCAAGCGCAATTGGAAGGTCAAAATTTGCTCCAACTTTTTTTATGTTTGCCGGTGCAAGATTAACCGTTATTTTGTTAGTTGGGAATTTGAATCCTGAATTTTTTATCGCTGACTGAACCCTTTGCGCAGATTCTTTTACCGCTGCATCAGGAAGCCCAACAATATCATAACGTGGAAGCCCAACATTTATATCAACTTCCACTTCAATCTTAAGTCCATTTAAACCAAGCAAGCCAAAACTTAAAACCTTTGAAAACATAGTTTCTCTCCTAATAGAAATATGATAACACAATCACAAAAAAAACAAAAGAAAAAGAGATGCAATTTGCATCTCCTTTTTTATTTACTTGTTTTCTTTTCTCTGATTCTTGAGTTCTTAGCGGTTTTACCTTTAAGATAGTAAAGTTTTGCTCTACGAACCACACCATGACGAACAACTTCAATATGGTCAATTTTTGGAGAATGAACTGGGAATGTTCTTTCCACGCCAATTCCAAAAGATATACGACGAACAGTGAAAGTTTCTCTAACGCCACCATTTTTACGAGCTATAACCACACCTTCAAATGCCTGAAGTCTTTCGTGAGTTCCTTCAACAACTTTAACGAAAACTTTAACAGTGTCACCAATGCTAAATTCAGGAATATCAGTGCGCATACCTTCTTTTTCAAGTGAATCTATAATATTCATAGGTTGCCTCCTTTGTTAGTATGTTGAGTGTTCGTGCTAGCTCTTTTTTGCAGAGGACCACTCATAAATCACGACATGAGTTTATCATATAAATTAAGTAAAATCAAGCGTTTTAACCAAAAAAAATTATTTTTAATTATTATATATTAAATGCATTTTCAATGTATGTTAAATTTTCATCATCAACACTAACAGCGTCAAACCTTACAGGCATTCCACGAAACTCACCTGTTTCAAGCAAAAACTCTGCTCCTCGAGCAATGTTTTTTTGTTTATGAAAATTTATTGCCTCAACACCCATTCCAAAATTTCCATTTTTACGAGCTTTTACTTCAGTTATAATTAAAGTGTCAGTGGCTGATTTAATTAAGTTTTTTAAAGTGTTTTTTAAGTTTATTTTTTGAAGTTTAGTTTCAGCCTCTCCAAGTTTTTTCGCATATTCTTTTTTTATCATTTTAATTTGCACCTTTTTGGGTAAAATTGCAACTATATCAAGTTCAACACCAACACACGCAAAATTTGTGTATACAATTTTGTATCCACATTTTGTCATGTATTCCCGTGCTCGTTTTTCACCATCTTTCCAAGTTAATTCATTAAACATATTATTCATCCAAAAATTTTAAAAATGAAAGCCTATGATAAACACATGGTCCATTTTCTTTTATTGCATCAATGTGCTGCTTTGTTCCATATCCTTTATGTTTCGCAAAACCATATTCAGGATATTCTTTGTCAAGTTCAATCATAAGTTTATCACGAGCGACCTTTGCCAAAATGCTTGCAGCTCCAATTGAATAACTTTTTGCATCTCCTTTAATGATTCCACGAATAGGAACAGAAACATCAAGACTGTCTATTGCATCAACCAAAACAATATCTGGTTTAACAGAAAGACCCTCAATTGCCTTTTTCATTGCAAGCTTTGTTGCCTGTAAAATATTTATTTTATCAATAGTTTGTTCATCAACCATTTGAATTGAATAAGCAATGGCCCTTTTCTTTATTTCATCAGCAAGCACTTCTCGATTTTTTTCACTAACTTTTTTACTATCATCAATACCATAAATTATATCATCAAGCGGCATGATTACTGCAGCAACACAAACCGGACCAGCAAGAGGACCACGACCAACTTCATCAACACCAGCAATAAATTTTTTACCATTAGCAAGTTCTTGTTTTTCAAAAACAAGCTTAGTTTCCATGTCAATAACTTTTTTAACCATAATTACTCCAAGGTTATTCTACCAAATTTTCCAGCACGAAAATCATCAATAAATGTTTTTCCAGCTCTTGTGTAATCAATTTCATTTTTTCGCATTATAAAGCCTCTTTTTATGCAAAAACGGTCATAAAGTTCAATAAATTCATCAAATTTAAAATCAACATCAAATTTTTCTTTTAAATTTTCGGAATAAAGTTCATTAATTTTTTTCATTAAATTAAACCCAAGTGTTTCAAAATCAAACTCCTTGTCAGAGAGCGAACCAATATATGCTAAATTAATTCCAAGCCCTTCATCATTTTCAACATCAAACTTTGGCCATAAAACTCCAGGTGTATCAAGAAGCATAAACTCACCATCAATTTTTATCCATTGATTTGCTTTTGTGACGCCAGCAATATTCCCAGTTATTACCTTTTTTGAACCAGATAACATATTGATTAAAGTGCTTTTTCCAGTGTTTGGAACACCAAGCACCAAAACTTTATATGTTGCATTTAATTTTTTGTTTTTATTTCTTTCAATTTTTTCAGCAAGCGCCTTTCTCATTGCATTTTTAACTGAATTTTTAAAAGAAGCATTATTTGCTGAAACAATAAGCGTTTGCTTACCTTGTGACTCAAACAATTTTTGAATTTCGGCCGTTCTTTTAGGATCAGCTAAATCAGCCTTGTTAAATAGAAAAATTATTGGTTTGTTATGAACAATTTTATTTATTTTTGGATTCTCACAAGAAAAAGGTGCCCTACTGTCAAGCACATACAAAATTATATCAGCAAGTTTTATTCTGTTTTCCTCAATATCATCAAGTGCCTTTTTCATGTGACCAGGAAACCATTTTAATTTATCTTTTTTTTCTGCCATTATTTTAACCTTTTAAATTATTTTGCAATTTACTTAAATTTTTTGATAAGGAAATAGTTTCAGGAAAAATTTCAAATAAATTTCCATCTTCGCAAACATAGTTTTTTATTTCAATATCACTTAAATTCATCATCTTCTTAAGCTCATCTTGAATATAGTGCATTTGAATACAATGAGGTGATCTATCAACGGTTGCAAAAATGATTCTTTTAACTCTTCCAGTTCTGAGCATTCCTCCAACTTTTGTTATTGCCATGTTAATGTGATTTTCTTCTGGACAAAATTCATAAATATTTGTGGAAATGTTACTCAATTTATCATAAGCTTCCGGCTGCATCTGTTTCAAACAACTACCAATTATTATGATTGTTTCACCAGTATCATAAATATTAGTTCTAAGCAATAATTTCATCTTTTTCTCCTTAAAATTAATCTTTTTTTGATGATATTAGGTCTGGTCTGCGTTTTTTCGTAATTTCAACGGCCTGCAATTTTCTCCATTCATCAACCTTTTTATGGTCGCCTGAAATTAAAACCTCAGGAACTTCAAGTCCCATAAACTCGCGGGGTTTTGTATATTGAGGAAACTCTAAAAGTCCATTTTCAAAACTTTCAATTTCAGCGGATTCTTCCCCTCCTAACACACCCGGAATTAATCTTGAAACACTATCAACTAAAACCATTGCTGGAAGTTCTCCACCAGTTAGCACATAATCACCAATTGAAATTTCTTCATCAATAACCAAATCTAAAACTCTTTGATCAACGCCCTCATAATGACCACAGAGCAAAATTAGATGTTCAATTTTAGAAAGTCTTTTTGCTTCAAGTTGAGAATAGGTTTTCCCCTTTGGTGATAAATATATTTTAAGCGCTTTTTCATAGTTTGGAATTGACACAATTGCATCATAAATTGGCTGAGCCATCATAACCATTCCCGGCCCACCACCAAAAGTGTAATCATCACACTTTTTATGTTTGTCTTTAGAAAAATCTCGAATATTTATTATATTTATTTCAAGTTTGTTTGATTCCGTTGCCCTTTTTAATATGCTCTCTTTAAGTGGTTCAAACATTTCAGGAAACAAAGTGAGAATATCAATTTTCATAATCACATACCTCACCAAATTTTTCTTTGTTTAATGTTAATGTTTTTGAATTTAAATCAAAATTTAAAATCACTCCATTTACATTTGGAAACATAATTTCTTCATTTGCTTTAGTTTTTACATAAATAACTTCAGCAGCACCATAATCTTGGACATCAGTAATTTTTCCAACCTCATTTCCATCTTCAAATTTCACTGCGGAACCTTTTAAATCTTCAATCAAAATTTTACCATCAACAAGCGACCTATCAATCAAAAACATTTTACCAATCATTGCCGTTGCCATTTCTAAAGAAACACCTTCAAGCTCAATAATTAATCCATCTTTTGTTTTTTTGATAGACTTTGTTTTATATTCATTTTCATCAACAAAAACACTACCGATTTTTTTAAAATTAAAATCAGCATCATAAACTGTTCTAACTTTCATTGCACCCATGTAGCCATGAAGTTTTACTACTTTTCCAAGTTCAACTTTAACCATAATTTCCTCTAAATTTATTATATATGAATTTAACTTTTAAGTAAAGATAAAAAAAACAGGTTTTAAACCTGTTTTTTATTCATCTAAAAGTTTTATATGCACATCACGAAGAAGTTTTTCATCAACAGTGTTTGGTGCATTGCAAAGTGGATCTTGCGCGTTTTTATTCATTGGGAATGCATAAACATCACGAATAAATTCATTATGGGTTAAAAGCATCATGAGCCTATCAAAGCCAGGTGCTGCACCTGCATGAGGTGGTGCACCATAAGAAAATGCATTATAAAGCGCTGGGAATTTGTTAACAACAACATCTTTTCCATATCCAGCAAGTTTAAAGAGTTCAACCATCATTTCTTGACTATGATTGCGAACAGCTCCAGACAAACTTTCATAACCATTGATTACAAGGTCATATTGAAAAGCCAATGCACTAAATGGATCTTTTTTAATTTCCTCTAAAGTGCCTTGAGGCATTGAAAATGGATTATGTGAAAATGCAATGTTTCCATTATCATCTTTTTCAAAGAACGGAAAGTCAACAATCCAGCAAAATTTATAATCATTTTCATCAATAAGTTCAAGTTCTTTTCCAAGTTCATTGCGAAGCACATTTGCAAACTTAATTGCATTTTCCTCAGTGTCAGCAACAAAAAATAGTGTGTCACCGGTTTCAAAATTTGTTAAATTTTTAAGTTTTTCTTTTTCAAGTTCTGTTACATATTTTGAAACACCGCCAGTAATTTCACCATTTTCTTGAACAACAAAGTATGCAAGACCTTTTGCTTCTCTTGATTTCAAAAAGTCTGTGAGTTTGTCATACCATTTTCTTGGTTTTTCGCCGGTGTGAGCCTTTATACACTTGATTGTTTTGTTTTGAAAAATTGAAAGTGTTGTGTCAGCAAAAATTTCACTTACATCAACAGTTTTAAGTGGATTTCTTAAATCTGGTTTGTCACTGCAATAATCACGAATTGCATCAGCATACTTAATTCTTTTAAATTCAGAAATTTCAAAGTTTGCAAACTTTTTGAAAATCCCCTTATAAAGCCCTTCAATTACTTCAAAAACATCTTCTTGAGTTGCAAATGCCATTTCCATATCAATTTGATAAAATTCCGTTGGACTTCTATCTGCCCTTGCATCTTCATCACGGAAACATGGTGCAATTTGGAAATATCTGTCAACACCTGAAACCATTAAAAGTTGTTTAAATTGTTGAGGAGCTTGTGGAAGCGCATAAAACTTTCCTGGGTTAAGCCTACTTGGAACCAAAAAGTCCCTTGCACCCTCTGGACTTGAAGCTGTTAAAATTGGAGTTTGAACTTCCATAAAATTTTGTGAGTTCATATATTCACGAACATATAAAAGCAAGTCACTTCTAAGTTTAAGCATTTTTTGATTATAATCAGCCCTTAAATCTAAATAACGATATTTAAGCCTTATATCTTCAGCAACACTTTCACTATTTTTAATTTCAAAAGGAATAGACTCTGTGCACTTTCCAAGCATTTTCATTGATTCAACTTCAATTTCAATGTCACCTGTTGGCATATTGGGATTTTTGCTTTCTCTTTCAACAACCTTTCCCTCAACTGAAATGACATCTTCTTTACCAAGTTCAAGAAATTCTTTTCTTAAAACAAGCTGTGTTTTTCCATATCTATCACGGAGAACAACAAAGGTTAGTTCACCAAGTTTTCTAATTGTGTCAACCCAGCCAGCAAGTTTAACTCTTTTCCCAACATCAGCAAGTCTTAAACTTCCATTGTCACAATTTCTATATTCATTTATTGTAATTTGTTCCATAATTATATCTCCATATTTACATATGTGAGTATATCACACATGCATTTTTTTTGCAACGAGATAATAAAAAAACAACTAAAATACTTGTTTATAATTTAAAGCTAAATATTTCATTTGGAGTAATGTCTAAAATTTCACACAACTTTACAATTTGAGAATAATTTAATTCAAACACACCATTTTCAAAACGACTGTATTGCTGTTGAGTCATAAATAAAATTTTAGCAACATCACTCTGTGTTAAACCCTTTGCTCGCCTAGCTAATTTTATATTTTCACCAACTAACTTTGATAAATCTTCCATATAAAATTATATACCACAAAATGATGTAAAATATTTGACTTTACATCATAAAGTGATGTAATATATTTTTAGAAAGTAGATGGAGGTAAAATTATGAAAGCTGCAAAGTGTACATCATGTGGAGCAAATATTGAAATTGACGAATCTAAGGAAATTAGTGTTTGCCCATTTTGCAAAACTTCAATTATTACAGAAAAGGCAATTCAAGGAAATACAACAAATAATAATGCTAATGTTATAAATAATTATTATGGCGGTGGAAGTACTCAAAATACAACTATAAAAGTCCCAAGAACTGAACGACCAAAATTAAATGTTGGTTTAGCAATATTAGGTTTCTTTTTTTACATTTTTCCAGGTGTCTTATATGTTGCTCACATAAAGAAAAAACAAAAAGAGTGGGATGATAAGTATACTTATTAAAATTATTTTGTTATTTAGAATTTGATAATAATTTGCCATATTTTTATTACAAATTTTAAATAAAAAAAACAGGGAATTTCCCTGTTTTTTATTTTTCAAACTTAACAAACACGCGTTTGTTTTGTTTTTTGGCGGAAGTTTTTACAACAGTTCGAATTGCTGTTGCAACTTTTCCACTTCTGCCAATAATTCTGCCAAAATCTTCAGCCGCAATTTTAACTGTGTAAACAGTTTCTCTTTCCTTTTCTTCTTCAGTTACTTCAACTGAATCTGGATTAGCAACCAAATTCTTTACAATAAATTCAACTAATTCTTTCATATTCACCTGCCAAATTTATTATTTTGTTTTCTTGGTTGTTGTCTTTTTTGCGGTTGTTTTTTTCTCTTCTTTCTTTTCAGCTTTCTTTTCTGCGGTGATTCCAGCTTTTGTTAAAAGAACTTTAACAGTTTCAGTTGGTTGAGCACCATTTGCAAGCCATTTTGTTGCTTTTTCAGCATCAATTTTAACTTCAGCTGGGGTTGTAAGTGGATTGTATGTTCCAACTAAGTCAATATATTTTGCATCTCTAGCAACTCTTGAATCTGCAACTACAATACGATAAAAAGGTGACTTTTTATCTCCAAGTCTTGTAAGTCTCATTTTTACTGCCATTTGTTTTTTCCTCCGAATTTTTATTTTTATCAAATCAGCTTTTGCTGTTAGATACTAGAATTTAAAATTTCTTCCAAGCATTTTTTGAAGTTTACCATTATTCATTCCCTTCATCATTTGCCTAGTTTGCTCAAACTGTTTCATTAAGCCATTCACATCTTGAATTGTTGAAGCACTTCCTGCTGCAATTCTCTTTCTTTGCGAAGCTTTAATTAAATCAGGATTTTGCCTTTCCTTTTTTGTCATTGATTGAATAATTGCCTTATATTTTTTAAGCTTGTTTTCATCAATGTCAGATGCTTTAATTTTTCCATTCATTCCTGGAATCATGCTAACAAGGTCCTGAAGGCTTCCCATTTTTCCAATTTGCTCAAATTGAATTAAAAAGTCATCAAATGTGAATGTGTTTTTCCTTATATTTTCTTCAACTTTTTTAAGTTCTTCTTGGTCAACAGTTGCCTGTGCTTTGTCAATCAGCGACAAAACATCGCCCATTCCCAAAATTCTTGAAGCCATCCTGTCTGGATAAAATGGTTCAAGATCACCAATTTTTTCACCAGTTCCACAGAATTTAATTGGCTTGCCTGTAACAGCTTTAACTGAAAGCGCAACACCACCACGGGTGTCACCATCAAGTTTTGTTACGATTACGCCTGTAATTTCAAGCCTGTCATTAAACTCTTTTGCAACATTAACAGACTCTTGACCAGTCATCGCATCAATTGTAAGCAAAATTTCAGTTGGGCCAACCGCCTTTTTAATATTTTCAAGCTCTTTCATAAGCTCTTCATTAATTTGAAGACGACCTGCCGTATCAATGATAACAACATCATTTCCCATGCGTTTTGCTTGATCAATTGCTGCTTCAGCAATTTTTACAGGGTTCCCAGTTCCCTTTTCAAAAAAGTCAACCCCTGCATTTGTTGCAACAATTTTAAGCTGGTTGATTGCAGCAGGACGATACACATCGCACGCAACAAGCATTGGCTTTTTCCCTTGCTTTTTGAGCATTAAACCAAGTTTTCCACACATTGTGGTTTTTCCTGCACCTTGAAGGCCACACATCATCACAACTGTTGGTGGTTTTGGTGAAATTTCAAGCTTTGCTTGTGTTTCACCCATAAGGCTTATAAGCTCATCACGAACAATTTTAATAACTTGCTGGCCTGGTGTTAAACTGTTCAAAATTTGTTCACCAACTGCTTTTTCAGAAACTTTGCTTATAAAGTCTTTTGCAACCAAAAAGTTTACATCAGCCTCTAAAAGTGCAACTCTAACTTCACGCATTGCTTGCTTGATTTCAAGTTCTGTGAGCTTTCCATGTTTTGTGAGTTTTGAAAAAATATGGTTTAATCTTTCACCAAGTGATTCAAATAATCCCAAAATAGTTCTCCTTAAATAATTTCATCTAAAATTTTGACCGCAGCATCTGTTTTGCCATTTTTAAGCAAACTTTTTGCTTCAATGAGCTTATTTTTTTGAACTTCTTGTTCATTTAAAAATCCACACTTCTTTTCAAATTCAAAAAGTTGATTTTTTGCTTTGTTAAAAGCATCGTGAACGGATTGCCTTGAACCATTTGTGCTTTCAGCAATTTCACTTTCGCCAAGATCATAGTTCAAAAAGGTATCCATTACTTCAAATTGCTTGCTAGAGAGGAGTTTTCCATAAGTGTCAAATAATTGAGATAAATAATTTCGTTCATCAATTTGCATATACACCTCTTGTAAAGCAATTTTACTTTACACATTATAACTTACTTTTTTGCCTTTGTCAACAATAAAAAGAAAAAAGCTAGAAAATTCTAGCTCTATTCAAAAATTGCGTCAACAAATTCTTTTGCGTTAAATTCCAAAAGGTCATCGGCAGTTTCACCAACGCCAATATATCTCATTCCAATTTCAGGTTTTGTTGAAGCAAGTTCAACAATAAACCCAGCCTTACTTGTTCCATCAAGTTTCGTTACAACCATATCAGTTAAACCAACTGCCTCATCAAAAAGTGCAACTTGTTGAAGTGAATTTTGACCGGTTGTTCCATCAACCACAATCAACTTGTGATAATCAGCTTCAGGATATTCACGAGCAACAACTTTTCCAATTTTTTTAAGTTCTTCCATTAAGTTTGCTTTGTTGTGAAGCCTTCCAGCAGTATCAATCAAAAGAACATCAGCACCCTTTGCCTTGCTTGAAGCAATTGCATCAAACACAACAGCTGATGCGTCAGCACCCTGCTCACCTGCAACATATTTTGCCTTAACCCTATCTGCCCAAACTTTAAGTTGATCACCAGCAGCGGCACGAAAAGTGTCGGCACCAGCAATAACAACTTTTTTATGTTTTTCGGTAAACTTTTGCGCAAGCTTTCCAATGGTTGTTGTTTTCCCAACACCATTCACACCAACAATCAAAATTGCTAGTGGATAATTTAAATTTGAAAGTTCATTTTCTTCCAAAAGTTCAACTAAAATTTGTTTAAGGAGTTTTTTGCTGTCCTCAGTTTTTTTGATTTTATTCTTTTTAATTTCTTCACGAAGTCTATCTAAAATTTCTTCTGTTGTTGAAACACCAATATCTGCACTGATTAAAACCATTTCAAGTTCATCAAAAAAGTCTTCATCAATTTCATTTCCAGTGAAAATATACTTTAGTTTTTCACCAAATGATTTTTTTGTGTTTTTTAAACCATTAACAAGTCTTTGAAAAAATCCCATAAACATACCCTTAAATTTATTTTTTTGCAAAATTTGCGATTTTTAACGCAAATTTATGCATTTTTGTATAAATTTTAATAAAATTACGCCTCACCAGCATCAAGTTTAACAGCATCGGAAAGTTTAACAGAAACAACTTTTGAAACACCCTTTTCTTCCATTGTTACACCATACAAACTGTTTGCAAGTTCCATTGTTGGCTTTCTGTGAGTTATAACAATGAATTGTGTTTCATCAGTGTATCTATGTAAATATTTCGCATATCTTTCAACATTGGCTTCATCAAGTGCCGCCTCAATTTCATCAAGCACACAGAATGGCATTGGACGAAGTTTTAAAATTGAGAACAAAATTGCAACAGCAGTAAGCGCTTTTTCACCACCAGAAAGAAGTGTTATATTTTGAAGCTTTTTGCCAGGTGGTTCAGCAATTATGTTAATTCCACATTCAAGCGGATTATTTTCATCTTCAAGAGTTATATCCGCCCTTCCACCGCCAAACAATTCTTTAAATATTACAGTGAAGTTATTTCTAATTTTCGTGAATTGATCAACAAATTTTTCTTCCATTTTTGCAGTTAAGTCATTGATGATTGTGTATAAATCAGTTTGTGCTTTTGTTAAATCATCTCGCTGACTAACCAAATCGTTGTAGCGCTCAGAAATTGTTTTAATATCTTCAATTGCAGCAAGATTAACATTTCCAAGTCGCTGAATTTTGCGTTTAATTTCAGCTGCTTCATCAGTTCCAGCCTTATTGTCAAATTCAGGATTTGAAATTGCCTTTGCGTCAGCATATGTCATTTGATATTCTTCCCAAATTCTGTTTTGCATATTCTCTAAATCAGTATCAATTTTAATAATTTGACCTTCTTCACGAGATTTTTTATCATTTGCTCTTTGAATTTCACCAGCAAGAAACATTTTATTTCCATCAGCCTTATTCATAATTTCTTGATATTTCTTTTTATCATCAGAAACAGCAGAAATTTTTTCACGAACAAGTTCAACCTTCTTCGCACTTGCTGAAAACGCTGAATTTGAAAGAATTTCTTCAATTGCACTTGAATAATCTTCAATTTCCTTATTGTTCTTTTGAACTTCAAGCATATACTCTTTTGTTTTATATTCGTTTTCCGCTTTTGAAATTTCAAGACGCTCAAGTTCGGCATCAATATTTAAAATTGCATTTTTAGCAGTTTCAAGTTCAACACGCGCTTCAGAAATTTTTTGAAAAAGATCGTCTCTTTCGCTTCTGAGTTTTTCACTTGTTTCACTAGCCTGTTTTTTCCCCTCGCTTGCCTCAGACTTCTTTGCGCTTGCAATATCGCTTTCTTTTGAAATTCTTTCAATTTCATTTTCAACAAAATCAATTTTGTCAAGCACAACTTTAAAGGCTATTTCATGATCAGACAGCTGCGATTCAATTTCATCTTTCCTAGATTCTGCAGCTTCAATAACCTCATCTTGCTTTGCTTTTTCCATTTGAAGTTCGTGAATTTCATCAACTTTTGCTGAAAGTTTTTCCGATTCAACATTTCCAGCCTCACGAAGTTCATCAGCCTTGCTGTTTAACTTTTCAATCTCAACTTTCAAACCCTCAAGTTTAACTTTGAGTGTTTCAATTTCTCTATCACGACCAATTAAACTTATGCCATTATTTTCTTTTCTGCTTCCACCGGTCATTGAACCCTGTGGGCTAATTATATCACCATCAAGAGTAACAAGTCTTGTTGAATAGCCAGTTGCTCTTGAAAATGCAACTGCATTGTCAATGTTATCAACAATTATTGTTGATCCAAGCAAGCTTGTGAAAACTGAAGAGTACGCACCGTCAAAAGTTATCAAATCACTCGCAATTCCAATAACTCCAGGCATATTCATTTTTGCCCTCGCTTCACTTGGAATAAACCTTTCCTTCATGCTGGTTATAGGTAAAAATGTTACGCGCCCAAATTTGTTTGTTTTCAAATAATTAATTAAAGCTTTTGCATCTTCTTCATTTTTGGTTACAATGTTTTGAACACTTGCTCCAAGAGCCATCTCAATTGCAACTTCATATTTTGCTGGAACTTTCATAAGCTCTGCAACAACTCCAACAACTTTTCCACCAATGCTGGTTCTATTATGGGCCTGTTCCAAAAGCCTTTTAACACTGACTGCAAAACCTTCATTATATTCTTTCATTTCCGTCAAAACATTGAGTTTACTTAAGCTTGTGTGGAATTCAGCTTTCTTTTCATCAACTTCTTCAATAACTTCGTTGTATTCTTCATTTAAATCGCCAATTTCTTGAAGAATTTCTTCTCTCTCTTCATTTGCTTTTTCAATCTTTTTGTTTATATTCAAAATTTGATTTTCTACAATTGCAATTTTTGAATCTGTGTCGCGAATTTCACTTTTAAGACCGTCATCTTCCTTTGAAAGTTCACTTTGACGCTCTTTAAGTGATTCAAGTTCAGTTTCAAACTTTGAAAGGACTGATTTAACATCTCCAACATGCTCAATTGATGAATAAAGCGCCGTGTCAAAAGATAAGGCACTTGCCTCACCAATTTTAAGTTTATCCAAAACCGAAACATAACTCGCTTCTAAAGTTTTTTGTTTGTGTTCAACTTCTTTTAATTTTGTTTCAGCTTCCGCTCTGTCATTATTAAGTTTTTCAAATTGGTTATCACTATTTTCAGCAACAAATTTGCCTTGCTCAATTTGTGAAACAAGCCTTTCATTTCTCTCTTTTAAAATTGAGATTTTTTCATTATAAAGTTTAATTTCTCCATTTTGTTTTTCAAGAGCAACTGTTAAATTTAAAAGTTCATCACGCAAATTGTTTATCATTTCATCAAATTCTGCAATTTGATTTTGACTCTGTTCATACTCGGCAAGCGCTTTTTCAAATTCCTTTTGTTTAAGCGCAAGTTCCTCGTCAATTCCACGGATTGTTTCATAAATTTTTTCTTTTTGTTTGCTTGAATTTTCATAACCATAAACATAAATGTTTACTTCAAGCTCTTTAAGCCTGTTTGATAATTCTAAGAAAATTTTAGCATTTTCAGCCTGATTTTTAAGTGGTCCAAGTTGTCTTTCAAGCTCACTGATTATGTCATTAATACGAACAAGATTTTCATTTACTCTTAAAAGTTTGTTTTCAGATTGGTTTTTATCTTCTTTGAATTTTGAAATTCCAGCAGATTCTTCAAAAACATTTCTTCTATCTTCTGGCTTCGCTGATAAAATGCTATCAATTTTACCTTGACCTATAACAGAATAACTTTCTTTTCCAAGACCAATGGTTCTAAATGCATCAACAATATCTTTTCTTCTGCATGTGTTTTTATTGATTAAATATTCACTTTCACCGCTTTTATAAAGCTTTCTCGTTAAAACAACCTCGTCATAATCTAAATCAGTAAACATGCGTTTTTCATTATTAAAGTGAAGTGAAACTTCGCAATATGATTGAGCTTTTCTTTTTTCAGTTCCATTAAAAATAACATCTTGCATTGAGCTTCCACGCATTGATTTTGCACTGGATTCACCCATAACAAAACGAATGGAATCAGCAACATTACTTTTTCCACAACCATTTGGACCAACAATCGCAGTTATTCCGTTTTCAAACTTAATTTCAACTTTATCTGCAAATGATTTAAAACCATAAATTTCTAGTTTTTCAAAATTCATAAATTTTTCCTAAATGTTTAATTTTTTTATTGCCTCAGCAGCGGCGTGCTCCTCTGCTTGTTTTTTGCTTGAACCTGTTCCAGAACCAAACTTTTTATCATCAATAAACACTGTTGTTTTGTAAACTGGGCTATGGTCTGAACCTGTTTTTGTTGTGCTATAAACAATTTTTGAATACTTTTTTAATTCCTGAAGTTTAGTTTTTGGGTCATCATCATAGCCATTTTTTTTCAAATTTTCAATATTTTCACCAACAGCCTTATTGAAAAATTTTTTAACTTCTTCAATTCCACCATCAACAAAAATCGCTCCGCAAATAGCCTCAAACATATCACACTTCATTGCATCAGATTTGGTTGTGTTTTTACTTTCACCAACTCCCTTAAGCAAAAACTTATCAATTCCAAGTTTTGTTGTTGCTTCGGCTAATGGTTTTTCACTTACAACCATTGAGCGTATTTTTGATAAATCGCCCTCTTTTCCAACAAAGTCACGAAATAAAATTTCAGTTATAATAAGTTCAATTACCGCATCACCTAAAAATTCAAGTTTTTCATTTGATTCAACCTTGTGTTCATTTGAATAACTTGAATGAGTTATTGCTGTTTTCAAAAGTTTTTTTGACTTGAACTTATAACCAATAATTTTTTCAACTTCAAGAGCATTTCCCATTTCATTACTCTTCATGAGCAGCTCCACTTATTGAAGAATTTGCAATGCCATCTCTCATTTTTTCAATGTAGCCAGATTTATAAATATCCATAACTTGAAGCACACATGAATAAATTGTTTTTGCCTTGCTTGAGCCATGTGATTTAATTAAAATTTTATTTAAGCCCAAAAATGGAGAACCACCAACATCTGTGTAGTTTAAATGATTGCCAATGTTTTTAAATGCTTTTTTCATCATTAAGGCACCAAGTTTTGTTCCAAGCCCGCCATTTTTGATTTGAGCTTTTAAAAGTTTGTAAAATGCATTCATTGTTCCTTCTGCTGATTTCATTGCAACATTTCCAGTGAATCCATCACAAACCAAAACATCATAATCACCAGAAAGCATTTCCCTTGCTTCCATATTTCCAACAAAGTTGATTTCTGGCGTATTTTTCAAAAGTTCAAAAGTTTGATGAATTTGCTCATTTCCTTTTTCATCTTCAGTTCCATTTGAAATCAAACCAACTCTTGGATTTTCAACTCCAAGCATTGCCTTAACATAAATTGAACCCATAATGGCAAATTGTTGCAAATATTCAGGCTTGCAATCAACATTTGCACCACAGTCAATCAAAAGAGTTTTCCCACCATTTACAGTTGGTAAAAATGGAGATAATGCAGGACGCTTAACACCATTCATTCTTCCAACAATAAAAAGACCACCCGCAAGAACTGCACCAGTGCTTCCTGCACTGATCATTCCAACAATATCATTTCTTTCTTTTAAAAGATTTAAACCAGCAACAAGTGAACTATCCTTCTTTCTTCTAATTGCCATTGTTGGTGATTCATTGCAACCAATCACCTCAGGAGCATGAACAATTTCAATTCTGTTTCCAGTGTAATTAAGTTCAGCCAACAAGGATTTAATTTTTTCTTCATCACCTGTTAAAATAATCTCAACATCTTCAATTAAATTAACGGCAGTAACCGCACCTTTAACCATTTCTTCTGGTGAATAATCACCACCAAATGCATCAATAATAATTTTCATCATAACTCTCCATTGTTTTTATACAGACTTATTATATAATATTTTATTTACAAATTCAAATAAAATAAAGAAAAACAGCCAATTTCTTGGATTTTTGGCTGCTTTTAAACAATAAAAAAATGAGCGACTTTCGCTCATTAATTATTTCTTTTCATCGGCTTTAACTGTAACTCTTTTTTCGCCATCATAGTATCCACAATTTGGGCATGCTACGTGAGCACGTTTAAGTTCATGACATTGTGGGCACTCAACAAGTGTTGGTGCTGATGTTTTCCAGTTAGCAATTCTGCTTCTTCCCTTAGCCTTTGACACTTTACGTTTTGGAACTGCCATTAATTTATCCTCCTATCAATGAAATCCACCAAGATTTCTTATCTACTTTAAAGGCACTCATCATTAGCACCTAATAAACAAGCAAAATAATAATACAACAAGATTACCATTTTGTCAATTATATTTTTTAATAAACTTTTATTTTGAAAGCCTTTCAGTATCTTTTGCAATCATAAATTCCTCATCTGTTGGAATTACGTAAACTTTAACTTTTGAATTATCTGCTGAAATTACACAAGTTTCACCACGCTTAAAGTTCATGTTTTTGTTTTTATCAACAATAATTCCAAGCCCTTCAAGACCATCTAAAACCATTTGTCTGTATTCTGGGCCATTTTCACCAACACCGGCTGTAAATGCAATTGCATCAACAGTTCCAAGAGCTGCATAAAATGCTCCAATATATTTCTTAACTCTGTATGCATGCATTTTGAGCGCTAAAATTGCATCTTCTTTTCTTGGATCATCTTTATCACTATATGCAACTTCTTCAACATCTCTCATGTCACCACTGATTCCTGAAACACCCAAAATTCCACTCTTTTTGTTAAGATATTGAATCATTTCAGTAATATTCATTCCCGTTTCTTTCATTATTCTTTCGCATGCTGTTGGATCAATATCACCTGACCTTGTTCCCATTACAACACCTTCAAGTGGAGTATATCCCATTGTTGTATCAATACATTTTCCATCTTTAACCGCTGATAAACTTGCACCATTTCCAATGTGGCAAATGATGAAATTACCCTTCTTTCCCTCAAGCTTTTCAAGCTCACCTGCAATAAATTTGTGACTTGTTCCATGGAATCCATATTTTCTAATTTTCCAATCAGTATATGCATTTTTTGGAATTGCATAGCGATATGCATAATCTGGCATTGTTGCATGAAAAGTTGTATCAAAAACAGCAACTTGTGGAACACCTTTTAAAATTTCTTGGCAGGCACGAATTCCAGCGATATTTCCAGGTTGATGAAGTGGACCAAGTGGAACAAGATCCTCAATTTTTTTCATAACTTCCTCATCAATTAGCGCTGAATCAGCAAAATATTCGCCACCATGAAGAACTCTGTGACCAACTGCTTCAATTTCTTTTAGCGAATTTATTGTTGGAACGGTTTCACTTTCAATGCAATTTAAAACAACTTTAAGTGCATCACTGTGATTTTTCATTTCAACTTCTTCAAAAAATTTCTTTCCATTTGTTTTGTTTGTGTGCCAACCGTCAATTCCAATTCTTTCACACAATCCCTTTGTTAAAACTTCATTTGTTGCAGTGTTTATAACTTGATATTTAAGTGATGAACTTCCTGCATTAATAACTAAAATTTTCATACCTTTCTCCTATTTTTTATTTTGAGCTTGTAAAACTGTGATTGCCATGCAAAGCACAATTTCATCAGCTGTGGTGCCTCGTGATAAATCATTAACAGGTGCGTTTAACCCTTGCAAAATTGGACCAACCGCCTTAACTCCTGCAAGTCTTTGAACAAGTTTATAAGCAATATTTCCAGAATTTAAATCTGGGAAAATCAAAACATTTGCTTTGCCTGCAACTTTTGATTCAGGACTCTTTAATTTTCCAACTGATTCCACAAGCGCAGCATCAGCTTGAAGTTCACCATCAATATTAAGTTTTGGCGCTTTTTCTTTCACAATTTGAAGAGCCTTCTTTATCTTTAAAATATTTTCATCTTTCATTTCATCGCCAGACTTGGTTGAATAAGACAAAAGTGCAACTTTTGGTTTCATTCCACAAAGCACTTCTGCTGTTTCACTTGAACAAATTGCAATTTCCGCCAAATCTTCAGCAGTTGGATTTGGATTAACACCGCAATCAGCAAAAATTAAAAATCCATTTTCACCATACGCATCACTTGGCGATTCCATTATAAACACAGATGAAACTTTGCTTATTCCAGGTTTAACTTTAACAACTTGGAACGCCGGACGAAGAACATCGGCGGTGTGAGTTATTGCCCCAGAAACAAGACCATCCGCATCTCCAGTTTTAAGCATTAAATTTGCATACATCATTTTGTCTAAAACTAATTGATGAGCCTGATCTTCAGTCATCCCCTTTGCTTTACGAAGCTCAAACAATAATTCAGCATACTCATTAAGTTTTGAACTTGTTTCAACATCAATGAACTCAATATTTTTTAATGCCTGTTCAGAAAACTTATTTTTAAGCTCAGATTCTTTTCCAAGAATAATAACCGTACATAAATCCATTTTAGCGGCTTTTTCAGCTGCCTCCAAAACTCGTTTATCCTCAACTTCATTTAAGATAATTTTTTTTCTGGTGTGTTTAGCTTTTTCAATAAGCTTATCAAAAACATTTCCCATAATAACTCCAAAAATTTATTGATTAGTTTGAGCCAATCACATATAATAATTATAATTATATGGAAAATATTATCAAGCAAATTGAGGTGTCATAAATGAATTTTTGTGGAATAATTTCAGAATTTAATCCGTTTCACAACGGACATAAATTTATAATTGAAAAAGCAAAAGAAAAAACAAATTGTGATATTGTGTGCGTTATGAGTGGAAATTTTGTTCAACGGGGTGAAGCTGCATTTCAAGATAAATTTACAAGAGCCGAAAACGCAATTAAAAATGGAGCCACTGCAGTTCTTGAACTTCCAACAATTTACGCATGTTCAAACGCTGAAAATTTTGCATTTGGAGCAATAAAAATTTTAAAAGCAATTGGTGCAAAATTCATTGCATTTGGAGTTGAAAATGCTAACATTGAAATTTTAGAAAAAATTGCAAAACTAAAATTTGAAAATTCAATTGAGTTTCAAAACTCATTTAAAAATGAAATTGAAAATGGAATTAATTTTAACACCGCACTAAAACGAGCAATTGTAAAAAACATTGGAGAAGATGTTACCAAAATTTTAGAAAAACCAAACAATGTTTTAGCAATTGAATATCTCACTGCAATTTATAAACTTAATGCAAAAATTAAACCAGTTGCAATTGAACGCAGTGATTTTGGATTTAATTCTAAAAATGAAAATAATGAATTTTTATCAGCTGGTTCAATTAGAGAAAGATTTTTTGAGGGGAAAAACATTTCTAAATTTATACCTAAAAATGCAAAAATTGACTGTATTTTTAATGAAAAATCCAAAAATACACTCAAAACTTTACAAATTTTAAAAATTAAACAAACACCTGAAAAGCAACTATCAAAACTATATGACTATAATGAAGGTATTGAATTTAGAATTAAAAAATGCGCACAACTTGGTTCGTTTGAAGAAATAAAAAACAATATTGTTTCCCCAAGATACCGAGAAAACCGTGTAAATAAACTCATGCTTTACCCATTGCTTGAAATAAGCAAGCACATTGAAAATCTTGCAAGGCACACAAAACCTTTTGCAAAGGTGCTTGCAATAGATAAGAATAACAAGAATTTATTAAAAACATCAAAAACTAAAATCAATTTGGTTTCATGCACAAACGACTATAACCGCCTGAGCTCTGCGCAACAAAAAATAATTCAAATTGATTTAAACTCAAGTGAAATATATAATACAATTTGTGGAAATTGTTTAAAAAATGACAAAACAAAAGGAACTCTATTTTTATGAGTTCCTTTTTGTTTTACTGTGTTGAGCACTTTTTGGTGGAGTTGTCTTTTTAGATTTTACTTGTTTTTGCTTTTTTTGTTCGTTGAAATTTTCTTTTACTTCTTTCTTTGGTTTAGAAGTGTAATTTTTAATTTTTTCTTCAGAAAGTTTTTTACTTTCTTCCTCTTCATGAATTTTTTGTGCAAGCATATATTCATTTACATAAGTTGCCCTACTATAAATTAAAGTGAATATATCAAAAATTAAGTATGATGAATACATAACAATCACAGGAATAACCCTTGCAGCATCTTGATATTCAACAAGTGTGAAAGACCACAAAACAATACTTGCAATTAAAGCAATAAATCTAAACCAATAATATTCAGCGTATCTTTCATTTCTTAAAAACGCCGAACAAACCAAAAGTGAAGCAGTTAAACTATCTAGCAAAATAAATTTTGAATTTAAATTAACATTTAAAAGAGAAAGAGCAATAAATAAAATTGCAAAAATTAATATATAAATAATTTTATTTGTGTTTGTTAATTTTTTTCTAATTTGAACAAAATCACCATCAGCATAATCTCTTGTCATCGCAATAAGTTCAAATGGAATATAAAATGCCAAATAAATTAATGCATTTGAATAGAGCGAAAATTGTGAGCAAATATAGAAATATAAAAGACCAACAACAACACTCATCACAACCGAAAACTTGCTGTTGAGTTTTAAGTAAAAATTCCAAATCATTCCAAACTCTAAAAGAATCATGCTAATTGGATCAATAAGTTTAACAGCGGTTAAAACAAGCATTGTGATTGTTACTAATAAAAACATAATTAGTTTAGATGTTTTAAACCAAACCGCATCTTCCTTTTTTATTTGCCCATCATAAAAATCTTGAAAAAACCTATAATCGTTAATCATAAATTTTTCCTCCTAACATTTACATTAATATTTTAACATATAATCTATTATGAAACCAACAAATTTAAGGCACTCTAAAAAAACTTTTTTAACTCATATTAAAAAAGATTTATTATTTGATTCATTGTGCACTGCTATAATTTTTGTTATCATGATTTTCATTTTAACCAACCCACAAAAATTTACAACAGGAACAGTGAATGGCATTAAACTTTTTTTTAATTCTGTTTTGCCTGGACTATTTCCATTTATGCTGCTAACAAAAATGATTAGCGAAATTGGATTGATTTATAAACTTTCAGCAAAATGTAATAAATTTTCAAATAAAATTTTTGGAACCCCTGGAATTTCACTTTACGCTTTTATTTCAAGCATAATGTCAGGATATCCAATTGGAGCAAAAATTATTAGTGAACTTTATAGTGAAGGTCTTATAAGTGAAATTGATGCAAAAAAAATGATAATATTTTGCACAACCTCAGGACCAATTTTTGTTATTGGAGCCGTAGGTGCAGGAATGCTTAACAATGTTAAAATTGGAGCCATTTTGTTTATTGTTCACATCACCTCATCAATGTTTCTTGCAATAATTTGTAACTTTTTTTCAAAACATAAAACTAAAAACATTAAACCAATTTCAATAAATAACAAACAATCAAACATATTTTCAAGGTGCATTAATGACACAATAAATTCATTGTTTGTTGTTTGTGCTAACATAACAATTTTTTCACTCATCATTGAAATTCTAGATAATTTAAATGTATTTAAGTATATTTCAAACTTATTTTTACCATTTTTGCAATTTTTAAAAATTGATGAATTACAATTAAAAAGTTTTTTATTTGGAATTGTTGAAATTACAAGAGGAATAAAAAGCCTTAGCTGTGAAATAAACTTAACTTCAATTGTTTTAATTGAATGGCTAATTTCATTTAGTGGGATTTCAATAATAATGCAATCACTTGCCTTTTTAAAAAACGCAAAAATAAAAGTGCATGAATTTATTTTAATTAAACTCATGCACGCATTTATTTCAGCAACCCTTTGTTTTTTAGTTTTAATTATTTTTCAGATTTTTTAAATTTTGCATTGCTTCATCAAGTTCTTTTCTATTGCCCCTTATAACTTCTAAATTTTGATTTAAATAATTTTCCGCATTTTCTAGAAGTTTATCAATATTTTTCTTGGTTATTTCATAAAGTTCTGCGCATCTTTTTTCCGCATCTGCAATCATAAATTCAGCTTCATTTTCACCTTTTTTAACAACTTCACTTCCACTAACAAGTTGTTTTGCACGGAACTCTGCTTCTTTTACTGTGACCTGCGCATCTTGGTTTGCACGATGGATAATTTGATCCTTTTTTGATAAAATATAATTCGCTTCCTGAATTGAAGTTGGAAGATTTGCCTTAAGTTGACCAAGAAGTGATGAACACCTGTCAACATTAATTAAACTTTTTTTCGTCCATAAAAAATTTTTTGACTTTGCAAACTCATTTTCAAGTTCATCAATAATTTCAATTACATCCATAACTTACCTCACTTCAAGCACATCAACATATGCAATTCCATATTTTTTTGATGTTTTAATTATATAATAGTTTGATAAATTTTGTAAATCATTTGCATCCTCATGCTCAACAATTATTTTCGCATCACTAGAAAGCAAACTATACTCTTCTAATAATTCAAGCGCCACTACTGTGAAATTGCTTTTATATGGTGGATCAAGCATAACAAGATTGAATTTTATTTCCCTATTTTTTAATTCTTTTAATGCACTTTCAAAATCATTCTGCAAAATTTCAAAATCTTCTGTCATATTTTTAGTATTTACTTTAATTGCCTTAATTGCATTTATTGAATGATCAACAAAAATAACCTTGCTTGCACCTCTACTTATGCACTCCACTCCAAAAGCACCACTCCCAGCAAAAAGATCCAAAACAGTGCTACCCGAAACACTTGAGGCAATTATATTGAAAATTGATTCTTTTACCCTTGCAAGAGTTGGTCTGGTTTGAACACCCTCAGGTGAAATTAACTTTCTTGCACGATATTTTCCCGTTATTATCTGCATAATTTTCTCCAATGTATTTCCTTTTTATTCTGCCATTTAAATGGGCTATTATTTCATAAGTTATTGTATCACACCAGTTTGCCATTTCACAAATAAAAATTTCATCTCCTTCGCTTTTCCCAATTAAAACAACTTCATCACCAATTTTTGCTTGAATGTTTGAAATATCAATTAAAATTACATCCATACAAACAGCAACAATTTTTACCCTTTTGCCACAAATTAAGCATTCTCCATTTCCTGTAAGTTTTTTAAAAATTCCATCACCATATCCAATTGCAGCAATTGCAATTTTTGAGTCTGTTTTTGGTTTAAAAACCCCATCATACCCAACAGATTCATTTGCCTTTACATGCTGGATTTCAATAATTTTTGATTTGAGCGAAAGCACTTGATTGTTACTTAAATAAACAAACTCTCCAACGCGTGTCATATCAAAACAATTACAATTTTTCAATGCACATGAATTTGCCATATGAAAAAGAATTGGTTTATTAATTTCTTTTTCAAAAACTTGTTTAATTTTATTAAATTTTTGCTTTTGAAAAAACGCAAATTCTTCATTTTGTGCCATTGAAAAATGTGAAAAAACACCAATTAATTTTATTTTTTTATTGTCTTTTATTAACTTTAATATGCTTTTAATTTCAATTAAATCAGAAAATCCAAATCGATTCATGCCGCTGTTTATTGCAATATGAACTTTTGCAACAGCCGAAATTTTTTTTACAATTTCAATAATCATATTCAAATTTTGCTTATTTGAAATTGTAATTTCTGCCCCCTTTAATATAGCCTTTTTAAGTTTCACTTTTTCAATAACCGGATCCAAAATTAGAATTGGATTTTGAGAAATTTTATAAATTTTTAAAAATTCTTCATAACTTGAAACGGCAAAATAATTTACAAATGTATTTGCAAATTTACAAATTTTTCTTGCACCAAGTCCATAAGCATTCGCCTTTAAAACCAAACAGAGCTTTTGTTTTGGATTTAATAATTTTTTTGCACTGAAAATATTTTCTTTTATTTTATTTAAATTAACTTCAAGCAAAGAAATAAAAATCACCCCTGTTTATTTTATGCATAAAAAAAGAAGCTTGTTTCAAGCTTCTTTAATTGTTGTTTTCTTCAGCGATTTTTGCAAGTTCCTCCATTTCCTTTTCAACATCAAGCCTTGGGAACAAAATTCCAAGTTCCTTAATTTCTAATCCTTCTGGAAGCAAATAAAATTTTGAAGCATCGCCGTAATTAAATTCACTTATTCCCATTGCATCTAAAACTTTTTTTGAACACTCTGGCAAAAATGCTGAAAGCAAAATGGTTCCAACTCTAATTGACTCAAGCAAATTACGAAGCACTGTGTGAAGTCTTTCGGTTTTAGTTTCATCTTTTGCTAAGCGATATGGCTCAGTTATTTCAATATATTTGTTGGCTTTTGAGAAAATATCAAAAATGCATCCAAGCGCTTTTGAAACATCAAAGTTTGTTTCAATATGCTTTTTTGTTTCTTCAACTAGTTTTGTTATTGTTTGCTTAAGGTCAACATCAACATCTTCATCTTCAGTCCATTTTGGAACAATGCTTCCATTATATTTTTTAAGCATAGAAAATGTTCTTGAAACAAGATTTCCATAATTATTTGCAAGATCGCTATTAACAGAATTTAAAAAGATTTCTGTTGTGTAGTTTCCGTCAGAACCAAATGGAATTTCACGAAGCAAAATGTAACGAACCGCATCAGCTGTGTATCTTGGAGCAAGAATTCGTGGGTCAACACATTCAGCCTGATTTGTTGTTTTGCTTTTTGAAAGTTTATCACCGCCAAAAAGAAGCCATCCATGACCAAACACACGTTTTGGAAGTTCAATTCCAAGAGCCATTAAAATTGCTGGCCAAATTATTGCATGGAAACGAACAATTTCTTTCCCAATAATATGAACATCAGCTGGCCAATATTTTTTGAAATTTTCATCATTTTCACTTCCATAGCCAAGCCCTGTGATATAGTTTGAAAGCGCATCAATCCAAACATAAATTGTGTGCTTTGGATCAAAATCAACTGGAATGCCCCATTTAACACTTGTTCTAGTTACACAAAGATCATCAAGACCTGGTTTAATGAAATTGTTTACCATTTCATTAACTCTTGATTGTGGTTGTAAAAATTCAGGATTGATTTTATACAAATCTAAAAGTTTGTCACCAAATTCAGAAAGTTTGAAAAAATAAGCTTCCTCTTCTTGATCAATAACATCTCTGTGACAATCTGGACATTTTCCATCAACAAGTTGTGACTCAGTCCAAAACGACTCGCAAGGAACACAATATTTGCCCTTATAAGCCGACTTATAGATATATCCTGTGTCATAAAGCTTTTTAAAAATTTGCTGAACCGATTTAACATGATAATCATCAGTTGTTCTTATGAATTTGTCATATTTAATTCCAAGAAGCTCCCAAAGATTTTTTGCATCTGCAATAATTTCATCCAAATATTCCATTTCGGTTTTGCCTGCATTTTTAGCAGCCTGCGCAATCTTTTGACCATGTTCATCAGTTCCAGTCATAAAGAAAACATCTTTCCCTAAAAGCTTATTAAACCTTGCAACTGCATCACAAATTACAGTTGTGTAACAATTTCCAAGTGTAAATTTTCTGCTTGGATAATAAATTGGAGTTGTTATATAAAATTTTTCTGCCACTTTTCCCTCCTAAAGTGAAAAATACATTCACTAAACATAAGTGAATTATAACACTATTTATTTTTTTTAACAACTTTAAAATCATTGAAATTTAAAAATTTGACAAAATCTAAAATTTCAGTTGATTTTTTACCAAGTTATGGTATAATAGTTATGTTCGTTAACAAATAAACATTTGGACCATTAGCTCAGCTGGTAGAGCAGACGACTCTTAATCGTAAGGTCCGGGGTTCGAACCCCCGATGGTCCACCACGAATGCCTAGTATTTACTAGGTTTTTTTATTATATTTTTATAATTAACTGTCTAATAAAAAATGTCAAATTGTCTAATAATTTTATAAAAACTTGAAATTTTTATAAAATTGGCGTTCGCTTCGCTCGGCTAAAATTATTAAAATAATAGGCACTGTCTAATAAATTGTCTAATAAATTTTGAAAAAATAGGCAAAAAAAAGACTGAGAATTATCTAAAATCTCAGTCTTCTAAATAAAAATATTTTAGTAGTAATACTTTTTTATCATTTCTAAAAGTAATATCAACTTTTTTGAATAATCATAATATTCTTTAATTACTACATATTCATTTGGTTTATGAGCAAGTGCCAAATCACCAACACCAAAGATAACTACATCACCACTATATTCCGCATAAAAGCCCGCTTCACATCCACCTGAAAAATTATCAACTGCAATATTCATTTCGTTTGCAATTTGCTTTAATTTGTCATTATTTCTATTTTCAAATGCAGGAATATAAAATGGTATATTCATTTCATATTTTAGACCTATATATTGATTTTTCAATTTTTCAATTTGGTTTTTTATGTCAGTTATAAAACTATCTATTTGTTTTTTATTCATTGACCTAATATCAAAATTTAACTCCACAAAATCTGGAACTTTGTTAATAACTTCTCCGCCTTTAATTGTTGCACAATTTGATGTTAAAAAATTATACTTTTTTTGATTCTCTTCAATAAAATCAATAATTTTGGCACAAGCACAAATCGCATTGGTGCCATTTTGTGGCTGACTGCTGTGACATGATTTTCCAAAAATTTTTAGATTTACTTCATAATCTGCATTTGAATATAAACAAAACTTGCTTTGTGTTGGTTCTCCAACAATAGTAAACTTTGGAGTTATATTCAATTTTTTTAATTTTGAAATTGCATTTTTTATACTAAGCATTGAAGTTTCTTCATCAGTTGTAAAAATTGCAATTATCGGAACAGATAATTGTTTTAATATTTTTATATTATCTATTACAATTGCAGCAAAACTTTTCATATCAATTGAACCAAGACCAAACATTTTTTCGTCTTTCTCGGTCAATTCATAAGGATTTGTTGAGTATTCTTTTTCATTAGCACTTACTGTATCAATATGACCCGCAAGAACTATTGGTGAAATATTTTCAAGTATTGTATTTATTCCAACTAAAACAACTCTTCCTTTGTTGTCATTGTCAAAAACTTGTATTTCAAAAACATTATTTTTTAATTTATTTTGCAAAAAACTAATGATTTTATCGCAATTTTCATCTGATTTAAAAGAAACTAACTTTTTTAGATTTTCCATAGCGATATTGTATCAAAAAATATACTTTTAGTCAATAAATGCGCAAATTTATATTTATATATCTAATATAAAATTCATTACATTTCCATTTCGCTATCTTTTTGTCGTCTTCTGCGTTCTTCTCGTTGTCTTAAATATTCTTGGTATTCTTCATCTTCTCGCTCTCTTCTTAATTGTTCTTCAAGCAAGGCAATTCGTTCTTGCAATTCCTTTTTCTCTTGTTCTTCTTTTTCTTGAATTATTTCTAAAATAGTAAAAATTTGAATTGTCTAATGAAATCATATAAAGTCTTAAATAAAAGTAGTTAATATTAAAAAATATCAAATAACAAAAAATAACACTTGTTTGGGTAGTAAAATAAGGGATTTCTTAATGTTTGATAACTCAAAAAGGCATCAAAAAACAAGTTTTGAATGCACCTCTTAATCGTAAGGTCCGGGGTTCGAACCCCCGATGGTCCACCATCAAAAAGGAGAGTTTAACTCTCTTTTTTTATTTGAAAATAATTAAAAATTTCATAAGTCAAAAACAGTTAAAAATTTTAACTAACAACAAAATAAGAGGGCTACCCTCTTATTTTACTAATGCATATATTTCAATATCAACAATTTCTTTGTTGTTTTTGGTTTGTTTTTTTAGGTTCCTTCATCATGCTAAACTATTATATCTAATTTGGTCTTTCTTCGTTTGAAATGAATGCATATGCAACTGCATTTGGCCCAACATGTGCACCAATAATTGGTCCCATTATTCTAATTTCTGGGCGAATTCCATACTTTTCGTTCAGCATATCTGCAAGTTGATTTGCAGCATTCACATTATCTGTATGAACAATCATAATATCAAAGTATTTGTTTTTTGTGTATTTAGCAAACTCATCAACAATTGATTTTAAAGCCTTTTTCATTCCCCTTTCTTTTCTAACAATTTCAAGTTTTCCAAGTTTATTAAACTCAATTACTGGCTTAATTGCAAGAAGAGTTCCAATTGCTGCACTTGCCCCACCAATTCTTCCGCCACGCTTTAAATACATTAAATCATCAACCAAAACAAAATGTTGAACATGCATTTTTTCTGCATTTATAATTTCATAAACCTCATCACGAGATTTCCCTTCATCACGAAGTTTGCATGCAAGTTTAACAAGCATTGCTTCTCCAATGGTTGTTGTTTTGCATTCAAGTGCTCTATAATCAATATCTGGAAACTTTTCCTTAACAATTTCAATTGCTTTATTAGCATTGTCAATTGTTGGTGAAAGACCATCACTTTGAGCAATGTGAAGCGCCACTTTAACACCATTTTGAGCCATTTCAGTAAACAAATCAATATGAGCCTGCAAGCTCAAAATTGAAGTTTTCGCAACAGCTCCAGAGCGAAGCGTTTGATAGAATTTCACATAATCATCATATTCTTTAAAGTCATCAACATATTCGTTGAGTTCTTTTCCTTTTTCAATTGTATAAAACAAGTGGCCAACATAGAGCCCCATTTCCTTTATTTCATTTGCATACAAATCACAGTTTGAATCTGTTGAAATTTCAAATTTTTTCATAATTTCTCCTTTACATGAATTTGGTTAGCCACCACACAAGCCTGGAACACTTTAAAATAAATGGCAAACGCTTATTCTTTTTTACATATTTCATACTATCTTTAATATTTGTTTTTAAACGATTTTTAAGTTCTTTGTCTTTATAATGATCACGCCATGTATAATACAAAATTTCAATGGAAATCATTCCCTGCATTGATTTTGCACAAGTGTAAAGCTCTTCATCATCTTTAACCATATTAATTATATTGTCGTAACAATCAACACAAGTGACCTTGCTTGGTTTAAATTTTGCAGTTACAATGCTATTTTTTCTAACAATATAATGATATAGGTTTCTTGGGACATATGCAAAAGTTTTGCAATTTTGCATCACCTTGAAACAAAAATCTAAATCTTCACCATAGTGAATTTCTGGATTAAATTTGGAATCTTTGAGTAATTCAGTTCTAAAAAGTTTGCAATAAAGTGAACCATTAAACAACTTTGAAGAAATCATTTCAGCGAGCGCTTCATGCTGATTCATTATTGTGACAGCATATTTCTTTTTTGGATTATCAATCTTTTTATTTTTTTCCTTATGCCTAACCTTATTGCAAATTGACATATCAACATCATAGTCTTTAAGCGTTTTATAAAGAACTTCAAGATATTCCGGTTCAACATAATCATCACTATCAACAAAAGTGAAATATGGCGACTCTATTTTACTTAAAAGATAATTGCGTGTTTTTGAAACGCTTTTTTCATTTTCCTTTTGAAACACTTTAATTGAATCATGAGCTTTTGCATACTCCGTTAAAATTTCAAAAGTCTTATCTTTTGAGCCGTCATCAACAACCACAATTCTAAAATCCTTATAAGTTTGTTTAAGCAAACTATCTAGGCACTCACCAATATATTTTTCAACATTGAACGCAGGAATAAGGATATCAATAGTTTCATTTTTCTTCATAAATTCACCTAAGATAATTATATTTGTGTGAAAGCATTTTTGCAAGTAAATAACACATTATAACTAAATTTAATATTGCACTTTCAATCAAAAAATGCTACAATTAAATTAGGGTGAAACAATAGAAATGGAGTATGAATTTTTTGATAGTGATGAATATAGCATTCCACTTGAACTAATTTTTAAAGATCAGGTTACATTTCAAGAATTTAGTCAATGTTTTAATCAAGCATATTTATTTAGCAACGAAAATTTGACTGAGTATTTTTCTCATGTTGACGTTAAAAACAAAAAAGTTGCAACTGTTGGCTCATCTGGTGATCAAGTTTTCAATCTTTTATACTATGGATGCAAAGATATCACTTTGATGGATAGAAGTTTGTTTTTTGAACAATTTGTTGAACTCAAAAAGGCCGCAATTAAAAATTTGTCATATATTGAATTTATGGAATATATCACAGGAAAAATATTTGACGTGAAAATTTATCAAAAAATTTCTCATGACTTAAATAAAAGAGCGCAAGTTTTTTGGGATTTTTTATTTTTAAATCATGACGAAATTGAACATGTTATTCCAAATATTTTTCAACATGGTGGCTATTGTTTAAATGGTGCTGCTGGATCAGAATTTTATTGTAAAGAAGAATCATTTAATGCACTTAAAGAAATTTTGAAATCTAATGATTATAAAATTAACTATGTGACTAGCGATCTTTCAGATTTTTCACAGAGGCTTGGGAATAATCAATTTGACCTCATAATGCTTTCAAACATTTATGATCATGTTTCAGGAAATGTGTTTTTTAAATCAGTAAACTCACTTCTCAATAACAACTTAAATGAAAATGGAAAAATTCAATTTTTAACATTTTATAAACCAGACATATTAATCAAACAAACTAACTACTTTAATGAAGAAATTGCAAAAAATGCAAAATGCGAATTTATTAATATTGACTATGTTCCAAAAGTTGAAAATGATTTCTTCAAACGTAATCAATCTTTGTCGGAAATGAATATTTCTTCAATTGAAAAATAGACACAAAAAAAAGAGTTAAATTATTAACTCTTTTTTTTATTTCTTTTTTGCTTTTGGAGCGTCTTCTTTTGCAAGCAAATCACGGATTTGTTTCAAAAGATTTTCTGTTGTTTCAGCCTCTGCAGCCTTTTTAGCTTCTTCTTCAGCAGCCGCTTTTGCAGCAGCCTCTGCTTCAGCTGCTTTTTCTGCTCTAAATTCTTCAACAGCTTTTTTGTCTCTGCATGAAATTCCTCTTTCTTTAAGTTCTCTTTTTTCTTCTTTTGAGAGTCTTCCCTTCTTTAAATCATCGCCTGCTTTATGAAGCATTTTGCTGCTTGCCATTGCGGCTTTAATGATTACAAAGAGCGTGAGTGCAATGATTAAGAAATTCAAAATTGCTGTGATAAATGCACCCCAATCAATATAAATTGACTTGGTTAAATCAACAACTGTTGGATCATCAACGCTTGGCACCCATTTTAAAAATGTGTAAGCTGAATCAAGCCCACCACCAGCACCGGCAAGTGCAAGGTTTACAAGTGGCATAATAATTTTATCTGTGAATGCTGTTACAATTGCTGAAAAAGCACCACCAATAATTACGCCGACAGCCATGTCTAAAATGTTTCCACGACTTATAAATTCTTTAAATTCTTTGAAAAATTTTCTCATAAGTTTTCTCCTTCTATCTGTATTTTACAGCAATAAAAAACTTATGTAAACAAAAATTTCAATTTTTTTAAAACTTACTTTTATAACTTTCAAGTAATTGCTTGTGCAATTTTTCATAATCTTTAACTGAAATCATTTTAGATTTTTTTAAGTTTTGGAGTTTAATTAAATCATACTCCAATCCATCAATGTTTTCTGTTTTTTGTTTGTTTAAAACACGTTCATTGTTTTTATTCTCAGGTTTTTGTTTCTTTAATTTTGAAATTTTAACAAGCAAAAACACAAATGACAAAAGTGCAAAAATTGAAACAATTCCATCAATTAAATTTAATATCCAAAAGTTTCCAAAAGAAAAGTTTCTTAAATTTAAAACTATTCCAATAATTCCTGCTGCAAGTGACAAAATGTCAACCACACAAGCAAAGAAAATTACACCACCTTTTGATTTTACTTTTGCCTCTTGCTTCTTTTCAAAATTTGACTCACGAACAATTTTAAATTGCTTAAACAAAACAATTTGCTTTATAAGCGAAATGATATCTAAAATTGATAAAATTAAAAGAGCAATTGACAAAATAATTATTCCAATCATTGAAGAGTTAAAACTTACCTGTCCGCTATAGTAAACATTGTTTGCAGGAAACGACGAACCCGTTGCAACGCGTGGAACCATTTCACCAGCGCCCGCCATTGAAGCATTGCCTGCAACATTTTGAGCCGGCATAAAATTTCCAGCAGTGCTTCGCATAAACTGCATTCCAACTGAAACATAAATTCCATACGCTCCACCAACACCAAGAGCAATTAAAAGCACCATTGAAAAAATTATATAAAAAACTGTTATCTTTTTAGATTTATTTTTATCCATTACTTTTAGCATAAGAAAAAACCGCAAAATTATGCGGTTTTTGTAGAAATTTAAATAAATTCACTTAACAACCTTAATTAAAAATCAAATTATTAATGAATATATATTGTGTTATATAAATTTAATTTTTATTTTATCTATCTATTTCAAAACATTACACAAATTAAAACCTAATTCTTTGATTTTTTTATCCAAATTACCACTTATGTGCATAAGTGTAACCTTTTTTCTTAACTTTTGCGGAATTTTATCAGCAAGCTGTGAAATACCAATGTGATATGGGCTCTGCTTGTCACAAGCCTCATGATAAAAATAATCTATTTTCCCATCAATTAAAAGCTTCAAAGCCTCTTCATTTAAAACTGAGGTATCACCTGAATAAAATAATTTATTGCCATCAATTTCAAGTAAATAACTATAGGCATTTGAAAAATGAACAGCATCAAAAACCCTTAAACAGTTTTTTAATTCACTTGGACTGTGTAAATGAGATTTAACATTTGGAATGAGCATAAGTGACAAAATCGTTTCGATATTTTCATAATTTGGGTAGTAAATATCAAATTCAATTCCAGCGTTAAACATAATATTTTGAACATTTAAATAATCGCAAAGACTTGCCACTCCTCCAAAATGATCAGCATGTAGATGGGTTATTAAAATTATTACATGTTTAACCCCACTAAGCAAATTGTGTTTCATAATTTCAAAATAAGCATTTGAACCACAATCAATTAAAAATAATTCATCGCCACTTTTATAAAAGGCATTTGTGTTCCCGCGAATATAATCAAATGCACCACCATCACCTAAAAATGTTAACATATTTTCTCCTTAATTAATCTATTTTTCAAAGACAAACCCACTGGTTTCTATAACTTTAAATTTTCCATTTTTTAATTCAATTTCAGCACATGCAACATCTTCAATTTTTAAAATCTTTTTCTTAATTTTCAAAAAACTATAAAAAATACTCCTAAGCACGCCGCCATGCGTTACTATTGCAATTGCGTTCAATTTTGAACTTTCTTTCAAAATTTGTTTCATTGTTTTTTTGATACGTTTATCAAGTTCTTTTGATGTTTCACCACCTGGCATACATTTTTTATTATAATAGCTTATTTTTGAATATTCCTGCTCATCAATCATATATCCAAATAACTGTTTGGCTAAATTTATTTCAAGTCCAGTCAAAAATCCATAGTGATTGGTTTCCCGCAAATCAAAAAGTTTAACAATTTCAAGTTTTGTGTGTTTATTTAAAATTTCGGCTGTTTTATAAGCCCTCTTTAATGGACTTGTATAAATTTTTTCCACTTCAAACTTTTTAAATTTAGGTTCAAATTTTTCAACCTTTTTAATTCCGTTTTCTGTTATATCCCAATCAGCAGCGCCTCCAATACAATTTATTAAATCATCTTGAGACTCAGAATGTCGAATTAAATAAATTTTCATATGTTTTCCTTTGATGAATTATTCACAATTACATTTTAACATAAAAAATTTATTATGTCTTTAAAATTTTATACAAAAATAAAAAGCACTATAGTAATTCTAGTGCTTTTGAAATTCGGGCTATCAGCCCGAAGCTATGGTGCGGATGACTGGACTTGAACCAGCATGAAGTTTAACCCTCACAAGGACCTGAACCTTGCGCGTCTACCATTTCGCCACATCCGCGTGCAATAACTATATTATACATGTGTTTATAAAAAAAATCAATTGCTAAATATTACATTTGCTTATAAGAAAAAATAATTTTATTTTGATAAAATTCGAAATTTTATTGACATCAATTTAAAATAATGTTACTATAATATAGTCCAATTTGATATGCGGGTGTAGCTCAATGGTAGAGCGTCAGCCTTCCAAGCTGGTTGCGTGAGTTCGATTCTCATCACCCGCTCCATATTTCAAATTGGATTATTTTGTGTCACTAGCTCAGCTGGATAGAGCATCGCCCTTCTAAGGCGAGGGTCGGGGGTTCGAATCCCTCGTGACACACCAGTTATGGTGGATGTAGCGCAGTTGGTTAGAGCGCAAGATTGTGGATCTTGAGGTCGTGGGTTCAAGCCCCACCTTCCACCCCACAATTTTTTAATCATATTGGGGTGTAGCCAAGCGGTAAGGCAAGAGACTTTGACTCTCTCACGCGTAGGTTCGAATCCTGCCACCCCAGCCAAATTTTTTTTGTTGTGGAAGAATGATATTGGGGTGTCGCCAAGTGGTAAGGCATGGGACTCTGACTCCCACATTCGAGGGTTCGAAACCTTCCACCCCAGCCAAACATGGTTCACTAGCTCAGTTGGTAGAGCACTTGACTTTTAATCAAGGGGTCCCGGGTTCAAATCCCGGGTGAGCCACCAAAAAGAGTATTCAATACTCTTTTTATTTTAAAAATTTGCGGATGTGGCGAAACTGGTAGACGCGCAGGACTTAGGATCCTGTGGGCAACCGTGGGGGTTCAAGTCCCTTCATCCGCACCACAGCTTCGGGCTAATGGCTCGGATTTCAAAAGCACCAGATAAATCTGGTGTTTTTTATTTTATCGCCTTGCCCTTCGCTTGTCTGGCACCAAACGAAAATCTTTTTGCTTGCAAAAATCTTTTGTGCCAACTTTTTAATTTTTTAATTTACAATATTTCGCTTTCATAATTGCATTAAAAGCCTTTCCTTTTATTTATGGCTAATGGCTCGGATTTCAAAAGCACCAGAATAAATCTGGTGCTTTTTATTTTATCGCCTTGCCCTTCGCTTGTCTGGCACCAAACGAAAATCTTTTTGCTTTTTAACTAAATTTATTTTTGCCTAAATTCGACAAATTTATTTTCTTTTTGACTCTTTTTGTTTATAATGAATTTATCAAAAACAAAGGACAAAAAATGAAGAAAATTTTTAATATAGTTTCAATTATTTGTTTTTCATTACTTTTGCCACTAATGTTAGTTTCGTGCAACATTTCACCTAACAACCCAAAGTCTGTTGACTTTTATAAAGAAAATGGCTACCACGAAATAAACATAGGTGATAATATTCTTGCAGAATATGACATAAATTCTTCAATTCAAATTGACGGCACTCTTTTACTTCGTCATGATGCAGAAATTACATTTTCAATTAAATCTTTGGAAAATAAATTTGACTATGACAATGCAAAGTTAATTTATGGTATTAAAGTTAACAACTTTACTTATTCTTCAATATCAAAAACTTTGAATGCCACTTTCAATATGAATGTTTCTGTTGCATATTCAAATTTTGAAACAATTGCAGTTGCTGTCGTTGGAATTTATAATGACCTTGAAAATCCAGACGCTCCAACAATTGAAAATTTAAATATTCGTTTAAATGATGACTCTCTTACAGTTCCAACAACCGCATACTTTGTGAGATTAGATAAATTTAATGATGGAAACTTTGGTGTAAATTTCACAAATGTTGCTCAAAGCAAATTGAATGTTTTAAATGAAAATAACTCATACCAAATTGATGCCATAATAGAATGCCCTGCTGACTTTGACGAAATCTATTTTTTTTTAATTTTGAAAGATGAAACAAATAAATTATATGCCCATGTTTTGAATAAATTTATTTCAAACTCAGCAACCGTTTCTGTTCCTATTAAATCATCAACAAACAATATTTCTTCTTTCAAATTTACTTTAACTGATGACATAACAACCATTGACTCATATGAATAAAAAAAGAGCTCTACTTAGAGTTCTTTTTCTTTTTTTTTATTGGATAAATTTTTTCGTTGTCTTTATAAACATCTTCAACTGAAATAGTGGAATATTCATCAACAGTTAATGGGTTATTTAAAATTAAAAAGTTGGCTTTTTTCCCATTTTCTAAACTTGATTTATGTTCTGTTTCAAAGGCTAAAAATGCACCATTTTTAAGCATCATTTTTAAAATCTCAAAACTTTCAAGTTTAAACTTTTTATGATATTTTTTTCCCTCTTTGGTTACTCTTGTTGAAACAAATTGAATTTGCTTGAATGGACTTAAAAAATTTTTATCATTGTAATAAACATTTGTAACAACACCAGATTTTAAAAGTAAACTCAATGGCAACATTTTGTTAAAACGACCACGACCTAAAACTTCTTTAATTTGCTCTGAATTTTGATATACATTTGAGAATTCAAAGCAAACAGATATTCCAAGTTCTTTAATTTCTTTTATTTCCTTTTTTGTTAGCATATCAGCACCAAAAAGAGCCGGCCTGAATTTATCATCGTCTTTTTTTTCTGCAAAAACAGCTTTTGAAACTCTTAAAAACTGTTCAATTGCAGCATCTCCATGAGCAATTACAAACAGTTGCCTTTTTTCTTCAATTGCAGTTTTAATTATAAACGATAATTGTTCTTCATTTGTTTTTGGGTAACCCACTGAGGTTTTTGAACCCTTGTATGGTTTTTTAAGCCACGCTCTTGCCTGAGTTATTTCACCATCAAGTTCAACGGAATAACCAGCCAATCTAAAACAGTTTTTATATTTTCGATAACTTCTGCAATTGTTATCCATAACATCTTTTGAAGACTTAATGTCAACATAGCCAATAACATCAATTTTAAGCTCCCCACTTTCGGCAATCTTTTTCCAAAATGTGAAAGATTTTGCAGTGATTTGAAGTTCAAAAATTGTTAAAATTCCATTTTTTATATATTCATCTTGAATTTTAAGAAAAATTTTATGATAGTGCTTAAAATTCGCAAAATGCTCATAATTTTCATCAATATCTGCTTCATTTTCAATAAATTTTTCTTTTCCTTCATCAATTAAGCATTTTTCAATCCTATTAAAAACACAACTATTCACATCATAAAGCGCAGGAATAACTGTTTTTCCTTTTAACTCAACTTCTAGTGTTTCAGGAGTTTTCATTTGCAAAACTTCTTCATTTGAGCCGGTTAAAACAACACTTTCGTCATTAGTAAAAAGCGCTTGAGCAACATCAAGCGTTTCATTAAACAAGTGACAATTTCCGTTAGTAAAAACTTTTTGCATTTTACACCTTTTCAACTATTTCAAAGTAAATTTTATTACAATGTCCAGCTCTCACCCAGTTTATGTTTCTGTTTTTATCAATTCCATTTATAAAGGCAATGAGCGCATAAAGTGTGCAACTATGTGCAACTAAAATAACATTTTGATTGCTATCAAAATTTTCGTTTATTATTCTTTTAAATTCAACGAATGACCTTGTTAAATATTCCTTGCAACCCTCTGGATTTGTTGAAGAATAAAGTGGATTCATGTAATTATCATACCACTCTTGTTCATGTTCATTTGTTGGCGAACCATTTAACATTTCTCTATCCCTTAAATTTTCACAAATTTCAAGTGGAAGTTTAAGTTTATTTTGAAAATATCTTGCTGTTTGAACGCATCTTCCAAGAGGTGAACAATAAATTTTTGTAAATTTAAAATTTTCCCTTTGTTTAGCGGCAAGCTTTGACTGGATTTTTCCCAGTTTAGTAAGTTTGTCGTTTTTATCTTCACCATGTCTAACAAACATCAAAATCATTTTATCACCTCAATAATTATTTTAAATCTAACAAGTATCATTGTCAAACAAACCACGCTTATTTGCTTTTTTAGTATAATTTTTATTTTTAATCAAACAATAATTTTAGAGGTTGTTTTATGAAAAAATTTTGGAATTCTCTTACTTCTTTTCAAAAACGATATATACCGATTTTTATTTCAATTGGAATTATTTTCGTTTTATCAATTATTTTAATTTTCACACTCCCTGTACTCACCCACCAAATTTTAACAAGTCCTGAAATTAAAACAAAAAGTGGTTGGCCAGTTAGACTTGCTGCTCCATATATAGACATGTCTTCTTGGGTTCCAACAACAAATGCGTATAGTATCAACGGTGCACCAGATCTTGGAAAAATGTATGATGACACTGGGGTTAAGTTTTATAATTTGGGATTCATTCAACCAGATTCATCAAAACCACTTGCAGATGATGGAAACATACGCTGGGGTTGGGGTGGATATTACTCATTAAGCAAAAACGGCTCTGATGGTTATCAATATAATGGCATTGTTGAATCTTTAACGAAACTTAGGAAAAAAGGGGGCGATTTTACAATTTCAATTGGTGGTCAACTTGGTGATGCACCTTGGGTTGTAACCCAAAATCAAACAGCACTTGAAAACTTTTATTTAGATGTAATTGGCACTTATGAGCTTAAACGCCTTGACCTTGATATTGAGGAATCTAATCAGGATCAGGACCAAAATATTATTAATGCAAAGGCAATCAAATCTGTTCAAAACCAAACAGATGTTCAAATAACTTTAACAATTCCAATTATGCCTTCAGGTTGGCAACAAAAACAATTAAACATAATCAATGCTTATATGGATGAAGGCGTTGACATTGCTGTTATTAATTCAATGACAATGTGTTATGGAACTGGAGTTGAAAACAATGAAGATTATGGAACAGCATCAGTTCGAGCAATGAACAATGCCGTTTTGCAACTAAAAACAATCTATGCAAATCACGGATATGAACTCACCGATGATCAAGCATACCTTAAACTTGGTGCAACTTTTTCAATTGGTTATGAAAGTAATTTATACCCAATTTTCACTCTTGATATGGCAAACACAATTGTTGAAGATGCAAAAACTCACAACTATGGTTTAATTTCAATGTGGTCAATGAACAGAGATGCAATGCTTGAGTCAAATTCAGCAATTTCAACAAAATTTAATTACACGGAAATTTTAAAAAAATATAATGATGATGCAACATAAAAAGTTGATTGAAATTCAATCAACTTTTTTTTATTAAAGCAAAATACAAATCACTCCACCCTTTCTCTCATTAACAATTTTGGTTAAAGTTTTTTTCATTTTAACTTGAACTTCTTCTGGAAGACCAGCAATTTTTGAATCAATTGACTCTTTAACAAGTTCATTCATTGGTTTTCCAAACATATTTTTATTCCAAAGGCCTTCTTTGTTGTTTTCAAACTCATTCATCATATATTGAATTAACGCACCATTTTCATTCACACTTCCAACAGCAGGGCAAATCTCTGCAGAAACATCAACCTTGATTATGTGGTAACTTGGAGCCGTTGCACGAAGCTTTAAACTTGAATTTCCATTTTTGGTTACGATTTGTGGATCATCTAAAACAAGTTCATTAAGACTTGGAAGAACAACCCCATATCCACCTTCTTCGGCTGATGAAAGTGCTGTTTTAATTTTATCAAACCCTTGTTTTGCTTTTGAAAGTTCTTTTATGAGTTTTAAAAGTTCAAATTCATTTTCAACTGTTTCACCACTCTCTTTTCCAAGAACTTTGTAAAATAATTCACTGTTTGCAAAAAGCTCAAAATTAATTTCTCCAGTTGCAAGATTTAATTCAACAGCCTTTGCTTTTTCAATATTTTCATTTTGTTCGAAACGCGAAATCATTGTTTCATAATCACTCATTTTATTAAGATCAATTGTCGCTTCACGAACAGTTTTCATTAAGCTTTGAACAAGTGGATCATTTTCATCAAGTGCCTGAATCCACTTTGGAATTTTAATATTAATTTTTTGAATTGAAAATTCCAGTAAAATCTTTTTGATAATTTCATTGATATCTTCTTTTTCAAGTTTTGAAACATCTTTTAATACAACAGGAACGGAATATTTTTTACTTAATTCGCATTGAAGTTCAATTGTGCTATTATCAGTTGGATTTTTAGAATTTAACAAAATTATAAAAGGCTTTTTGTTTTGTTTAAGTTCAGCAACAACCCTCTCTTCAGCACCTAAATAATTTTCTCTGTCAATTCCAGAAATTGTGCCATCAGTGGTCACTAAAACTGCAATTGTTGAGTGCTCACTAATAACTTTATGAGTTCCAATTTCAGCGGCTTCTTCAAATGGCATTTCTTCATCGCTCCATGGAGTTTTAACCATACGAAGTTCACCATCATCTTCAAAGCCTCCAGCACCTGGAACAATGTAGCCAACACAATCAATAAGACGAACTTTAGCTGAAATTTCACCACCAAATTTAACTTCAACAGCTTCATTTGGAATGAATTTTGGCTGCATTGTCATAACATTTTTTCCACTTCCAGATTGTGGCATTTCGTCAATAGTTCTCTGTTTTTCATTTGCTTCAGTGATATTTTCAAGCAAAAAATTTTTCATAAACTTTGAAATGAATGTTGATTTTCCTGTTCTTACTGGACCAACAACACCAATATACACATCTCCGTTTGTTCGCTTTGCAATATCATTATATATGTCAAAGTTTTCCATAAACCCTCCAATTTGTGTTTCTACAAAATCTATATGCTGGGTTTACTCAACTTATGAAATTTTTGTACAAAAAAAGTGGCAAAGCATATTTACCACTTTTTGTTTTTTGAAATTTTTTACAAATTATAAATTCCTACTTATCATTTCCAAACAACTGCTTTCTTGCCATTTCAAGTTCTTCGTCTGTAACAAGACCCTTTTCATTAAACTTTTTAAGCTTTTCAAATTTTTCTTGTTTTTCTTCCATCGTTTCAGGTTCTTCAACTTTTGCTTCAACAACTTCACTTTCAGTTGCCTTTTCCTGACTTTGTGGTTCAACAACTGTTTCAATTTTTGCATTGTGCCCAAATGCTAAATTATAAGCAAGTATTGAAAGCAGCCCAAATGGGAAACAAAAAATTGATAAAAATATTACATAATTTTTAAGAAGCTTTTTATCTACTGAAAACGGCTCACTAATATGATCTGCTTTAAGCGCAAAAAGTTTTGCACCTAAAAAACAATAAATTCCAACTGGAATAAACACCAGCGAAAAAAGATACAGTGAACCATAAATAAATCCAAAAAATGCACAGATGTTAAATAAAATTTTTGAAGCTTTCATTATACTTTATTTTCCTTTAATTTTTTCTTTGTTTTCTTTATTAAACTTGCCTTACTTTCCTTTCCAAGAAGCAATCTTTCAATATTCTTTCTATGCGCAAGCCATGTTATCACAAAAATCATAAAAAGCATGATACAAATAATTTTCCTATCCATTTCAGGAAGATTCATTTGCGCGCGTATGCCTTCAATTACAGTCATTGAAGTGATGCAAAGAAAACTTACAACCGAACCATATTCAAAAATTGCCCAAACAACAGCACCAATTGCAATAACAATTATTGTTGCAATTGGATTTGATGCTAAAAACAATCCAAGCATTGTTGCAATTCCCTTTCCACCTTTAAAGCCATAAACAACTGGATAAATGTGACCAAGCATGCTTGAAAGACCAGCAACATAAAGCATAACTCTGCTTTGACCAAAAATATAAAACACGGCTATTGCTGGAATAAACGATTTTAGCATATCTAAAATTAGGTTAATTACACCATATTTCAATCCATAATTTCTTAAAATGTTTGTTGAACCTGGATTTCCACTTCCAAGTTTTGTGATGTCATCATTTTTTTTGCTTGATATAATTCTGGCAAATGAAACATTGCCACAAAAATATGAAACAATCACAACAATAACCACTTGCCACCAAACAATCATAATGACCTCCTAAAAATCATAATCGCTTTTACATTTCATTTTTATCTTTATTGGCGTTCCTTCAAAATTAAATGCTTTTCTTAAATTATTTTCAAGATATCTCAAATAATTGTCAGTCATTAAATTCATATCATTGACAAACAGAACAAATGTTGGTGGTTCTGTTCCAGACTGAGTTGCGTAGAAAATTTTGAGTTTCTTTCCTTTTTGGAAAGCCGGAGCATTAATTCTATATGCATCTTGCAAAACATCATTTAAATCGCCTGCAGTAACTGTTCTTTTTGTGTTTTCAAGCACTTCTTCAACAGCCTGCATAAGAGTTTCAATTCTCTTTCCTGTTAAAGCTGATAAATAAACCGATTTAAAGTAAGACATAAATGCAAATTCATTTGCAAGTTTTTTCTCAAACCTGTTCATTGTGTTTGTATCTTTATCAATTAAATCCCATTTGTTAAGCACAATAACTGAAGGCTTGCTCTCTTCATTAATGAAACTGGCAATTTTTAAATCTTGATCTGAAATTTCTTCACTTGCATCAATTACAAGAATTGCAATATCTGCATTTCTAACAGCATCAAGCGACCTTATTATTGAATACCTTTCAACTGTTTCATCTTCAATTTTACTTTTTCTTCTCATTCCAGCAGTATCAATAAGTTCATATTTCTTTCCGCGGTATTTGAACGGAACATTAACTGCGTCACGAGTTGTTCCAGCAACATCTGAAACAATCATTCTGTCTTCACCTAGTAGCTTGTTTGTTAAACTTGATTTTCCAGCATTTGGTTTGCCAACAATGGCAATTTTAATTGTGTTATCATCTTTAGCAGTCATTGCTTCTTTTTCAAAATTTGCAACCACTGCATCAAGCAAATCACCAACACCCTTTCCGTGAGTTGACGAAATCAAAAATGGCTCACCAAAACCAAATTCATAAAACTCATATGCAATTGACTCATCATAATTGTCAACTTTATTAACTGCCACTAAAATATTTTTATTTGATTTCCTTAAAACTTGAACAACTTCACGATCTTGATTTGTTATTCCAGTGGTTGAATCCACAACAAAAATAATTACATCAGCCATTTCAATTGCAAGTTTTGCTTGCTTGACAATGTTTCTTGAAATTTCATCTTGATTTTCAAAATCAAGTCCGCCTGTGTCAATCACAGTAAAAGTGTTGTCAAGCCAAGAACCACGCGCAAAAATTCTATCGCGCGTAACACCTGGTTCATCATTAACGATAGAAATTCTCTTTCCCACAATCCTGTTAAATAAGGTTGATTTTCCAACATTTGGTCTACCAACAATTGCAACTAATGGTTCTTTCATATTTTACTTCCTGAATGTATTATAACCAAAAGCCGTCGTTTTAGCAAGATTTTAATTGGCTTTATTTTTATCAAAATAAAAAAAGAAGTCTAATTTAGACTTCTTTAACGATTAACTTTTTTCCTTCCAAAAATTCCCGCAAACATTTCAGAAAAGAATCTTGAAACTTTATATCTTGCATTTTTAGAAAAAATCATAAACAGCGCAAACACAACAGCAACAAATCCAACAACACCTAAAACAACAAAAAGTGTTTCATTTGAAGATGCACTTTTATTTCCAGAAGCAACAAGACCCTCAATTTCAACACTGCTGCTTGTGTTTGAAGCAACATCACTCATTGAAATTTCACTTGCTGATTTTGAACCATATAAAACAACATCTAAAACTTTTGCAAGTTTTTCAGTTGACTTTGTTGCAAGTTCTTTTTCCACATTTTCAGAACCAAATTCAAAAAGCATTGCACGAGTTGAAAGCTGTTGATTGTAATTTCCCTTTCCAAGATAAATATCTTTAATTAGTCCTGGGTAAATTTTATCTGCATAAGCTTTTACTGTGTATGCAAAATTTTTGTTTTCTTCAAAATTTGCACTTGATTTTCCCACAACCATTCGAACTGCACTCATTTCTTCGCCATCAATTTTTCTAACATATTCTTTTCGTGGAGTTGAATCTCTATGAATATCAAAAATTCCATCAACACCTTGATTTAAAATTGATGAAGCCGTAACCTGACTTCTGGTGTAAGCACCAGAGTTGTGCGGCAAATGTAAATCCTCTCTATAAACTGTTTCAATTCCAAGTTTATTAAAGTTGTTTGAAAGCGCCTTTCCAACATCATGAATTCCACCTTTTCCATAAACTGAATCGGTTCCATCAGGCGTGTAATAACTTTCATCATTATGAGTATGATAAATTCCAACTTTTTTAACTTTTGCTGCATTTGCTGTTTTGTTTGATGTTGCTCTTTTAATATTAAATTCTGGAAGCGTTTCATTTTTTATAAACTTTGCAACTGCACTTTTATTACCTTCATCAACACTTGAAATTTCATAAAGTTTATTGTCAGATGATAAATACATATCGCCATTTGAAACATCATCACCTTTAACAAACAGAACCTCTTTTTTTGCATCATCTAAATAAACAGTAAAATAATTTTCATTTGTTTTCGCGCTTGCAAATAAGGTGTGCTGATTAATGCCAAAACCAACAATAATTGTCATTAAAAATAAAACTAATTTTTTCATTATTTAACCTCCGCACGATTTAATTTTTGTTTTTTAGGTGCTATATTAACATTTTTCGTAATTAGCGCATCTTTTTTTGCGGTTTTTTTAGCTTGTTTTTTAGTGTGATTAAATTTCCCATTTTTCTCTGAATCATAGGTGTGAGTTTCAAAATTAAATTCTTTTTGATCTTTATCTTTTTTTGCTGATTCAAAACATCTTCCCAAAAATTCACTCACAGCCACTGAAATTACAATGGAAACAATATAAGCACCAAACGCACCTCCAACTCCAAGACCTAAAATACTTGGCGTGTGATTTGCAAAATTTATTATCCATTGAACAAGACTTGCAAGTGTTAAACCAAACAAACATGAAATAAAAGCGTTCCTACGACTTCTTCCAAGAACATATGCAACAATTCCAGCAACAACCCCGTAAATATACATATTGTCAATAATTACTTTTTCTGGTTCACTTGGCAAAATCCATTCAAGAGCATAAATTAACCCAGCAACTAAAATTGTTCCCAAAAATGCACGAAGTAAATCCCTAGATAGTCCACAAGAAATGAGCATATAAATTGAAAGTCCAAGCGGAATTAAAAAGCCACCAATTGAAAAGCAAAAATATTCACCAATCCAAATTGGAGGAATTATTATTCCTATGCAAATAAAAATTAAAATAATTAGTGCTGCCGAGTCACTTAACCTCAAACTATCCAAAATTCTTTGTCCGGCACCAAACATAACAAGCAAAATTAAAATTGTTACAATCCATAGACTAACTGACATAAAAAATCTCCTTTACAACTAGTATGTAAAAGAGATTTAAAATTATTTATTATTTGACAAAAAATCTATATCTTCGCAATTGAGTTCAATAACTTTTCCATTTAAATATGAAAGCATTTCAGTTTTAAAATTAAAAATAAATTTGTAAGCAGTTAAACTTTGAAACTTGCGTTTAAACTTTTTATTAATTGCTGAAACTCCGTATTTTTCATCACCAATAATTGGATGAGAAATAAATGCTAAATGTGCACGAATTTGATGCGTTTTACCAGTTATAAGTTCAACCTCAACAATTGAAGTCTCTCCAAGGTTTTTAACCTCTGTAAATTTCGTTATAATTTCACTGTAGCCATCTAGTTTTTCATTAGAAATTATAACTTTTGCATTTTGTGCATCTTTTTTGAGATATGCTTTCAATGTTTGAGTTGGTGAATTTAATCTACCAATAATTTCAGCTAAATAAAACTTATGAATTGTCCTATTTTTAAAAGCTAAGTCAAGTTCAGTTTTTGCTTTTTGATTTTTAGCGAAAACAACAAGCCCACTTGTGTTCCTATCAAGCCTGTGTACAGCAAAAAGTTCTATCATTAATAATTTTTCAAGTGTTGCTTGAAATGAATTTGAAGAATCTAATTTTGCTGTTTCAATCATTCGTGGTTTAAAAGCAACCAAAAGATTTTCATCTTCATAATAAATTTTTATATTTTTAGTGTCAGAAGCAACATAAACCACGAGTTCATCATTAGAGTTTAATTTTAAATTTTCATTAATTCTCTTTCCATTAACTTTAACGTCTTTCTTTCGCATTAATTTTTGGACTTCATTATATGAAAATCCATTTTCAGTTAGAAGTTCCAAAACGGTTAAAGGTTTTGTTGCCACAAACTTTTTTGCAATCATAGCAGCCTCTTAAATATTTTTTCTTACGAAGAAATTTTATCATAAAAATTATAATAATTGCAACAATTAAAATTGCAAAGAAAACCCAAATTTTATTTATGTATAAATAAAAATTAAACACAAGTCCAGATACTAAAAATGCAATTAAAAATTGTTTAAAAAACATTTTTAAAGCTTCTTTTGTTCCAAATTCATTTTTAATAGTTGAAAGAGCAGATAGACATGGAGAATATAGAAGCACAAAAACCAAAAATGAAAGTGCAGAAGCTGAAGTAAATGAACACACCGATGCAGAATTAACCAATGATGCAGATAACGCTTCAATTCCGGAGACACCATTCATCAAACACATTGAAACAACAATCATTTCTTTGGCAACAAGCCCAATTATTAATGAAGCCACAATTCCAGCACTTTCAAGACCAATAAACTTAAAACCATGTGATAAAAAGTTTGAAAGATTAAATAAAATTGAATTTGAAAAATTTGAATTTCCAATATATTGGAATGATAAACTAAAATTCTGCAAAAACCAAATTAAAACACTGAAAACGAGTATGATTGAACCCACTTTAATCAAAAATTCTTTAATTGTTAAAAATAAATCAGTAAGTATTTTTTTAAAATTAGGAAAACGATATTTTGGAATTTCAAAAATAAATAAATTTTTGTTAGTAGACTTTCCTTTTGTTAGCCACATAAAAATAATTCCAATAACAATTGAAAACAAATATAGACCAATTACAAACAAATATTTAAACTTGTTAAAAAATACAGAAGTCAAACACAAAAAAATTGGAAGCTTGGCAGAACATGTTGTAAATGGAATTAGTGATAAAGTTTTATGCCTTAAGTTTTTATTTTCCAAATTTCTAGTCGTCATAACAGCTGAAACCGTGCACCCATATCCCATCATTAAACTAAAAAGAGCTTTTCCAGTTAGTCCAATTTTTTTAAGTGCACCATCAAACATAAAAGCAATTCTCGACATTAACCCAGTATCTTCTAACATATTTATTAAAAACATTAAAAGTGCAATTTGAGGAATAAACTCAATAATAGTTTTAATTGGTGCAAAAATGCCATTAATTAAAAATGATTTAATAACTTCATTTGCATTTAATTTAATTATTAACGATTCAAAAAAACCAAAAATCAAATCAACAAAACCACTAAAAATTTTTGTTAAAAAATCTCCAAAATTGCCAAAAACGATATAAAAAACACCAAATAATACAATTAAGAATATAATTGAAAATATAAATTTATTTAAAAATATACCGTCAAATTTTTCAGATTTCGTTACTTTTAAATTTTGATTTATTTTAAAATTTGTTAATTTTTCAATTAATTTTTTGTTGTTTTGCACTTTTTTGTTTCCAAGTTTTGTGATAATCTTTTTTATTTTTTGCACATCAGAGACCTTGCGCGCATCAACAAAAACTGACTCGTGAGAAAATACTTTTTCAATTTCAAATTTTTTATTTTTTGAAATTTCGTTTGCCATGTTAAATACAACAAAAACATTAAATCCATTTTCAACTAATTCTAGTGTTAACTTTAAGCTTCTTTCAGCCGCCCCAGCATCAACAACATTTAAAATTAATGCATCTTTATTGTTATTTAAAAACTCACAAGCTATTTTCTCTTCATTTGAATACCCGTTCAAACTATATATTCCAGGGATATCAAAAACCAAAACTTTTTCACCATTAAGTTCACAATATTTTGAAACAACATCAACTGTAACACCGTGCCAATTACTCGCTTTTTCATGAGCAGAGCAAAGTGAATTTAAGAGAGTTGTTTTCCCACAATTTGGGTTGCCAACCAAAATTATTTTTTTCATATTGCCTCAACTGTAATGTGATTTGCAATAAGAAAATCAATAGCATACTCAATTTCATTAACAGAAATTAAAAATGCCCCATTCCCAAAACATTTTGCTATAAATTTAATTTTTTGATTTTCACTAATTACAAAGTCAGCCAGCCTAGATAAAACCTGTCGATTTTTAATTTCAATTTTTTTTATGACATAATTCTTATTTACTTTGCATTCACTTAAATTTAACATAGTAAATAATATTATTTAACAATAAAAAAAATAACCCATTGGGTTACTTTTTGGTTTCGTTGTTTTCTTGAACTTCTTTTTTATCTTTATTAGCCTCCGTGTCTTTTAGCATACTTTCGAACTCATTGACAAAATTAAAAAACATTGAAACATCTTTAAATTTTTTGTAAATTGACGCAAATCTTATGTATGAAACCTCATCAAGATCTTTAAGTCCTTCCATAACATATTCGCCGATAACTTTTGAAGAAATTTCCTCTTCCATACTGTTATAAACTTTCTTTTCAATTTCAGAAACAAGCTTGTCAATATCAGCCATTGAAACAGGCCTTTTTTCACATGCTTTAACAATTCCGTTTTTTACCTTTGATGATGAGAATCTTTCCCTATTGCCATTGCTTTTAACAACCATTATTGGTGTCACTTCAATCGTTTCAAAAGTATTAAACCTTCGTCCACATTCAAGGCATTCACGACGTCTTTTTATTGCATTTAATTCCTCGCTAACCCTTGAATCAATAACTTTACTATCTTCTGAGCCACAATATAAACATTTCATAGTTTTTTCCTCTGCTTATATCATACACACTTTTTATATTTTTTGCAAATATAAAAACTAATAAGTGTAATTATTTTACCCTTCTATAACGAACATAACTTACCTTTTTTGACTGACCTTGACCATTATTAAAGTTTAAATTTTGCCCTGAATAATAATTTCCGGCATATAGATTCTTTTTTATTTTTTTATTCCCCAAACCAACATTTTGAAAACCGACCTGAAATTGGAGCCCAATTAAAATTACATCATCACCAATTCTTTTAATTTTTTCAAGCGGCACAAATAAACCATCGTTTCTTTTAAATAATTTCTTTTCACCTGGAACAACAATTCCACTTACAATTCCAGTTTCAGAGTCAAAAACAAGGTCTAAAATGCGACCAAGCCTTTTTCCATCATAAACATTAACAACTTCTTTTTCTTTTAACTCAGTTAGTGAAATTTCCATACTAAATTATATTCAAAAAAATTAATAACTAACACATGATGAATAATTTTTATTTTTAAGTGAAAAAATAAAATTGAGGTTCAGTATGGCAAATAAGGTTGTTATTTGTGGAGTTGACACTTCCACACTTCCAAAATGCACAAGTCAAAAACTAGAGGAACTTATGAAAGAAGTTAAATCTGGAAATCAAGAAGCACGTGAAGAATTTATAATTTACAATATGAGACTAGTTTTATCAATTGTTCAAAGATTTTCATCAAGCAAAGACAATGTGGATGACATTTTTCAAGTTGGAATTATTGGGCTGATTAAATCAATTGACAACTTTGATATTTCACTTGGGGTAAAATTTTCAACGTATGCAGTGCCAATGATTATTGGCGAAATAAGAAAATTTTTGCGTGATTCAAGCACAATTAAAATCACCAGAAGCATTCGTGATACAGCCTATAAAATTATTCAAGCAAAAGAAAAACTTGAAAAACTTGGCATTTATGAACCAACAACTAATGAAATTGCAACTGAAACAGGACTTTCAATTAAACAAATTTCTGAAGCACTTGATGCAATTAGTGAACCTATTTCACTCTATGATAGTGTTTTTCATGACGATGACGATTCAATGCTCGTTTTAGACCAATTAAAAGACTCTTCTAATGAAGAAATACTAGAAAAAACCGCCCTCCGAGAAGCAATTAAGCATCTTGGAAGGCGTGAACAAGAAATTCTTTATTTAAGATATTTCACAGGAAAAACTCAGGTTGAAATTTCTAACGAAATTGGAATTAGTCAAGCTCAAGTTTCAAGACTTGAAAAGGACGCTCTGTCAGAAATTAAAATTAATGTTGAGTAAACTTATGCAAGTTTTAAAATTTCAGTTTTCATTTTACTTAAAATTTTCTTTTCAATTCTAGAAATATATGACTGTGAAATTTCAAAGTAATCAGCAACTTGCTTTTGTGTCATTTCTTCTTTCCCTGTAAGCCCATAACGCATACACATAATTTCCTTTTCTTTGTTTGAAAGTGAGTTTAAAACTAATTTTAAATTAGAGGTTTCATCTTCTTTATCTAAATTTTTTGAAACTGTGTTTTCTTCATCCGTCAAAACATCAGCTATACACAGTTCATTTCCCTCAGCATCAGTATTAAGAGGTTCATCAAGAGAAACCTCTTTTCTAATTTTATTCAATTTGCGCAAGTGCATCAAAATTTCATTTTCAATGCATCTTGAAGCATATGTTGCCATTTTTATATTTTTTTCAGCGTCAAAAGATTCAACCGCCTTAATTAAACCAATTGTTCCAATACTAATCAAATCTTCAATATTGTCATTTGCACTAATAAATTTTTGAGCTGTATAAACAACAAGCCTTAAATTTCGCTCAATCAATTCACATCTCGCAGCTCTATCACCATTTTTCATTTTGACAGATAATTCAATTTCTTCTGAGGTGGATAATTTTTCAGGTAAAATTTCTGTTCCATTTGCAATGTAAAAAATTTCATTTCTTTTTTTGTTTTTAAAGTAGCTAAATAAAAATTTAAACATAAACCTCCTCAAACACAATCTCTATGAATCAAACAATCAAATTTTTTACCAAAATCATAATTAACCAGTCCAATCGAACAAATTTTTTTTGATCCTTCAAACTCAACTTCAACTGAGCTAATAACAGGAATTTCAAATTGCATTTCGTCGACACCAACACACCTAATTCTTTTTAAATTTTGGTAAATACTTTCACTAATCAATTCATTTACAATTGATTTTTTTAAAATTAAAACAGGTTCTAAACCATTGTAGAGCATATTTCCACTATCAATTAAGCCAGTAACTAATATATGCTTGCCAAAAATACAAAATGACACTTTTAATTTTCTTTTTGTGATATCAGCAAAATTTGATACACTTTTGGTTGATATAAATATTAAAAAAATAAACAAAATTTCTGCAAAAAACACAAAAATATGGTTCAAATAATCTAAATTTTTACCAAAAAGTTCATAAATTACCGCTTTTGTAAACATATCAAAAAATATCCAAAAGCCATAAATCATCATTAATGAAGCAAATAAAATTAACGAGATTTTTATAATTTTTTTAAAATGATAGTCATCAGTAATTAAAAATGCAACAGCAAAAGTCATAAAAAATTTAATAATTAGAAAAACATAAATTTGCAAACCACAAAACAAAAATAAAGTTAAAGCAATAATGTAAAAAATCTGTGAGAAAAATAGCTCAAACAATGGAACTTTCAAATTCATAATTTTTGAAACAAAGAATGTGGAAAACAAATCTAATGTTATTGAAATTACAAAGATTAAAATATACATCATCATGCTGATATTATAAAATTATTTACTTATTCTAATTACAATAGAAAAAAAGCAGATTTTTTCAAAAAAAGTCTGCTTTTACTTTATTCCTGTGTTTTTTGTAATCTTGATTTTAAATCATCTTTTCAATTGCATTTTGAAGAAGTTCAAAATCCTTTAAATTTTGATCTTTTGTTCGGCTAGTTGAAACATAAAATTTAATCAGCGGCTCTGTTCCTGACGGCCTAACAATAATTTGAGCACCATCACTCAATTTAAAAACAATCATGTTGGCCTTTGGAAGATCATCAATCTCCGTTTCATAATCTAAAACTTTAATAACTTTTTTATCTGCAAACTGTTTTGGAGAATTAGTTCTAAATTTGAGCAAAATGTTTTGCATCTTTTTAAAACCATCTTCACCTTCAAACCTATATGAAAGTGTTTTGCTTTGGTGATATCCAAATTCATCATAAATTTCATTTAATCTGGTTACTAAAGTTTTATTTTGTTTTTTGAGTTCACTGGCAAGTTCAGCAATTAACATACTTGCAACAGTTGCATCTTTATCACGCACAAAAGTTCCAGCTAAATAACCAGAACTCTCTTCAAATCCAAAAATAAATTCATTTTCTTTTCCATCTTTTTCAAGATTGGTTATAAAATTTCCAATAAACCTAAAACCTGTTAAAACATTTTTAATTTTAACACCATATTTCTTTGCAAGTTCCGTTGCAAGCTCCGTTGAAACAACACTTTTAACAATATAACCATTTGGATTTTTGTTATTTGAAAGCAAGTAATCAATTAAAAGCACGCCAATTTCGTTCCCAGTTAAATGAACAAACTCGTTATTATGCTTAACGCACACCCCAATCCTATCTGCATCTGGATCACTTGCCAAAATTAAATCGGCATTATGAGCATTTGCGAGTTTTATTGATGTTGGATAAACATCATCTCTCTCAGGGTTTGGATAAGGACATGTTGTAAAATTTTTATTTGGCTTACATTGAATTTTGTTAAATATAAGTGTAGCGCCCATTTCAACCAAAACGCGTGGAATTGTGTTCATTCCAACTCCATTTAATGAAGTGTAAACCGCTGTAATATTTTTAATTTTATTTAAACTTTGAGCTTCAACAACAGCAGAATAACTATTTTTGATGGTGAGATCAGTAAATTCAATCAACCCAAGTTTTTGAGCCTCCGCGAAAGAAATCATATTTCTTTCAAAAAGACTAACATTTTCAGCAATTTTCATAATTTCAAAGCAAGGCTCATCTAAAAGCTGACACCCGTCACTACTGTAAACTTTATAACCATTATAATCCTTTGGATTGTGGCTGGCAGTAATCATGACACCAATATCTGCATGATAATAACGAACCATGTATGATAAAAATGGAGTTGCAAGCATTTGATCAGCAAAGTAAACTTTAATTCCGTAATACGCAAAAATTCTGGCTGATAATTTTGCAAAATCAAGTGATTTAATTCGGCTATCATAACTAATTGCCACTGATTTAAAATCCTTATTTTTCATATAAATTGCAATTGATTCAGCAACCCTTCCAACAGTGTAAATATTCATACAATTGCTTCCAGCTCCAACAATGCCACGAAGCCCCGCCGTTCCAAACTCAATATCCTTAAAAAATGCACTTTCAATATCATTTTTATTCATTGCTTTAAGCTCAGCTAAAATTTGTTTGTTTGTTGAATTTTTTAACCAAATTTTATATTTTGAATTTGCATCCATATTTTCATACCTCACATTCACATTATAAAACAAACTGAAAATAAATAAAAACAAAAAAGCATATCTTATAAATTTTTGATATGCTTTTAAATTATATGATTTTATTTATTGAACTTTCTACGCAAAAATGGTGGGATTTCAGGATCATCAATATTTATTCTTGAGTTTGTGTCACCGGTTTGAACTGGACGTGGTTGCTGAGGTTGAACAGGTTGTTGTTGAACAACTTGAGGTTGAACAGGTTGTTGAACTGGTCTTTGAACCGGTGCCTGATTGATTTGACCATATTTTCTTTCAAATTCAGCATTCGTTTGATCATTGACACCCTGCTTCACTTCTGTGTTTGAAAGTTTATTCCAAAGATCAACATCAGAATATCTTGAAGTATTTTCTCTTGGTTGCTCTTGTTTTGGAGCCTCTCCAAAACCACGATCGAATAATGAAGATATTACAGGCTTTCCTGCAACAAAGTCATTATATTTGTTTTTGTCAAAATTTCCAGAATCCTGTGGCTTTGGAACAACTTGCCCAAGCCCTTGCCTTTGAGCAGGATTTGTTGCATTTTCAAATTTACTTCCCTCAAATCCTGTTGCAACAATAGTAACAATCATTCTGTCATTATAGTTTTCATCAATTGTTGCACCAAAAATTGTGTTTGCATCAGGTGAAACCACATCTTTAACCATGTGAACAGCATCATTAACTTCTTCAAGAGTTAAATCAAATCCACCCTTAACATTGATAATAACAGCCTTTGCTCCGTTAATTGAAGTTTCAAGAAGTGGACTTGCAATTGCCTGACGAACTGCAAGTTCATTTCTCTTTTCGCCCTTACCTTCGCCAATTCCCATGTGAGCCAAACCTCTGTTTTTCATTACGGTTCTAACATCGGCAAAGTCAAGATTAATGAGAGATGGAGTTGCAATCAAATCGGAAATTCCTTGAATTCCTTGTCTTAAAACTTCATCAGCATATTTAAATGCATCAACAATACTTGTTCCCTTTGGAACAATTGAAAGAAGTCTGTCATTTGGAATAACAACAAGCGTGTCAACACATTTGCTGAGATTTTTAATTCCAAGTTCTGCATTTGCAAGTCTTGTTTTTCCTTCAAATTCAAATGGTTTTGTAACAACTGCAATTGTTAAAATTCCCATCTCTTTTGCTATGCTTGCAATTACTGGTGCAGCACCCGTTCCAGTTCCACCACCCATTCCGGCAGTGATGAAAACAAGGTCAACACCCCTAAGTTTTTCAGTGATTTGGGCTCTTGACTCTTCTGCCGCCTTTCTTCCAATTTCTGGATCAGCGCCAGCACCAAGACCCTTTGTAAGTTTTTCACCAAGTTGAATTTGAACTGCTGATTTGCTGAGCATTAATGCTTGTTTGTCTGTGTTTGCAGCAACAAAAGATGCACTTTTTAATCCTGAAACAATCATTCTGTTAACAGCGTTGCATCCGCCACCACCAACACCAATAACTAAAATTTTACAAATTGGAGTTATGTTATTTATTTCCATCTTACACCTCGTTATTTTACTAAAATTTCATCAAGCAAATCTTCATTATTTAAAACCAAATTTAAAAGCCCCTCTTCGGAAGCATCAAATGGCTTTATTCTATTCAAGTCCCTTGATGTTGTAATTTCAACTTTTCGTTTTAATTTATTGCTTAAAAGATGGTTTGCACCAACAATGTGGCAAAGCCCACCACCAGTTAAATAAATAGGAAGAAATTCTGGAATTGCGTATATGCATCTATCTAAACACTTTTGAATGTAATCAGCAATCATTTCAACACGGTCAGCAACAATTTCATTTGTTACTTTTGCTTGATAAGTCAGCATTTGTTCATCGCCTTCAACTTGATATTTATCAGTTGGTTTTGCATTCCAGCCCAAAACAACTTTTCTTTTTAAACGCTTTGCTTCTGCAAAACTAATTTTCAAGCATTGAGATAAATCACTTGTTATATATCCTCCACCCATTGAAAAACTATTCAAAAACAAAAGTGCATTTCCTCTTGCAAGTGCAACATTTGTTGTGATGTAGCCACAATCAACCAGAAGCACATATTTATCACGAACACTTGGTTCAAACAAATATAACACCTCAGCTAAAATTGATGAAACATAGCCTGCAACTGTAATTCTAAGTTCTGCAAAAATTTCTTTCATGAGTTTCAAAAACTTCACATCAGCTAATATATATGAAATGTGACCACTTACTTTTTTCGCTTTCATATCAATTGGGTCAATTACTTTTTTAACATCATCAATGTCATAATAGATAACTGAATGATTTATAAGTGAATAATTTGGATTTGTGAAATTTGAACCACTTTTAAAAATATTTTCAACATCAAATTCTGTTACTCTTTTTGGTTTTGGAAATGTTAAATCAACAGATTTTGTTACACACGAACAAAATTCTCCAGGAACACCAACAAAAACCTCTGTGATTTTCAAATCAGACTGCATTTCAGCATATGAAATTGAAGAAGCCATTGCAAACTTTAAATTTTCTGGTTCCAAAAATTCTGCATTTTGAAAACCAGCATAAGAAACATTACCTCTACCCAAAATGTTAAAGGTTCCATTAACTCCATTTTCACCAACAAGCGTAACGATTGATGATGAACCAATATCAATTATTGCTGCGACTTCTCTCATTTTATCTCACATTTAGTTTATATAATTAAAGTATATTCACATAACTTTTTTGTGTCAAATAAAAAACCTTTAATTATTCAAATTATGTGCTATTTTACACAACTTAAACAAAAAAAAGAAAGGCCTTTGCCTCTCTTTACTCTTCGGTTTGAAGCACATTAATTTTTCCGTTTGCATCAACGGTAACAACAAACACAATGCTTGTTTGATCAATGCTTGGATCATCACTTTTCCAAATTTTATCAACATATGTATACACCGCAGCCTGAACTTTGACTTCAATGTTATCGGTTCCGGTAATTAAAATTTTTCCACCTGTATCATTTCCAGATGCTGAAGTTTTCATTGTAAGTTCAATATGTTTTTCACCATCAACTTCTTCAATTAAAACATTTTTAACCCTTGAAACATCTGTTGTTGCAGCATAAATTCCATCTGCAATTTTAACAAGAAGTTCCATTTGTTCAGGTTTTGAAATAAACTCACCAACTTGAGCTTCAATTGTTAAATAGTTTGGATCAACTTCAAATGTTTTGTCATAATAAAACATTGTTGTTTCATTGTAATGAGATGAACCATCAATAAGTTCTGCGGTTGTAACCCTGTCTAAAACTTTAAAATCTTCATCCAAAATATACCACTTATCAGTTTCATATGTGTCCCTAACTCTAAACTTTGGAGTTCTTTCACTAATATAAACCCCAAGTCTATTTGGAAAATATCTTATAACTTGATTAACTTTTACATATGGAATATCTTTTTCAATGGTAGCAACATTTCTGTTAACGCTAACAAACAGAATACTAAGACCATATGGAAAATTGCCACTATCTAAAACTTTTTGTTGAACATTTGATGGAAGATTTGTTGAAGTTGCTTCAGCTCTTTGCCTAAACTCAACATCAACCTTTTGAATTCTAAACAGCAAGGCAAAAAATACGTTGATTGCAACAACGCAAACAAGCACAATGCTAAACACTATCCAGAATTTTTTTCTTTTCATGTTTTATTCCTTCGTTATTTTTGCTCCAAGCGATTTTAGTTTTTCATCAAAATTGAAATATCCTCTTTCTATATGAAAAACATCATCAACTTGTGAAGTTCCTTTTGCAACAAGTCCTGCAAGAACAAGTGCTGCACCACCCCTTAAATCTGGGCAAACAACTTGCGCTCCAAATAATTTTTTTGTTCCATTAACAATTGCCTTATTTCCATCAATTTTTATGCTCGCACCCATTTTAATAAGTTCGTCAGCAACTTTAAACCTAGATTCAAAAATATTTTCCTCAATAACCGATGTTCCATCTGCAATTGTCATCATTGAAAGCATTATTGATTGCAAATCTGTTGGAAAACCAGGATAAACGGCTGTTTTCAAATTTGAAATTGCTTTCAGTCTATCACAACTTTCCAATGTTATTTTATCACGAAACACATCTATGTTGCAACCAGAATTTCGTAAAATCACAATGAGGGGCAACAAAAAATTGGGATTTATGTCTAAAACCTCAACTTTCCCACCACACATTGCAGTCGCAGCGAGCAATGTTCCCGCTAAAATTCTATCACCGATCGGTTTAAAACTTGTTCCATGAAGTTTTTTCACTCCAATTATAACAATTGTTTCCGTTCCAAGTCCATAAACCGTGCCACCCATTGAGTTTATAAATTTTCCAAGATCTTCAACTTCTGGCTCTCTTGCAGCAAGTTTAATTACTGTCATTTCTCCATTAATTAAACTTGCTGCCATCATAATATTTTCAGTTGCTCCAACGCTCGGAAATGGAAATTCAACAACACAACCCATTAATTTTTTCTCAGTAAAATTCATTACTCCAAAATTTTCACTAAAATCAAATCCTAGTTTATTTAATCCCATCAAATGAATATCAATCGGCCTTTTCCCAATTTTGCATCCTCCCGGAGAAATAAAACTTACCCTTTTGTTTTTTCCAAGCAAACTCCCAATAAAAAATATACTAGACCTCAACCTTTTTGCTTCATCCATAATCACTTCACTGCTATGTGCAGGTCCCGAAACAATTACCGAATTATCACTAATTTCAACTTTTTTACCAAGCGCTTTTAAAATTTTGATCATTTCTAAAACATCAAGGTACATTGGAACATCATAAATTACACATTCATCATCCGTTAGAACTGTTGCTGCCAAAATTGGTAAAATTGAGTTTTTGGCAGAATCAGTTTTAATTTTACCAAAAAGTTTATTTCCACCTTCAATTAAATAACTACTCATAACATCTCCTAAATTATTTTATTCAAGCAGAACTTTTATTGTTTGTGGAACACAAATCGCACTTTTTGCATAAACTGTTAGTGGAAAATTATAGAATTTTCCAAAATTACTGTAAGGAGGAATTATGGCAACAACCATAACAAATCAAGCTAGTGTTACATTTGGCTATGAAGGATCTCAGTCACAAGTTACGAATGATTCAAACATTGTTACAGCGGTAATCAATGATGAATTTAGTTTTAATCTTGAGCTAACAAGCAGTTCAACGAGCTACAGACCAGGTGAAACAATCACCTACTTTGCTAAAATTACAAATATTGGTTCAAGTGGACTTTCAAATATAAAAATTAGTGATGATATGGCAGGTGGAGTTATTAACTACATTCCAGGAAGCGCTCAAATGATTTACAACGATAACATAACTGCACTTTCTGCAACAACTTTAAATCCTCTTGAATTTACTCTTCCAATAACTCTTCCATCTGGCGATAGTGTGATTGTTACATACAACACAACTGTTGACGAAGTTATTACATCAAGAATAACTGAAATTATTAACACAGTAACAGTAACTGCTGGAGCCGGAACTGGCACAGTTAGTCAAAGTGAAAGTTTAACTCTCACAATTGAAGATTATGCAGATGTTTTAATTGAAAAGACACAAAGCTCTGACAATGTTAACAACAACGGAACAATGATTTACACTTTAACTTTAACAAATCGTGGAAATCTTGATGCAACAAATGTTGTTGTGACCGATCAACTTCCAACTAAATTTTCAATTACTAGCATTGTTAGTGAAAACAATGGAACAACTCACACATATTCACCAGATGAATACACAATTTCTGGAACAAATTTATTAACGCTTCCAAACGAAACCGGAACTCGAATTTTTGTTCCAGCCGAAACTGATTCCACAAGCAATGTAACAACAATAAATATCACTGGAACGCTTTCAAATTAAAAAGAGTGGCAAAAGCCACTCTTTTTTTATGCGGTGATAATAATCAATTTGCACAATGGCTTGAAATAGTTCCCCAAAAAACATTAACACTTTTTTGAAAATGTGTTTCTGCTGGTTCACTTCCTTCGTGTATCCATTGAACCCAACTTGTAGAAAATAGTCTTTTTGTGTATTCATTTGCCTGCTCTAATGTTATCATATTTCACTCATAAAAATATAGTAACATGAGTAAGCTCCAAAATTGTTGTTGGCGTGACAAAGAATAAAAATAAAAACAGAGTTTCACACTCTGCTTTTACTTTGTTTATATACATTTTGAACCACCCCAAGCATTGACATATTTATCATTATTGCAGTTGAGCCAGCACTTATAAATGGCAACGGCAAACCCGTTGGTGGAACAAGCCCTAAAACAACCATAAGGTTAAATAAAACCTGAATAATTATTATTGAGCCAATTCCAGATGAAAGCAAACATCCAAATTTTGAATTTGCATTCTTGGCAATTCTAATAATTTGCAAAAATAATAAAATAAAAATAAAAATTAATAAAAATACACCAAAAAATCCGATTTCTTCTGCAATAATTGAAAAAATAAAATCCGATTCTGCAAACGGTAAAAATAAATATTTTTGTCTTGAATTAAAAATTCCACGACCAAAAAATCCACCAAGTGCAACACCTAAAATTGATTGAACAAGCTGAAATCCTTCATCTTGTTTTGATGCAAAAGGATCTAAAAATGCAACTATACGCTTAAGTCTATATGGTTCAATTACAATCAAAAAAACAACCAGTGCAATGCCAGGAACAATTAGCCATGCAAAGTGCTTAAAATTTGCACCGCCAACAAAAAGCATCACAACAACAAGTGTTGCCATACAAATTGTAATGGACATGTTTGGTTCTAAAATTATTAAAGCACATAAAATTCCACCCAAAACTAAAACAAATAAAAAGGTTTTAAAATTTTTTATTTTTTCACTTGATTTACATAGCACTCCTGCTGAAAGGACAATAAATGCAAATTTTGCAATTTCAGATGGCTGAAATGTTAAAATTTTTAGATTTATCCATCTAGTTGCCCCATATGTTGTAACCCCAATTCCCGGTATAAAAACAGCGGCCAACAAAACAATTGAAACAACATATAAAACCCATTTGATTTTATTTAATTTTTTATAATCAAAAAATGAAAAAAATAAAAATCCAACACAGCCAACACCAATTCCAAACAATTGTTTTTTTACAAAGAAAAACTTATCACCAAAACTAATGTCAGCACTATAGTAACTTGCACTATAAACAAAAACCAACCCTATAAATAGAAGTAAAGTCATTAATACAATTAAACTAAAATTAAAGTTATGTTTTTTTCTGACACCTACCACTAATGCTTTCATTTTTCAATTCCTCAACAAAATTAACAAAAAAAGCACCTCTTTCAGCATATCCATTAAATTGGTCAAAACTTGCACAACCTGGAGAAAGCAAAATAATTTCATTTGATTTTGATAAATCAAAAAGTCGTTTTGTTGCTTCTCCTAACGTTTTACAACCAAAAATTTCATTAAAATTATACTTTTTTGCAGATTTTAAAATTGAAAATCTTGTTTGGCCATAAGCCGCAATTCTAACAACGTTTTTTGGGAGATTTGAAAACAATTCATCAAATGCATATCCCTTATCGCTTCCGCCTAAAATTAAATTTATTTTGCGTTTAAAGCATTTTGTTGAAGCTAGTGTGCTTGAAATATTTGTAGCCTTGCTATCATCATAAAATTCTACGCCTGAAATTTTATCAACATATTCAATCCTGTGTTTATCTAAATTGAAATTGTTTAATTTAGATATGTCAAATTTTCTTCCAGAAAGTTGAGCTGCTAAAACCGCACACAAAACATTTGACTTGTTATGATCACCAACTAAATTTATATTTTTAATTGAACCAAGCTTTTGAGTCTTTTTATTGTCGTTAAAATATATGCATCCACGAGATAAATAACAACCTTTAACTTTATTTTTTAAACTGAAATAAAAAATTTGAGCTTTTGTTTTTGGAATGTGATTTTTTAAATATTCATCATCTGCATTTAAAATTAAAAAATCATTTTCAGTTTGAAATTTACAAATTGTAAATTTTGCATTAATATAATTTTTTATTGTTTTATGATAATTTAAATGGTCACTTGCAATATTTAATATTGCACTAATTTTAGGCTTAAAATTTTTAATTCCATCAAGCTGAAAACTTGAAACCTCTAAAATGCTCAAACTGCTGTTATTTGTTTTTTTCGCAAATTTAGTTACTGGAACACCAATATTTCCACCCAAAAACACATTTTCTTCACCCAAAAGAGAATAAATTAACGAAACTGTTGTGGTTTTTCCATTAGTTCCAGTGATGGCAATTGTTTCACCTTTTAGTGAATTTGCTCCAATTTCAAACTCATTAACAACTTTAATTCCCCTCGCCTTTGCCTCACAAATCAAATTGTTAAAGTTTGAAATGCCAGGACTTTTCACAATAAAAGACAGACCATTAAACAGCCTGTCTAAATAATCTTTTTTCAAAAAATTAGAATTTATGTCGTCACTTTTTGCAAACTCTGTTTCATATCCACTTTCTTTTAAAAATTCATCTGCCGAAAGTCCACTTTTTCCACTTCCTAAAATTAAAACTTTCATATCCCTCCACTAAAGGATATTTAAAATAATAACAATTGCTCCAGCAAACATTGTGACCAAACTATAAATCATTGTAATTCGAACCTCATGAATTCCGCGTCTTTCAAAATGATGATGCAATGGGGCCATTAAAAATATCCTTTTTTTAGTTAATTTATAATATGAAACCTGCAAAATAACTGACACTGAACTCAACACAAACATAATGCCAATAATTGGAATATAAAAACTTGTCCCGCTCATAACCATAACACTCGCAGCAAGGCTTCCAAGTGCAAGTGAACCAGTATCACCCATAAAAATTTTAGCCGGAAAACAATTAAATATCAAAAAGCTTAACATTGCACCAGCAGAAACACAAGCAAGCGTAATTAAATTTTTCATCTCTTCGCCTTGAACTTGACTTAATCCAATTACGCCTTTTGAAATTAAAATTATGGCAAGCCCAATAAACGAAATTAAATAAACAAACATTGTTGATGAAGCAAGACCGTCAAGTCCATCAGTTAAATTAACTGAATTTGTTGTGGCAATATAAATGATTGCAGTAAGCGGAATTATCCAGAAACCAATCTCAATAGTTTTACTTGTAAAAGGAACAATGAGCGTTCCACCTAAAAAACTGTTATAAACAAAAATTCCTGCAAAAATTGAAACAATAAGTTGAAAAATTATCTTTTGATACGGCAAAAGCCCTAAATTTCTTTTAAATTTAAATTTTATAAAATCATCTAAAAATCCAACCAATCCGAAGCTTAAAAATAAAATTATTGACATTTTTGCAAGTTTTCCTGACCCTGTAAAACAAATTAAACTCACAACAGAAATTGATATCAAAAAAATAATTCCACCCATTGTCGGAGTGCCAGATTTGAAAGAATGAGTGTCAACATAATTTAAAATTACTTGTTTAACCTTTTCACGCTTAATAAATGAAATAACCATTGGCGAAACAACAAAAGTTACTAAAAATCCATAAATTAAACTCTGAATCATAAACAAGGCATTTTGCATTATTTTTCTCCTTCAATTTTCTTTATTTCATCATAATCACTATAAGGAATTTTTATTCCATTTTCATCAATATATGTTTCAGCTCCTTTTCCAGCAATAACAACAACATCACCTTTTTCGGCAATTGAAATTGCTTTTTTTATCGCTTTACTTCGGTCAAGTTCAATGATGTAGTTTGAATTTAAAATCCCTGATTCAATATCTTTTGCAATTTTGAGTCTAGATTCAAACCTGGGGTTATCTGAAGTAATTATTGTAAAATTTGCAAGTTTTGATGAAATTTCACCCATTATTTTGCGTTTTTGAACTTCTCTGTTTCCACCACATCCAAACACAGAAATCACCTTTCCATTTGAAAGTTCCCTTGCTGCGGACAGAATATTTGAAAGTCCATCTGGAGTGTGAGCATAGTCAATAATAACCAAAACACCCAAGACAACTTTTGTATTAAACCTGCCATCAACAGACTTTAATGACAGCAGCGCTTTTTTTATTGTCTCATATGAAATTCCAAGTACCTTTGCAACTGAAATTGCAGCTAGACAATTAAACACATTAAATCTTCCTGCAATATTCAAAGTAAATTCTTCATTATTTATTTTGAATTTTTGAAAATTTAATTCTGACACTAACTCATCGCACTTAACTGTCGCTTTTTCAGTGATAGCATATGTCAAAAATGGCATATTTATACTTGAAATTATTCTTTTACCAAACTCATCATCTGCATTTAAAATTGCAAACTTTGCATGTGCTTTTGAAAACAAACTTCTTTTTGTTTCAAAATACTTTTCAATAGATGGAAAGTAATCTAAATGATCTTCAGTTAAATTTGTAAATACAACAATTTCAAAATTTATTCCGCAAATTTTTTTAAGATCAATTGCATGTGCTGAAACTTCCATAAACACAAATTCAACATGAGCTTTAACCATTAAATCAAAAAATTTATGAAGTTCAATTGGATCAGGCGTTGTCATTCCTGTTTCATAGCGTGCACCACCGAAAAATACACCATTTGTGCCAATTATTGCCGTTTTTTTACCCGCGGTTTCAAATATTTGCGATAAAAAACTAACTGTAGTGGTTTTACCATTTGTTCCTGTTACTCCAATAATTTTTAATTTATCTGCTGGTGATCCAAAAAATTTACTTGAAATCAAACTCATTGCTTCTCTAGAATTTTTTGTAATTATTTGAGTTATACCAAAAAGTCCTGGAAGCTCTTGTTCAACAACAATGGCAACAGCCCCATTTTTTATTGCCGACAAAACAAAACTCATTCCATCAACCCTTGTTCCACGCAAACAAAAAAACAAGCCCCCTTCCTTAACTTCTGTGTCTTTGTGATAAAGCCCAGTGATATCAATCGACAAATTTCCAATCGTCCTGCAATTTATATCTTTTAAAAGTTTATATAATTTCATATTCATCACCACCCTAATTAAAAATTAACAAAACAATATCATTTTTTGCGAGCATTGTTCCAGGGGATGCAACCTGCCCTGTGACATAATCTCCATCACCTTGAACCAAATATTGTATTCCCAAACTTGAAGCAAGTGCCGAAGCTTCAGTTAAAGTTAATCCAATAAATGTTGGAAGAGTTATATCCTTAACTTCAACCCCGGCGGTTTCTGTTAAATTTTTCATTTTAAAAATTTCTTCAAAAATATTTTTTGCAATAGGTGCTGCAACAACTCCACCATAATATGCCCCAACTGGTTCATCAACAGAAACAAATACTAAATACTCTGGATTGTCATATGGCGCAAACCCTAAAAATGAAGCTATATATTTTCCTTGAGCAATTGCACCATTTTCATATTTTTGAGCCGTCCCTGTTTTGCCACCAATAATGTTATAACCTTCAACTTTTGCATATTTTCCGCCGCCTTTTTCAACAACTGAGTAAAGCATTTCACGCATAAGGGCACTTGTGTTTTCGCTTATAACTTGATTTTTTACCGCTCTTTTTTTCTCATAAATCACATTTCCGTTTGCCGCCCTAACGCTCTTTAAAAAATGCGGTTCAAGCACATATCCACCATTGATTACTGCCCCAACTCCAACAGCCATTTCAAGTGACGAAATTGCAATTGTTTGACCAAATCCCATTCTAGCTAAATCAGCAGCAGTTACTGCAGATTTAGGCATTAATACAGCACTCACTTCACCAGGAAAGTCAATTCCAAAAGGTGCTGTAAATCCAAATTTATCTAAATAAGAATAAAATTTTTCCAAACCAATCCTTTGAATTAAATCCATAAAAACGCAGTTACAACTATTCATCAACCCCTGCTCAAGTGATTGGCTTCCATGTCCTGATCTTCTTGCACACTTAATGCGCACCCCATTTATTATTCTGTAGCCACCACAATAAAAATAGTCATGTTTACTTGTAATTCCCTCTTCAAGCGCAATAGCAGCAACTATCGCTTTAAATGTTGAACCAGGCTCAAAGGTATCCACAATTGTTGAAGCCCTTGAGAGAGAATTAAGAAGTTTTATATCATCACGTGGAATTTCATTTAAATTGTATGATGGAAGTGTTGCAATGCTTAAAATTTCGCCATTTTGCGGGTTTGTAATGATAACTGAAATAGATTTTGCACCAGTTGAAATAACTGCATCATCAACAATTTTTTCAACTGCTTTTTGAAGTCTAAAATCTATTGTAAGCTCTAAATTGAGTCCATCAATTGCACTTGTGTAAAGCGTTGTGGTTTGATTCAAAGTTTTTCCCCTTAAATCAGACTCAACTAAACTAACACCATTAATTCCCTTTAAATATTCATTATAATATGCCTCTAAACCTGCTTGCCCTGAATTATCCGCCCCTGTAAATCCTAAAATTTGGCAAAGGAGTTCATTATAAGAATAATTTCTTTTTGTGTCAGTGGTAAAAAATATTCCTTTTTGATAATTTTTTAAAATCTTTTGAACGACATCTTTATCAATATCAGTTGCAATTTTAATTTCACTATAATTTTTATTTGAAATTTTTTCTAAAATATCTTTAAACTCAATTCCAAGCGAATCTGAAAGCACTCTTGAAACATCTTCAAAACTTTCAACATCTGCTGGGCGAACATAAACATTAAAACTTGTGTAGCTTGAAGCTAAAACAACTCCGTTTCTATCAGTAATTCCACCGCGATTTGCAATTAGTGGTAAATCACGAAGCCATTCTGTAAGTCCTTGACTTATGTAATAATTGCGATTTATAACTTGAATGTAAATTAGTCTTGCAAAAATTACACAAACAAAAAAGGTTACCAGCATTATGCATGCTGACAACCTTCGTTTCATTGAATATGAACTAAATTTAATTGCCATAATCCCCCGAACTCATAATTTCTTTTGTTAGAGTTCGTGATTTTTTGACCTAATTAAACAAGTTTATTAAAAAATTACAAAAATCATTGAACCAATTTGATGGTAAATCTTCAACAACTTCTTCGCTGTAAGTTGAAACATTATTCACATAAAAAGTGTTTGTTTCATCTGAATATACATACCCAGCACTTTCAGCAGATTCACGAAGTGCATCTTCACTTACATAAGAAACATATTCATTTTGAAGTGAACTTATGCTTGAATTAAGTTCATTTACCATTTCTTGTTTTGATGAAAGTGTTGAGTTTATTTGGTTTGCACTTGCAAAATTCCAAACTGTAACAAATAAAAGTGATGCAACAATTACTGCAAAAATTGATGCTATCATCTTCATTCTAGTTGAAAATGTTAATCTTTGCTTTGTTTTTGTAAGCGAAACAGTTTCCTCTTTTTGAGTTATGGTTGGAAGAACCATTTTTCCACGAACATCCATTTCTTCAAGTTCTTGAGTTTCTGTTTTTGAAACAGAATTATAACTTTCTTCTCCAGTATAATTTGAAGTTACAGAATAATCATCATCATAATCTGCGCTATACTCAGTACTTGCACCATAAGGATTGTAAGCAGAAGTTGTTTCAGTTTCTGTTTCGGTTTCTGAATCGGTTGTTGTGTAACCATTGTAGTAATCTTCATCAAACATAGGTCCATTTCTCCTTTAAAGTTTCTCAATCACCCTAAGTTTTGCACTTGCTGATCTTGAATTTAATTTAAGTTCATCAGCAGATGCTGTTATTGGATGTTTTGTTACAAGTTTAACTGATGCAACATGTCCACAAACACAAATTGGAAAATCTGGCGGACATATGCAACCTGTTGCAAGTGTTTTAAATTGCTGTTTAACAATTCTATCTTCAAGTGAATGGAACGAAATTATTGCAAGTCGTCCACCTGGCTTAAGTTTGCCAACTGCCTTTGAAATAAATTCTGAAAGAACATCAAGTTCTGCATTAACCTCAATTCTAATTGCTTGAAAAGTTCGCTGAACATTGCTTGTTCCATCTTGGCCTTTATATCTTGGCACCGATGATAAAATTATATTTTCCAGCTCTTTTGTTGTTTGAATTGGTTTATTTTCTCGTGCTTTAACAATGTGACGGGCAATACTCTTTGAAAATTTTTCTTCACCGAAATCCCTTATAATTTCAGCAAGCTTATCTTCAGAGTACTCATTCACAACATTAAATGCCGAGAACGCTTTGCTTTTATCCATACGCATATCAAGTTGTCCATCAGCTCTAAACGAAAAGCCACGTTCAGGAGCATCAATTTGATATGAACTAACACCAATATCCACTAAAATTCCATCAACTTGATTTATTTTTAAATCATCTAAAATTAAATCAATATTTTTAAAATTATCATGAACATAGGTAACATTTTTAAAATTTGATAAATTTTTTTTAGCAACAGCAAGCGCCTCTTCATCTTGATCAATGCCAATTAAACGCTCAACTTTTGCATGTGAAAGAATTTCCTTTGAATGACCAGCCCCACCAATAGTTCCATCAACATAAATTCCACCATCTTTAACATTTAAGCCATCAATAGTTTCATTTAAAAGCACTGGAATATGTTTGAATTCTGTCATCTTTACACTCCAAATTTTGAAAGTGCTGAAAAATCTGTCTTTTCTTCGCCATCAACTTTGTTCCACTCTTCTTCTGCCCAAATTTCAACTCTGCCACCAACACCAACAAAAACAATGTTTTTTGTGATATTGGCAAATTTAACAAGTTCCTTTGGAAGAAGTATTCTTCCCTGTGGATCCTCTTCCGTTTCAAATGCTGAAGCCAAAAATTTTCTTGCTGGTTTTTGAGCTTCTTCATCAAAAAGAGGAAGGTTTGTAAGTTTTTCATAAAGCACATCAAATTGAGCTTTTGAAAACACAAACAAATTGCCCGCAGTTCCCTTTGTTATTACAAAGTTTGCTCCGAGCTCTGTTTTAAACTTTGAAGGCATACGCATACGCTTCTTTGCATCAACGCTATGACGATATGTTCCAATGAGCATAGACACTCCTCCCTTCTAAGTTTGTAATTACATTATATTGCAAAAAATTCCCTTTTGCAAGTATTTTGACCACTTTTGACCACTTTTTTAACAAAGTTATTAACAAATTGTTGAAAACTCACATTTTGCCAATAAAAAAAGAACCCTAACGAGTTCTCATTTCAATTAATTACTTTTTATCATTTTCTTTTTTATCTATTTTAACTTCTCCATCTTTAAAAAACTTTCTCAAAGTAACAAGAATATTATTAGATTTTTAATACAAGCAATGTTAAATGAAAAGGATGAGAACTAACTCATCCTTTTCATTTCTTTATTTATTTTCTCAATCAACCAATCCCTATATTCTTTTTCCATAAAACAAAACTCTTTTGAATTGATTAACTTTTTAAAACCACCTAAACTCACCCATTTAATTTCAGAAACTTCTTCAACTTGAAGTTTAACTTTTGATAAATCAATATCTTTTTTCAACACGTAGGTTTGAACCAATTCCCAACCTTTTTGATGGATAAACTCACCTAAAAATTTAAATTCATTTTCATCAACCTTAATTCCCAATTCTTCCTCAGTTTCCCTCACACATGTAGCAATTGGTGTTTCACCAGCATCAACATGACCTCCTGTAACACCATAAAGGCCCGGATTAACTTTTTTGTTTAATGCCCTTCTTTGAACTAAAATTTTATTTTTTGAATTTATGATTCAAATCCATACTGGTTTATGATAAACTCCAGGATTTTCTCCATGACAAAAACTTCTTGATTTTACGCATAAAAATTTTCCATTGATGTCATATGTATCAAACATTTCTTCCATTTTAAACCTCACATATTAAAACTGGGTCATTGTTAATTTGGTCACACGAAGTAAAATAATATTTAATTCCATTAATTTCAGAAATTTTTGGGCAATTTGTCTTTCCATGAATGTGCCCAAAAACAACACTGGAAACACCATACTCTTCAAATAGTTTTGTGAACTCTGTTCCCTGATGGTCAGAAGTGAATGGTGGGTAATGAATCATTGCAATAATTTCATCACCCTCTTCTTTAAGGGTTTTTGCAGCCATAAGTGTAAGTTTTAACCTTTCACATTCACGCTTAAAAATTTTTAAATCATCAGCAGTGTAATCCTTTGTTTTTTCATCTGGAACAGCCCAGCCCCTCGTTCCACAAAACACAATTTTACCAATTTTTATTGCATCATTTTGAAGAACTTTCACACTCTCAGGCAACACTTCTCGCACACGCGAAACTGATTGCCACCAATAATCATGATTTCCTTTAATCATAATTTTTGTGCCTGGCAACTTTCCTAAAAATTCCATATCTTGTTTAGTGTCATCAAGTTTCATTGCCCAACTAATATCACCCGCAATAAGCAAAATGTCGTTGTCGCCAACCTTGTTTTTAACATTTGTTTCAATCTTCGGCAAATATCCTTCCCAATTTCCACCAAAAACATCCATTGGCTTGTTTGCACCAAAACTCAAATGAAAATCACTAATTGCATAAATTTTCATTCTACTCTCCGTCAATAAATTGATAAATTCGCTGAACAAGTTCATCTCGCCCAATCTTCTTTTCAGCACTCACAACAAAAATATTGTTTATTCCAACTTTAAGTGTTGCAGAAATATTTGCCAAATTTCTTTGTTTTTCACTATTTTTAATTTTATCTAATTTAGTTGCAACAATTGTTACCGGAATATTGTTGAATGTGAAATAATCAAGTATTTGAATATCTTGTTTTGTTGGCGTATGACGAATGTCAACAAGCAAAATTGCGCATTTAATTTGTTTTGAATTCTCAAGATAACAATTAATCATTTTCGCCCAGCGTTCCTGCTCATCTTTTCCAGCAGAAGCATAACCATAACCAGGCAAATCAACAAGCAAAAATTCATCATTAAACAAGAAAAAATTTACAAGTTTTGTTTTGCCTTGAGTTGCAGAAACCTTTGCAAGTTTTCCATTGTTTGCAATTAGGTTAATTAAACTAGATTTGCCAACATTACTTCTTCCAGCAAAAACAATTTCTGGATAGCCAAAACCTTTGTAATTTTTAAAATCAGTTTCAGATTTTAAAAAACAGGCACTTTTGATTGTTTTCATTTTTATCTCCAAATAAATTTTAACATTGTTTAATTTTAAAATCAAGAAAAAGCCATTGGATTTTCCAATGGCTAATTTTATGCAGTTTGTTCATCTGGTTTTTCAATTATTGTTGAAACAACATTAAAACTATCTTCGCTTTCTGTATCCATAACAATTTTTTGAATATTTTTATTGCTTGGCGCACTATACATAACCGGAAGCATTGCACCTTCAACAATTGTTCTAAGACCTCTTGCACCCGTTTTAAGTTCAATTGCTTTTTTTGCAAAAGCTGAAATTGCATTTGCTGTAAATTCAAGTTTAATTCCGTCAAGTTCAAGTAATTTTTTGTATTGCTTGATGAGTGAATTTTTTGGCTCAACCAAAATCTTTTTTAGCGCCTTTTCATCAAGTTCATTCAGTGAAACTATGATTGGAACACGACCAATAAATTCAGGAATAAGCCCATATTTAATTAAATCATGTGGTTCAACTTTTGAAAGAAGTTCATCTTGCTTAATTTGAGCCTTGGTTTTAACATTTCCACCAAATCCAAGCGTTGTGTTTTCAGTTCTCTTTTTAATGATTTCATCAAGTCCAACAAACGCTCCACCCAAAATAAACAAAATGTTTGTTGTGTCAATTTGCAAACATTCCTGATTTGGATGTTTTCTTCCTCCTTGTGGTGGAACAGATGCTACAGTACTTTCCAAGATTTTCAAAAGTGCCTGTTGAACACCTTCTCCAGAAACATCTCGTGTGATTGAAACATTTTCACTTTTCCTTGAAATTTTATCAATTTCATCAATATAGATAATTCCCTTTTCTGCCTTTTTAATGTCATAATCAGCAGCTTGAATGAGTTTAAGCAAAATATTTTCAACATCTTCACCAACATAACCTGCCTCGGTTAATGTTGTTGCATCAGCAGATGCAAACGGAACATCCAAAATTTTTGCAAGAGTTTTTGCAATAAGTGTTTTTCCACATCCAGTTGGTCCAAGCATTAAAATATTACTCTTTTCAAGTTCAACATCATCAAAAACTTTTGTTTTTGTTTGTTCATTTTCTTGAAGTTGCCTTTGGCGAATCACATAATTAATTCGTTTATAGTGATTATAAACAGCAACTGACAAAACTTCTTTTGCCTTGGTTTGCCCAACAATATACTGATCAAGTTCTTCCTTAATCTTTTCAGGATTTGGAAGATCAAATGGTTTTTCTTTTCTGCGCTTGCGCTCCTCGCTATCTAAAATATCTTTACAAATTCTTATGCAATCATTACAAATTCCAACACTTCCGTTTGGATTTTCAACAATTTCCTTAAATGCACCGCGAGGTCTGCCACAAAAAGAACATGTGCTTCTCATTTCTGGTGGGGTTTGATTTTCGTCCATAATTTCTCCTTAAAAAAACAAAGATATGCAAAAAATAAATATCTTTTGTATATCTTTAATGAGATTATCTTTTAGCGTAAATAGCATCAATAAGCCCATATTTTTTAGCTTCTTCTGCCGTCATATAATTATCACGGTCAGTGTCACGCTCAATTGTTTCAAGCGAAACACCTGTGTTTTCAGAAAGAATTTTATTTAAACGCTTTTTAGTGCGTTTCATATGCTCTGCATGAATTGCAATATCACTTGCTTGACCTTGAAAACCACCAAGTGGTTGATGAATCATAACCTCAGAGTTTGGAAGTGCAATTCTCTTACCTTTTGCTCCACTTGAAAGCAAAACAGCGGCCATACTTGCAGCCATTCCAATACAAATTGTGCTTACATCACACTTAATGTAATTCATCGTGTCATAAATTGCCATTCCAGCAACAACACTGCCGCCTGGGCTATTAATATACATCATTATGTCTTTATCAGGATCTTTTCCCTCTAAATAAATTAATTGCGCAATAATTAAATTTGCACTTTGATCATTTATTTCGCCATCAAGAAAAATAATTCTATCTTCTAAAAGCCTTGAATAAATGTCATAAGACCTTTCACCACGGTTTGTTTGTTCAACAACCATGGGAATAAGCATGCTATCTTTTTCTAACATAAACTCTCCAATTCTATTTTATATTATTCTTCTCTTTTAAAAGTTTTATAACCTTATCTGAAATAATATTATTTTCAACAACTGCTTTTTGGCTTGGATTCATATCTTTTTTGAGATCTTTAACTGTTTTCTTTGTTTTTTCAGCAAGTTCTTTCAACTTGTTTTCAACATCTTCATCAGTTACTGTTATATTTTCTTTCTTTACAAGTTCTGAAAGAACCAAGCTCATTTTAATTTGATTTTCTGTTCCTTTCTTTCTTGTTTCTCTAAATTGCTCATCTGTCATTCCAACATAACCAAGATACATTTCATAGCTCATTCCTTGCATTTGAAGTGTTCTCTTCATATCTTCAATATCGCGAGCAATTTGATTGTTTATCATAACTTCTGGAATTTCAACTTTCGCATTTTCAACAACCTTTTCAACAAGTTTGTTTTCAAGCTCTTTTTCAGCAGCTTCTTCTCTTTCTTTTTTAATTTCTTCTTTTGTGCTTTTCTTAAGTTCTTCAAGTGTATCAAATTCACTTACATCACTTGCAAAAGCATCATCAATTTCTGGAACTTGTTTTTCACGAATAGCAAGAAGTTTAACAGCAAAAACAGCTGGCTTTCCTGCAAGTTCTTTAGCATGATATTCCTTTGGGAATGTTACATTAACATCCTTTTGTTCATCAATTTTCATTCCGGCAACTTGTTCTTCAAATCCTTCAATAAATGAGTGAGAACCAAGCTCAAGTTCATAATCTTTTGCTGTGCCACCTTCAAAAGCAACTCCATTAATTGAACCTGCAAAATCAATGTTAACCAAATCCCCCATTTTTGCTGCACGATCATTAACGTCAACATATCTTGCTTGCTTTTCTTGAAGATCTTTAAGTTTTGCATCAACATCTTTAGCTGTCACTGAAACCTTTGGTTTTTCAACTTCAAGACCAGTGTATGCACCAAGTTCAACTTCAGGAAGAAGTGTGATTGTTGCAATCCATTCAACACCTTCAGCATCAAGTTTTTTTACAGAAATGCTTGGATAGTCAACAGCTTGAACACTTTTTTCCTTTTCCAAAAATTCAAAGAAATATCTATCGCAAGCTTCATTTAAAGCATCTTCATAAAAAAGATATTCCCCATAAGTTTTTTCTAAAACCTTTCTTGGAATTTTTCCTTGACGGAAACCAGAAAGTTTATATTTCCCTTTATTTTTTTGGTAAGCTTTTTCAACTTCAGCTTCCCATTCTTCTTTATTTAACTTAAATTCAACGGTAAGTTTTCCGTCTTTTTTTGTGCCAATTTTATATGTCATATATTTCTCCTTAAAATTACTAACACGAATATTTTAATTAAAACCCTTTACTTTGTCAAGTTAGATGAGCAAAAGGAATAAAAAACCACTCATTTTGAGTGGTTTAAAACAAAATTAAAATTGTGAGTGCAAATGCAAACATGATGCAAGATAAAACCAATCTAACAATGAGCCATGTTTTTGATGATTTATTTGGTTTAATTAATTCATCTGCATTCTCTATCTGTTCTGGTTTTTCACTTAATCTTAAAGCAAAAAACACAATTGCAATTAAAAATGTTGCCACATAAAACACAATTCCAAATTTCATTACAAGCGCTTCACCAACAAATTGATAAATCAAAACTAAAAGCGTTGCAACAAGCAAACAAACACTTGCAGAAATGTCTAGTGTCTTAATAATTTCTTTTTTACTCATAGCCTGCCCCTTACAAAACAATTCCAACAATAATCATAACAACAGCAATTGCCCAAACAACCCACATCCAAATTTTTCTGCGTTTTGAAATATACTTAAATGAAAGAACACACAAAACAAGCCAACCAATTGCATTAGCAATTTTTTGCATAATTCCAATAAATGATGCGGTAACGCCAACCTTTGATAAAATCATTGCAATAAAAAGTGCAAGTCCGCCAACAACAACTGCAACATAAGCAAAAATGCTCATGAAATAGCTTGCACTCTTTTTATTTGAAGAACTGGTTGTTGTGGTCGTGGTTTTCTTTTCCTCTTTTTTCTCTGCCATAAAATCCTCCTAACACATTAATTATAAATTTTATATTGTGCAGTGTCAAACACTACTTCGTTAATTTAACTTATCTAAAACCTTTTGAAAATAATCTGGCAATTCACACTCAAATGTCATTCGTTTTCCTGTTGTTGGATGTGTTAACTCAAGTTTGAAAGCATGAAGAAGTTGACCATTTAAATTAAATTTTTGCTTTGCAATTCCATAGGTTTTATCACCAACAATTGGATGACCAATATACTTTGAATGAACCCTAATTTGATGAGTCCTTCCGGTTTCTAAAACAAACTCTAAAAGCGTATAATTTCCAAACCTATGCGTCACATAATACCTTGAAATTGCCCGCTTTCCCTCATTTTTTACAGCCATAACTTTTCTGTCTTTTTCACTTCTTCCAATGAATGTGTCAATGATTCCAGAATCATTTTTAACATTTCCTTCAACAAGGGCAAGATAGTGCCTGAAGCAAGAGTGTTCAGCAATTTGTTTTGCTAAACTTTCATGTGCTTTATCATTTTTAGCAACCACTAAAAGCCCTGATGTATCTTTATCAATTCTATGAACAATCCCTGGCCGAACATCACCACTTCCAGAACTTAAATTTTCAAAATGAAATAAAAGCGCATTCACTAGTGTATGATTTGGACTTCCCGGCGCTGGGTGAACAACCATTCCCTGTGGTTTATTTATAATTGCAATATCGTCATCTTCAAAAACAATATTTAGAGAAATGTTTTCAGGTTCAGCTGACATTTGCTCTTTTGAAAACTTAACATCAATTTCATCGCCATTTTTAATTAAAAATCCAGCCTTTTGTTTCTTTCCATTAACTAAAACTTTCCCAGCATCAACTTGATTTTTAATTTGCGACCTACTCCACCCAGTACTCTCTGTCAAAAAAACATCAAGCCTAATTTTATCGTCAAGGTCATCTACAACAAATTTAGTGTTCAGTTCCATCTTGTTTCTCCTGAACCGATTTTTCTTTTTTTGCAAATAAAATTGTTGCAACAAATAAAATTACTCCAACAACAACGCACATGTCTGCAAAATTAAAAATTGCAAAATTCATAAATTTTAAATAAATAAAATCTCGCACACCATGAAAAATAATTCTATCTAAAAGATTTCCAACTGCCCCACCCAAAATCAATCCAAAACTTATGTTTTGAAGCTTTGATATAAAAAACTTTTTTGCGAGCATAATCCATAAAATTACTACACAAACAACGGCTGAAAGCACAATGAAAAATAGGTTTCCATCTTGAAACAACCCAAAGGCCACACCAGTGTTTAAAGTGCTTTGAAACCACAAAAAATCACCCAAAATTGACTTTGCAACAGTTCCATAAACCAAGAACTTTGTGAGTTGGTCAACACCAATAGCTAAAACTGCAAAAATTAAACCTAAAATCATATATACCTCTAATCAATTTTAGCATACACAAAACAAAAAGACAAGGTTTAAAGCCTTGTCTTTTGTTACTATTTCTTTGGGGTTTGACTTCCTCTAGAATTTACTGCTTGTATTGCTTTCTTAAACAATTTTTGAAATTCAGCATTATTGTCTTTTTCTTCATTAAGAAATTTCATCATCTCAGTATCTGAAGATTTTCTTCCATTTAAGAATTTTTGATATGCTTCAGAATTTTGATTTGCATATTCCCTTACATTGTTACCAGCCTTTTCATTTCTTTGCATGTGTGTTGCGCCTGCAGCTGCACGCCAATTCTTTTGAAATTCTTTTTTACTTTCTTCATTTTTAAATGCTTCTTCTTTTTCTTGATCCGCAAATTTTTGCCTTTCTTCGTCGGTGTCTTTTCTTTCTCCTAAAAATTGCTTATATCTTTCTTGATTAAGATCAGCATAATTTGCGAGTGTCTTTTTTCTGATATCTTCAAAATCGTCGTCAGTAATAGTTTCAACTATGGCTTCTTGTTGTCCATCTTCCTGTCCATTTAGAGATAATGGATTTTCTGGGTTTGAAGATTGTTCTCTACTTAAATCTTCTGCAATTGAACCACTTTCACCATCAGCACCTTGAGAAGAACCTTCACCATCATCTGAATTTGGATTTTCATCTCCTGCTGAAGCACTTCCTTCTCCATTGTTATCACTTGAATCTGTTAATGTCTTTCCACTAGATTCAACTTCATCGTGTGATCCACTCAATACATCTTT